>JAXDQC010000042.1:0-2773 GCA_034668045.1 Betaproteobacteria bacterium | reverse complement strand
GCTTGAGGCCGCCGGGGGTCTGCACCTCGGCCGACTCGCCCGATTCCTTGCCGATGAGCGCGCGAGCCATCGGCGAGCTGATCGAGATGCGGCCCGCCTTGATGTCGGCCTCGTCCTCTCCGACGATCTGCCAGGTCGTGGCCTCGCCGCCCTCGTCCTGCACGTCCACGGTGGCGCCGAACACGCAGCGCCCTTCCGCGTCGACCAGCTTTGGATCGATCACCTGCGCATTGGCGAGCTTCGCCTCGAGCTCGGAGATGCGGCCTTCGATGAAGCCCGCGCGCTCGCGCGCCGCGTGGTACTCGGCGTTCTCGGAGAGGTCGCCGTGCGCGCGCGCCTCGCCGATCGCGGCCGAGTTGGCCGGCCGCTCGACTGTTTTCAGGCGGTGGAGCTCTTCGCGCAGCAGCTCGGCGCCACGCTGGGTCATGGGGGTTTTCGGCATGTCAGGAGGTAACCGCGGTTTCTAGTTTCGCATGCAGATCCTGCAAGCGATAGGGCTCGAGGGTCGCGAGGTGCTTCATGCCCGCGCAGGCGGCCTTGGCGCCGGCGACCGTGGTGTAGTAGGTAACGCGCTTCGCAAGCGTCGTGGTGCGGATCGCGCGCGAATCTGACACGGCGGTGCGCGTGGCCTCGACGGTGTTGACGATGAAGCTCACGTCGCCGTTCTTGATCATGTCGACGATGTGCGGCCGGCCCTCCGCCACCTTGTTCACCGGGGTGACCGCGATACCGTGCGACGCGAGCACGCCGGCGGTGCCCCGCGTTGCGAGCAGGGTGAAGCCGAGCTCGACGAGGTCGCGTGCGATCTCCACCGCCGCGACCTTGTCGCCGTCGCGCACGCTGATGAAGGCACGCCCGCCCCGGGGCAGCTTCACGCCCGCGGCGATCTGCGACTTCACGAACGCCTCGCCGAAGGTCTCGCCCACGCCCATCACCTCTCCGGTGGACTTCATCTCCGGGCCGAGGATGGTGTCGACGCCGGGGAACTTGGCGAACGGAAACACCGCTTCCTTCACCGAGAAGTAGGTCGGCGTGACCTCCTCGATGCCCTGCTCCTTGAGCGTGCGCCCCGCCATGCAGCGCGCGGCGATCATTGCGAGCGGCAGCCCCGTCGCCTTGGAGACGTACGGGACGGTGCGCGAGGCGCGCGGGTTCACCTCCAGCACGTAGACGGTGTCGCGCTGGATCGCGTACTGCACGTTCATGAGGCCAACGACCTTGAGCGCCCTCGCCAGCAGCGCGGTCTGGCGCTTCAACTCGCGCTCGACGTGGCTCGCCAGCGAATGCGGCGGCAGGCAGCACGCCGAATCGCCCGAGTGCACGCCGGCCTGCTCGACGTGCTCCATGATGCCGCCGATCAGCACGTCGCCGGTCTGATCGCAGATGCAGTCGACGTCCACCTCGATCGCGTCGCTCAGGTACCGATCGAGGAGAACAGGCGAGTCATTGGAAACCTTGACCGCCTCGCGCATGTAGCGCTGGAGGTCGGCCTGCTGATGGACGATTTCCATGGCACGGCCGCCGAGCACGTAGCTCGGACGCACCACCACCGGATACCCGATCTCCTCCGCGGCCTTCACTGCCTCGCTCGCCGAGCGCGCGGTGCGGTTGGGCGGCTGGCGCAGCTTCAATTTATCCACCAGCTTCTGGAAGCGCTCGCGGTCCTCGGCGATATCGATCGCTTCCGCGCTGGTGCCGATGATCGGCACGCCGGCCGCGGCGAGCTCCTTGGAGAGCTTGAGCGGCGTCTGGCCGCCGTACTGCACGATTACGCCCCAGGGCTTTTCCTTGTCGACGATCTCGAGCACGTCCTCGAGCGTGAGCGGCTCGAAGTACAGGCGATCGGAGGTGTCGTAGTCGGTCGAGACGGTCTCGGGGTTGCAGTTGACCATGATGGTCTCGAAGCCGTCCTCGCGCAGCGCGAGCGCGGCGTGCACGCAGCAGTAATCGAACTCGATGCCCTGCCCGATGCGGTTCGGCCCGCCGCCGAGCACCATGATCTTCTTCTTCGTCGTCGGCGCCGACTCGTCCTCTTCCTCGTAGGTGGAGTACATGTACGCGGTCTTCGTGGCGAACTCGGCCGCGCACGTGTCGACGCGCTTGTAGACCGGCCGGATGCCGAACTTGTGGCGCCGCGCGCGCACGATCTTCTCGTCGGCGTTGAAGAGGTAGGCGAGGCGCCGGTCGGAGAAACCCTTCCTCTTCAGATTCAAGAGAGTTTCTTTGTCGATATCGTCCAGCCGGCGGTCGTCGAGCTCCATCTCGAGCTGCACGATCTCCTGGATCTGGTCGAGGAACCACGGATCGATCTTGGTGAGGCGATAGACCTCTTCGAGCGTGAAGCCGTTCTCGAAGGCGTCGCCGACGTACCAGATGCGCTCGGGGCCGGGCTCGCCCAGCTGCCTCTCGATGGTCTCGCGGTCGCGCGTGCGCTGGTTGAGGACGTCGACGCCGATCTCGAGGCCGCGCAGCGCCTTCTGGAACGATTCCTGGAAGGTGCGGCCGATGGCCATCACCTCGCCCACCGACTTCATTTGCGTAGTGAGCCGGTCGTTGGCCTGCGGGAATTTTTCGAATGCAAACCGGGGAACCTTGGTGACGACATAGTCGATCGTCGGCTCGAAGGACGCCGGCGTCGCGCCGCCGGTCACTTCGTTGGCTATCTCATCGAGCGTATAGCCGACCGCGAGCTTCGCCGCGACCTTGGCGATCGGGAAGCCGGTCGCCTTCGACGCGAGCGCCGAGGAGCGCGACACCCGCGGGTTCATCTCGA
>JAXDQC010000041.1:0-9111 GCA_034668045.1 Betaproteobacteria bacterium | reverse complement strand
ACCCGTACGTCGTCTACGGGCCGTGGTGGTGGCCGGCCTATCGCCCGATCGTGTGGCGGCCTTTCGCGCCGCTCATCGTCATCGGCCGCCCGGCGTACGTGCACCGTCCGGTGTACGTGAACCGCCCGGTCTACGTGAATCGGCCGGTGGTCGTGCGCGGGCCAGTGGTACGCGCGCAGTTCCAGAACGCTCCCGAGCCGCGCCGCTACAACGGGCCGCCGAGCCCCGCGGCGCGAGTGCAGCAGCAACCGACTCAGGCCTATCACCGGATTCCGGAATCGCAGCGCCAGCCGATCGTGCGGCCGCAATCGCAGGGACAAGGCGTGTTTCGCGCTCCGGAATCGCGCGACCGTCCTCAACAGCAGCACCAGCAGCAGCGCAACGACCGCCATCGCGGCTGATTGACGCTAGACTCCTCTCAAGGAGTCTAGCGATGATCATCGAAACCCCGCAGGACGTCACCGAGGCGGTGCTCGGCGAGATGCACCGCACGCCGAATCCCCGGACGAAAGAATTGCTGTCCGCGCTCGTTCGTCATTTGCATGCTTTTGTCCGGGAAACGAAGCTGACGGAGAAGGAATTCCAGGACGCGATCGGCACCATCAACGCCATCGGCCAGAAAACCACGCCCAGCCACAACGAGGCGATGCTGCTCTCCGGATCGCTCGGCGTCTCGAACCTCGTCTGCCTGATGAACAACGGCGCGAACGGCACGCGCCCGACGCAGGCCAACAACCTCGGACCGTTCTACCGCGCCGGCGCTCCGAAATGCAGCGACGGCGATTCGCTGCTGCGGTCTCCGACGCCGGGTCCCGCGCTGGCGTTCAAGGGCTGGGTCAAAGACATGGATGGAAAACCCGTTCCCGGCGTGCAAGTCGATGTCTGGCATTCGTCGCCGGTGGGGCTGTACGAGAACCAGGACAAGACGCAGGCGGAGATGAACCTGCGCGGCCGCTTCACCACGCTCGCCGACGGCTCGTTCAGCTTCAAAAGCGTGAAGCCCGCGGGCTACCCGGTGCCGACCGACGGCCCGACCGGCGCGCTGCTGCGGGCGCAGAAGCGGCACAACTTCCGCCCGGCGCACCTGCACTTCCTCATCCACAAGGCCGGCTTCAAGACCATCGCCTCGCAGGTCTACGATCCCGACGATCCGCACCTCGAGACGGACTCCCAGTTCGCGGTCACCAGGGCGCTGATCGCGAACTACAAGAAGACCGGCGACGGTTTTTCGCTGGAATTCACCTTCACCCTCGAGCCGGGAGAGTCCTGGCTGCCGAAGGCGCCGATCACGGAGAAAGTCGCGGTTTAGTGGCGCGCCTCCTGCGCGGCACGCTCGTCATGCTGCGCGAGCTGGCGCTCGCGTGGGGGCCGTTCATCCTCGTCGGCATCGCACTGCTGGTCGTCGCCTACTGGCTGCTCGATCCGGCGCCGCCGCGCCGCGTCGTGCTGGCGACCGGGCCCGAGCTCTCGCCGTACGCGGAATTCGGCAAGCGCTACAAGGCCGAGCTGGCGCGCTACGGCATCGAGGTGGTGCTGCAGCCTTCGCACGGCTCGTTCGAGAACCGGCGCCTGCTGCGCGACGCGAAGCGCGAAGTGGACCTCGCCTTCGTGCAGGGCGGCTCGAGCGAAGCCGAGCGCGCCGCCGACGAGGAGAGCAGCGGCGCGCCGCTCGTCTCGCTCGGCAGCCTGTTCTACGAACCGGTGTGGGTCTTCTACCGCGCGAAGACGGCGCTCGACCAGGTCTCGGACCTCAAGGGGCAGCGCATCAACGTCGGCGCGCGCGGCAGCGGCGGGCCCGGCCTGGTGGCGAAGCTGCTCGACGCCAACCACCTCGGGCGCGACGATATCAAGCGCTCGAATCTCGACGAGACGCCGGCGGTAATGGCGCTGCTCGGCAATGAGCTCGATGCGGCGGTGCTGGTTTCGGCGCCCGAATCGCCGATGGTGCAGATGCTGCTGCAGACGCCGAGCGTCCGCCTGCTCGAGTTTCCGCAGGCCGAGGCCTACGCGCGCAGGCTGCCGTTCCTGAGCACCGTGGTGCTGCCGCGCGGCGTCGCCGACATGGCGCGCGACGTGCCGCGCCGAGACCTGCAGCTCATCGCCACCACCACTTCGCTCGTCGCGCGCGAGGACACGCATCCCGCGCTGATGCAGCTCTTCCTGCAAGCCGCGGCGCGCATCCACGGCCGGCCCGGCTGGCTCGCGCGCGCCGGCGTGTTCCCCAACAGCGGCAACGCCGAGTTTCCGCTCGCCAAGGACGCGGAGCGCTACTACCGCAACGGCCCGCCGTTCCTGCAGCGCTACCTGCCGTTCTGGCTGGCGAACCTCGTCGACCGCATGTGGGTGGCGCTGTTCTCGATCATCGCCGTGCTGGTGCCGCTCTCGCGCCTGATCCCGCCGCTGTATCGCTTCCGCATCCGCTCGCGCATCTTCCGCTGGTACCGGCAGCTGCGCGACATCGAGGAGGACATCGGCAAGCGCGGCGCCCCGGAGCTGCTCGGCGAGCTGGAGAAGCTCGACGAGCGCACCGCGCGCATCGCCGTGCCGCTCTCCTATGCCGACGAGCTCTATTCGCTGCGCACGCATATTGAGCTGGTGCGCGCCCGCCTGCTAAAGTCCGCGTAGTGGCAAAGCTCAGGCACATCGCCGTCGCCGTCAACGACCTGGAGAAGGCGGCCGCCTTCTACGAGAAGGTGTTCGGCCTCAAGCGCGTCGGCGAGGAGCACCTCGAGATGGGCTCGGGCGTCTACCTCAGCGACGGCGTCATCAACCTCGCCCTGCTGAAATACAAGAACCCCACCACCTCCGGCGCGCACCACTTCGGCTTCCAGGTCGACGACCTCGAAGCCACGCGCAAGCGCATCGAGTCGGCCGGCGGCAAGTTCTTCTTCACCCTGGGCGACAGCAAGGAGCAGGCGAATTTCGAGATGAAGTTCAAGGACCCCGAAGGCGTCGTGTTCGACATCTCGGAAAAAGGCTGGGTCGGAACTACGAAGTAGTTCCCGTGGGGATGTGCCGGGCCGTCTTCGTGCGCTGCGCCGTCAGCCAGCCTGAGCGCCCGGCGAGCCAGTAGAAAGATCTTCGCAGGGGTTGCGGCCAGAACGTCGGCATGCCGTAGAGGAGCGAGATGCGCTGCGTGTGGTCGGTCAGCGGCCTTTCTCTTTCTTCCCAGGTATCGAGCCCTTCGGAAACTTCTCCGGACTGTTCCAAATGGACTGACAAGGAAAGCGCGTTCATCATCGCGCAGCCGGCGCCCTGGCCGATGTTCGGCGGGATGGCGTGCGCGGCGTCGCCGATCACCGCCACCTTACCGGCGGACCAGCGCTTGAGGCGCAGGTACTCGAAGCGATCGTAACGCCCGTCCGGCAGCTTTTCGATCAGCGCGGCGAGGTGAGGAAACGACTCCTTCCATGCGCTCTTTCGCAGCGGCAACGCCCTTCCCTCGACATCGTCGTGCGGCATGCTGAGCGCGACGTAGAGGTGCTTCGTGCTCGCCGGGTTGTAGAGCAGCCGGCGCTGGCCCGACCAGTATTCGATCGTCTTGCCGTCCTGCCCTACGGACTCCTCGAACATCGTCCGGATGCACCCGTCTCGCAAATAGCGCCGGTAAGCGAGGAGACCGAGCGAGTCGCGGATTCGAGAGTTCACGCCGTCCGCGGCGACGATCAGGTCCGCCTTCAATGTCCGCCCATCCGCAAGCCGCAGCGCGCCCTCGGGCGTCGCCGACACGCCCTCGGAGTTGTTGACGATCTCCGCGCCGGCGCGCCTCGCGGAGGCCGCGATCGCGTCGATCATCCGCTGGCGCACCACGCCGTAGACCTTGATGTTCCAGCGGTGCAGCGAGAGCAGCCGGTCGTGCTCGTCGCGGGTCTCGCGCGTCTTCGTGACGAACGCCTGGTCCAGCGTCTCTTCTGCCGCGCCGATGGCCTGCAGCACGCGCACGCCGTTCTCATAGACGTTGATGCCGGCGCCCGCGGTGCGAAGGCGATCGGCGCGCTCATGCAACCGCACCTGCCAGCCCCGCCGCGCCAGCGCGCACGCGGCCGTGAGGCCTGCGAAACCGCCGCCAACGATCTCCGCTCTCCCCTTCATCTCGTTCAGAATACCGCGACATGCTGGACGACCGCATCGCCAAGTTCGCGCCGAGAAAGTCCAAAGGCATCTCGTACCGCGAAACCGGCGCCGGCCAGGCGCTCGTCTTCCTGCACGGCATCGGCTCGAGCTCGGCGTCGTGGCTGAACCAGCTCGAGACCCTCAAGGGCTACCGGCTCATCGCCTGGGACGCTCCGGGGTATGGGGATTCAGATTTTCTCGGCAAAGGAAAACCCTTCCCTGCCGACTACGCCGACGCCCTGCATGGCTTTGTCGATCGGCTGCTTCTCAAAGACATGGTCATCGTCGGCAACTCGCTCGGCTGCCTCATGGCCGGCGCCTATGCGGCGGCCCACTCCGAACGCGTGCGCAGCATGGTCCTTCTCAACCCGGCGGCGGGACACGCGGGCGACGAGAGCAAGCAGCGCGAAAGGCTGAAGCAGCTCGAGGAGCTCGGTCCCGAGGGCTTGGCGGAGAAGCGCTCGCCGACGCTGGTCGGCAAGAGCTCGCCCGCCGAAGCGATCGAGCTGATGCGCTGGACGCAGCAGCGCATCCGCCCGCAGGGCTACCGCCAGGCCACGCACTGCCTGACCTACGGCCGGCTCGCCGAGGACGCGCGCAAATTCCAGAAGAAGGTTCTCGTCGCCTGCGGCAGCGAGGACATCATCACACCGGAGGCGAGCTGCAAAGCGGTCGCGGCGGCGTTCCCGCGCTGCGCGTACCGCTCCCTGCCCGGCCTGGGGCACGTGCCGCACATCGAGGCGCCGGAAACGGCCAACGGACTCATCCGAGACTTCGTGGCCTGACGCTTGCATGCACGACGGGCATGAGACTCCTTGCCCTCACAGCAGCAGCCGGACTGGTTTTCGGCATCCGCCATTTCCTCCGGACCCGCAAGCCTCCTTCGCGCACCCGCCCGGTCATCGGCGCCCTGGCGAAGAAGGTTCGCGAACGTGCGGAGATTCCCGACAACGTCAATGTCACGTCCCGCAAGGGCGTGGTGACACTGAAGGGCGGGCCGGTGCCGAAGGACGAAGTCGATCGCGCCCTCGCTGCCGTGCTCGCCGTGCCGGGCGTGCACGAGGTGCGTAATTTCGTGCAAACGGCCTAGCCGCTGGCTGCAGCGACGCGGTACCGGCGCAGCCGGTCGTAGGTCCTGAAGCCGAGCCGCGCGTACAGCGGCTCGCCGAACGCGCTCGCCTGGAGCGCGACGACCGAGGCGCCCGCTCTGAACCCGGCATTGGTCGCCAGTCGCGTCAGGGCTTCGCCCAGGCCGCGCCGCTGTTCGGCATGCACCGTGCCGACCCAATACACGCCGGCTCCCTCGCCGCTCAAGATCGTCAGCGCGGTCGCCACCGGAACACCGCCCCGATAGGCGACGAAGCCGATCACCGATGGCGAAAGCAGCGCTCCGGACTGGCCGAAAAACAGCTGCGTCTCCTGCGCCGGAAGCTTGATCGCCTGGTAGGCCTCGGCGTTCACCTGCACCGCGTGCCTGACGTGGGCTTCGCTGCTGAAGCGCTCGACCCTGATGCCTTCCGGGATCGCCGGCTCGCCGAGAGCGGACTCGACCAGCATGCAGGCGGAATCGCCCGTAAGCGTCATGCCTGCGCCGCGCGCCGCCTGGTCGAGATCCGCGTCGCGCGCCATGCGCACGACCACTGCAAAAGCGCGCTCGCGCCCCGAGAAGAATCGTCGCGCCCGTTCGAGCACGGCGCCGGCCGGCACCTTGCGATCGACCCGCGCGACGAAATTGCGGAAAGCAACCGGCAAGGCGTTCGGGCCCGCCATCAGCAGCACCCCGTCCTCCTCGCGGCATTCGCACGGCGCCTGCCAGCGCGAGTGCTCGCGCAGCGCCTGCAGCAGGTTGGCATCGGCGAGGTCGGCGGCGATGATGAGTCCCTCCGCCGCGAATCCTAGCCGGATTTCAGGCGGCTTTCTTCTCCGAGCGCTGCTCGGCAGGCTTGGCATGCTGGCTGAGGTTCATGGCGGTGTTGACCAGCGCGATGTGGGAGAAGGCCTGAGGGAAGTTGCCGAGCTGCCGCCCGGAAGCGGGATCGTATTCTTCAGCGAGCAGGCCGACGTCGTTCGCCAGGCGGCAGAGCCGCTCGAAGAGCTCACGCGCCTCCTCCCATCGGCCGAGCATGCAGAGCGCGTCGGCGAGCCAGAAGCTGCAGGCGAGGAATACCCCTTCGCCCGGCGGCAATCCATCGAGCATCGGTCGCGTGCGGTAGCGCATGACCAGGCCGTCGACGGTGAGGTCGCGCTGGATCGCCTCGATCGTGCCCTTCACGCGCGGATCCGAGCATGGCAGGAAACCGGTCGTCGGCATGAGCAACAGGCTCCCGTCGAGCTCGTCCGAGCCGTAGCTCTGCGCGAAGTATCCGCCCTCGGCGCACCAGGCGTGGCGGCACACGTGGTCGTGGATGAGCGCGCGCATGTGCCGCCAGTGCTCGACCGGCCCGTCGCGGCCGAATTCCTCGACCGCCTTGACCGCGCGGTCGAAGGCGACCCAGCACATGAGCTTCGAATGGGTGAACTGCCGCTTCGGCCCGCGCACTTCCCACAAGCCCTCGTCGGGTTCCTGCCAGACGCGCTCGAGGTGATCGAGGAATGCGCGCTCCACCGCCCAGGCGGCATCATCCTTCGGCATGCCGTGCTTGCGTCCCTGGTGCAGCGCGTCCATGACTTCGCCGTAGACGTCGAGCTGCAGCTGGCCTGCCGCGGCGTTGCCGATCCGCACCGGACATGAGCCCTCGTAGCCGGGCAGCCAGGGCAGCACCTGCTCCGGGATGCGCCTCTCGCCGCCGATGCCGTACATGATCTGCGCCTGCGCCGGCGAGCCGGCAATCGCGCGCACCAGCCAGTTGCGCCAGGCCGCGGCCTCGTCGTAGTAGCCGCCGTTCATCAGCGCCAGCAGTGTCAGCGTCGCGTCGCGCAGCCAGCAGAAGCGGTAGTCCCAGTTGCGCACGCCGCCGATCCATTCAGGCAGCGACGTGGTCGGCGCGGCGACGAGCGCGCCGGTCGGCTTGTAAGTCAGCGCCTTCAGCGTCATCAGCGAGCGAAGGACGACGGGCGCGTACTCGCCGCGCACCGTGCAGCGCGAGCCCCACTGCTTCCAGTACTTCTCGGTCTCGGCGAGCGCCCGCGTGGCGTCGAGCGGAGACGGCACGTCGCGATGCGAAGCGCCATGCGTGAGCACCAGCGGAATCGTCTCGCCCGCCGCAACCTCGAAGCGTGCGACGTGCGACAGGTTCTTTGCTTCGAGCGCGATGGGGGCACGCAGCACGGCCATGTCCGGGCCGGCGATGGCGCGAATGCCATCGGGAAGGCGCGTCACCCACGGCACCGACGCGCCGTAGTCGAAACGCAGGATGAACTCCATGTCCATGGCGACCCGGCCGCGCAGCCCCTGGACGATGCGCACGAGCTGACAATGCTCGACGCGGGTGGGCATGAAGTCGATCACCGTCACGGCGCCTTCGTCGGTCTCGAAGGTCGTCTCGAGGATCAGCGTATCTGCCCGGTATTTCCTCTCGACTTTGAATTCTCCGGCGGGCGCAATGCGCCAGCGGCCGTGCTCGGGACGGCCAAGCAGCGCCGCGAAGCACGCCGGCGAATCGAAGCGCGGCCAGCACAGCCAGTCGATCGAGCCGTCGCGGCCGACCAGCGCCGCACTGTGGCAATCGCCGACGAGGGCGTAGTCCTCAATCCTCAAAGACGAGCACCGTCTTCACGTCGCCCTTGCGCTTCTCGTAGGCCTCGCGCCAGCGGCTGAGCGGGGTTCGCCGGGTGATGACGCGCCCCAGCCAGCCGTGGTCGGCGCGCGCCAGCGCATGGGCAGCGGCGCGGTAGTGCCGCAGGTTGGCGTTCACCGTGCCGAAGACGACGCGGTTCTCGAGCACCATCGACTGGTTGAGCGTCGCCACGTCGAAGGACGCGGCGTGCTCGGCGCCGCCCAGGCCAGTCAGGCAGACGATGCTGCCGGGCGCGCTGTCCGCCACCGCCTGCGCGATCACGGTGGGCGAGCCCGTGCACTCGACGACGATGTCCGGCTCGAAAGGCGGGAAGCGCGTGTGGTAGGTGGCGCCGAGGTCGCGCGCGAGCTGCGGCTTCGGTCCGTCTTCGTTGTGATCCATGACGTGCACTTCCAAACCGTGCTGCATGCCCATCAGCGCCGCCATCAGCCCCACCGTGCCCGCTCCCGTGACGAGGACGGTCTGCGGCGCCCAGCGCGAGCGCAGGCCGATGCGCTCGATGTGCTCCCACGCCTTGGCGAGCACGCTCGCCGGCTCGAGCAGCACGGCGGCGAGGCCGAGGCGCGGGTCGACCTTGACGAGGAAGGCGGGCTCCGCGCGCCAATGCTCGACGGCGAAGCCGTCGGCCTCCTTGATGCCGCGCTCGGTGTAGCGGCCGTTGCGACACATGTCCCATTCACCGAGGGCGCAGCTTATGCAGGGCACCGGGTCGGGGTGTCGCACGATGCCGACGACGACATCGCCGGTGGTGAAACCGCTCTCCTTCGGCGCGTCGATGACACGGCCGAGGGACTCGTGGCCGAGGATGAGGCGGGCCTTTCCGGGCGGCGCCTCGCCGTAGGTGCCCTCGATCAGCTCGCGGTCGGTGCCGCAGACGCCGATGGCAAGCGTGCGCACGTGCACGGCGCCCTGCTCGCGTCGCGGCTCTTCAACCTCCTGCAATTCCAGCGACTGCGCCTCACCCGGCGCGAGAGTGACGGCTCGCATATAAAACGGACGCCCGCCAGCCGACTTAGTTCACTACTTCAACGCCTTGTACTTGATCCGATGGGGCTTCGCGGCCTCCTCGCCGAGCCGCTTCTTCTTGTCGGCCTCGTATTCCTGGTAGTTGCCGTTGAAGAACACCCACTGCGAGTCGTCCTCGGCCGCCAGGATGTGGGTTGCGATTCGGTCGAGGAACCAGCGGTCGTGCGAGATCACCATTACGCTGCCGGCGAATTCCAGCAGCGCCTCCTCCAGCGCGCGCAGGGTCTCGACGTCG
>JAXDQC010000040.1:0-19707 GCA_034668045.1 Betaproteobacteria bacterium | reverse complement strand
AGCCTCAGGCGAATCAGACAGCGACTGCACTTAGTTTGGCGCTACCGTGGACCGGCCCCTCTGACAGGTCGGTCTCTCGGATGGCACTGGTAACAGCGTGCTGGCCACCTTCCCGATTCCTGTGTAGTAACTCACGCTACACAGGCAATCATTCTGCGGCGACTCCTTGGTTCAGTCTATGCGCCTGTCGCCATTCGGCGTAGTCCGGCAGGACTAGAGCTACCTTTGTTGTAGAGTTTCAGCCGGGAGGGGAAACCCGTGAAGAAACTTAAGCTTGCCTTTGCCTTGGCGCTCCTGGCCTGCGCCGCCCCAGTACTAGCCCAGTACCCGAACAAGCCGATCCGCTTCATCGTCGGCTTCCCGCCCGGCGGGTCCGCCGATCCGACGACCCGCATCATGGGCAACGCGCTGCAGGAGCAGCTCAAGCAGCCAGTGGTCGTGGAGAACCGCCCGGGCGCCGACAGCGCGATCGCGGCCGAGCAGATGACGCGCATCGCCCCGGACGGCTACACGATCATGTTCGCGTCAAACAGCGCCATGGTCGCGGCGGTGGCGCTGCGCAAGCAGCCGACCTACGACCCGCTGAAGGACTTCACGCCGATCTCCCTGGTCGGCCGGGCGACGGTTTTCTTCTACGTGCACCCCTCTGTGCCGGCGCAGACCCTCAAGGAGTTCATCGCCTACGCGCGCGCCAACCCCGGCAAGCTCAACTACGGCACCGGCAACCCGCTCTCGATCCTCTACAACGCGCAGCTCATCAATGCGACTCAAATAGATATGGTGCACGTGCCGTACAAGGGCGAGGGACCCCTCAACCCCGACATCCTTACGGGCCGGGTGCAGTCGGCATTTCTCTCCACCGGCACGGCGGTCTCGTATGCGAAGGATGGGCGGCTGCGAGCCCTGGCCGTGCTCCTGAAAGAACGCAGTCCGCTCCTGCCCGAGGTGCCGACGATCGATGAGGCCGGCGTGCCCGAAGTCAGCGTGCGCCAATGGGCGGGCGTGTTCGGCCCGCCTGGAATGCCACGCGAAATCGTGCAGCGCCTTAACAAGGAAGTGAACGCCGCGCTGCAGCGCGCCGAGGTGCGCGAGAAACTGCTGAGCTACGGCTACGCCGCCGAAGGCTCGACGCCGGAGCGCCTGCTAGAGATCAATCGGGACGACTTGGCGCTGTGGCGGAAGCTGGTGAAGGAAGCTGGCATTCCGCTGGAGTAGGAAGCGTATAGGCCTTGCTATGGGCATTCTTAACAACTAAGCGGATGCTAAGACCCGCACGAGTGGCAATCTTGACCAAAGCGTCCAGATCAAACTGAGTCAGTCGGCCGCTCAGCAACTCGTTCAGGTGCCGCTGCGTTACCCCAAGCAGCTTCGCGCTTTTGCCCTGCGTCATCTTGGTTTCGCTATGAAACTTATGGATGCGCATCATTAACTGGGAGCGCAGCCTGAGATTTTGAGCATCGGCCGCGCCGAAACCCAGATCGTGGAACACGTTGTTGCTACCGCGTAACTCTCGGCTTGTTTCTCATGTCTTCCTCCTGAGCACATCAGAAATCGCCGTCTGATTTCCGGCGCAATGCCTTGATGTCGCCGCGCTTGCGTTTGCCCTCAAGCCGCCTCTGCTTCGATCCGTAGGTCGGCCGGGTCGCCCGGCGCTTCTTGGGAACATGCGCGGCGGCGGCGACGAGCGACTGCAGTCGCGCGATCGCCTCGGAGCGGTTCATTTCCAGGCTGCGATGCGTCTGCGCTTTGATGACGACCATGCCAGTGCGCGAAACGCGGTGGTCGCCGATGCGAAGCAGCCTTTCCTTCACGTTGTCGGGAAGTGAGGAGGCGCGGATGTCGAAGCGGAGCTGCACCGCGTTCGACACCTTGTTGACGTTCTGACCGCCGGCGCCCTGGGCACGCACGGCGGTGAGCTCGATCTCGTGCTCGGGGATGACGATGCCGGTCACGCCGCTATTTGACGTCGAGCAACTCCACTTCGAAGATCAGCGTGGCGTTGGGCGGGATGACGCCGCCGGCGCCGCGCGCGCCGTAGCCGAGCGCGGGCGGGATGGTGAGCTTGCGCTTGCCGCCGACTTTCATGCCGGCGACGCCCTCGTCCCAGCCCTTGATGACGTGGCCCTTGCCGAGCGGAAAGACGAACGGCTCGCCGCGATCAAGACTCGAGTCGAATTTCGTGCCCTTATTTCCGTTCTGGCTGAGCCAGCCGGTGTAATGCACGCTTACTTTCTGGCCGGAGGCGGCGGCGTTTCCGGAACCGACGACTAGGTCCTCGAACACGAGGCCGCTGGCGGTAGTAGTTGGAGGCATGGGGTCTGTCTCTCGGGTATAAACGCTCATTCTAATGTCCGCCCTGCCTCTCGCCGAAGTGGTTTCAATTGTCGAAGCAGAGGGCGCGCGCCTGCGCGCCGAGTTCTATCGCATCGAAGGACCGCGCGGCGAGCGCGGCAACTGCCCGGTCGACCTCGAGATCGAGCAGGTACTGCGAAAAAAGCTCTGCGCGCTGATCGATTGCGCTTTTGTCGGCGAGGAAGGCGGCAGCACTTCAGGGTCGGTCAAAGGCATGACGTGGATGGTCGATCCGCACGACGGCACCTTCGAGTTCATGGCCGGGCGCCGCGGCTCGGCGATCTCGGTGGCGCTCTTGCGCGAAGGCACGCCGGTGCTGGGCGTGGTGCACGCGCCGGACCCGCCCGACCGCGGCCCGGACACGATCGCCTGGGCCGAGGGCGCGCAGCTGCAGCGCAACGGCCAGCCGCTGAAAGTCGATCTCTCGGATCGCAAGCTCGCGCAGGGCGAGTTCGTGCTGGCGACCGCCTCGACGGTGCAGCGACCCGAGACCTGGGCGCGCGCCGTGACACCCGCGCACTTCGTCGCGCTCCCGAGCATCGCCTATCGCCTCGCGCGGGTGGCGGCGGGCGACGGCGTCGCCACGCTCTCGACCCACGGCGTGAATGAATACGACGTCGCTGCCGGCCTGGCGCTGCTGTCCGCGGCCCGCGGAATCATGCTGGACGCCGAAGGACGCGAAGTGCGCCTGAAGGGCAGCACCGAGGAGCGCCTTTCGGGCTGCTTCGCCGGCGCGCCGCAGGCGGTTCGGCAGCTCGCGCGCTTCGAGTGGAAGCGGCTCGAGCAGGAGCCGCGCCGCGAGCCTCGGGTCCATAACGCCTTCCCGAGGAAGAGCCTGGGGGAGAAGCTGGTGCGCGCGCAAGGCGCGATGCTCGGCCAGGTGATCGGCGACAACCTCGGCGCACGCGTCGAGGCGAAGCCGGCGAACGAGATTGCGCGCCTGTTTCCGAACGGCTTGCGCGAGCTCTCCGACGGCGGCGTCTACCACCTGATGGCCGGCCAGCCGACCGACGACAGCGAGATGGCGCTCGCGCTGGCCCGCACGATCGCGCGCGACCGGAAGTTCGATTCGGCACGGGTGCTGGACGCGTACCGCCGGTGGATCACCTCGCGTCCGGTCGACGTGGGCATGACCACCGAGAAAGGCCTGATCGGCGCCAGCGACCCGCGCTCGGAATCGAACGGCTCGCTGATGCGCTGCTCGCCGATCGGCGTCTGGGCGGCGGGCGACCCGGCGCTCGCCGCGCGCACCGCGCGCGACGATTCGGGGCTCACGCATCCCAACGACATCTGCCTCGAAGCCTGCGCCGCGTACTGCGCGGCGATCGCCGCCGGCGTCGGCGGGGCGAGCCGCGAGGAAATGCTGGAAGCGGCGGTGCAGCACTCCAAGGGTCCCGCGCGCGACGCTGTGAAGCGCGGCGCAGGCGGAGCGCGGCCGGCCGACTTCTTCACCCACCCCGGCTGGGTGGTGGTGGCGCTGCAGAACGCCTTCCACAAGCTCCTGCACTCGCCGAGCTTCGAGGAAGCGCTGGTGGAGACCGTCGGCTACGGCGGCGACACCGACACGAACGCCGCGATCTGCGGCGCGCTTCTGGGCGCGGCGTATGGCCGCGACGCCGTGCCGCCGCGCTGGATCTTCGCGGTGCTTTCCTGCCGGCCGCTGGCCGAATCCGGCGCGCTCAGGCCGCGGCCGGTCGAGTACTGGCCCGACGACATCCTCGAGCTTTCGGAAGCCCTGCTCTTCGCTGGCCCCCTGACAAGGGGGCAGTGAGCGTCAGCGAACGGGGGTTCAGCGCGGAGAAGCGCCGCAGTTCAGCAGGTCTTCGTCGGTCATGACTGGCTTGATCTCGCACGGCGCACGGTTGGGCGAGCGCTGGACCATGCCGGGCGCCGGCGAAGCGGTGACCGGGGCGCTGGCGGGACCGGGGCCAGGCGGAGGCTGGGCCTCCGCATTGCTCGCCACGGGCGCCGGCTTCGGCTCCTCGACGACGGCGGGAATCTGGGCGGGACCTTTCTCCATGCCGCCGGTCACTGCCCTGCGCACCGGCGATTGCGCCACCGCCGAGTCGAAGCCGCTCGGCTTGTCGCCCGTCCATTCGAACTTGTCGACCCGCCAGCCGCTCGCCTCGCGCACGAGGTCGACGACGCCGTAGCTCGGCGCGGTCGAGCCCATGAAGGTGAAGCTGCCCGTGGCGCGCATGCGAGCGCGCGTGCCGTCGGGGCTGGTGGCAAGCGAGCGCACGGTATAGACGCGCGGCATCATCGACGAAGCGAGCTTGAGGCGAATCGGATCGTTGGCGAAGCCCTGCAGCTCGGCGCGCCGTTCCTCGCTCGCGTAGAGCATCATCTCGGAGAGGTTGTGCGACAGCGTCGCGCGGTGCAGGCGGAGGTACGCGGATTCCGGATCGTCCTGCGCCCTGGCTATGGATGGCGCGACGAAAATGATCGCGGCGAGGAGAACCCTCAGTAGCAGATGAACTCGACCGCCGCCTCTTTCGCCGCCGCGCGCGGCTGGCCGAAGGCAATCCACCCTCGCTTGGTGAGCGTCATCTCCTCGCGGCTGAGCTGCACTTCCTCTTCGCCCTGGATGCTGACGTAGGTGCCGTTCGAGCTCGTGTCCGCGAGCACGAACTTGTCGCCGCGCCGCTCGATGGTGCAGTGGTGGCGCGAGACCTGGTCGTTGTCGACGATCAGGCCGCAGTCCGTCTCGCGGCCGATGACGATCGCGTCCTTCTCGCGCCGGCGCACGACCTCGACGCCGCGGAACTTGAGCTTGAGCTTCTCGACGCCCGTACGCTCGACGCGGCGCTTCGCCACCAGCGTGGCGCTGTCGTCGGCGCGCCAGACGAGCTCGCAGATCTCGACCTGGTCGGAGCGGCCCTTGATCTCGACCGTGCCGAGCTTGCGCACCCAGGGCCGGTAGATCGGCGAGAAGAGCGCCGCGGTCTCCTGGGTGGTGATGATCTGGCCCTTCGCCGCCTGCTCGCCCAGGCGCGAGGCGAGGTTGACCGTGTCGCCAAAGACTTCGGTCTCCTTCTGGATCACCGCGCCGTATTGAAAACCGATGCCGAGCGCGAGCTTGATCGCCGCCACGGCGGGAAATTCGTTGACCGCGGTATGGATCGCCACCGCCGCGTCGGCGGCCGCATCGGGTGTCGCGACCAGGATCATCGCCTTGTCGTGGGTCGTCTTGACCACCCGGCCGCCGCACGAGGTCGCGGCGCCGCCGATGCGCTCGATGCAGCGCGTGATGGCTTCCTGCGCCTGGGCGTCGCCCGCCGCCTCGACGAGAGCCGAGGTGCCGACGAAGCCGGCGAACATGACCGTGGTTTTGCGGTTCGCTTCCATCCCCTCCCGTGACGCTAGCGGAGATGGGCGGCGGCCGCAACAACCCGGCGGCTTTTTTGTTCCTTATTTTGCGGTGGCGACCGCTTGCTCGGCGGGCGCTTCGGCGCTGCTGCCGTCGGCGGCCGCGTAGCCGGCCGTCACGACGATGATCAGGACGACTGCCACCAGGCTGATGGCTCTCGAAAGTTCCATGGGCTGCTCCTTGTCGTCCCCCTGCGAGGATTCTCGGAAAGTTGTGTTACACCTGTCCACGCAGGATTTCACATGCGTACTCAAGTTGCGATCGTCGGCTCTGGCCCGGCCGGACTGCTCCTCGGCCGTCTTCTCGAAGTCGCGGGCGTGCATTCCGTCATCCTCGAGAGCCGTTCGCGGGAATATGTCCTGGGCCGCATCCGCGCCGGCGTCCTGGAGAGCGGTACGGTCGAGCTTTTGGAGCGTGCCGGCGCCGCCGATCGCCTGCGTGAGGAAGCACTTATTCACGATACCTGCGGCATCGCCTTCGCCGGCGGCCATCTCAGCATCGACCTCAAGGCGCTCACCGGCAAATCGGTCACGGTCTACGGCCAGACCGAGGTCACCAAGGACCTGATGGAGGCGCGCGAGGGCGAGACGATCTACGAAGTCCCCGATGTCCAAGTCCATGACTTCGAGCTGGAGCGCCCGCGCGTCACTTTCGGGTCAAAAACGCTGGAGTGCGATTTCATCGCCGGCTGCGACGGCTTTCACGGCGTCTGCCGCGCGAGCGTTCCGGCCGACCGCATCCGCCTCTACGAGAAAACCTACCCGTTCGGCTGGCTGGGCGTGCTTTCCGACACGCCGCCGGTGTCGGACGAGCTCGTCTATGTCTCGCACGAGCGCGGCTTCGCGCTCTGCAGCCAGAGGAGCCGCACCAGAAGCCGCTACTACCTGCAATGCCCGCTTTCGGAACAGGTCGACGAGTGGCCCGACGAGCGCTTCTGGGCCGAGCTCAAGCGCCGCCTGCCGGCGGACACGGCGAAGCGGCTCGTCACCGGCCCGTCGATCGAGAAGAGCATCGCGCCGCTTCGCAGCTTCGTCGCCGAGCCGCTCTCCTTCGGCCGGCTCTTCCTGGCAGGCGACGCCGCGCACATCGTGCCGCCGACCGGGGCCAAGGGGCTCAACCTCGCCGCCAGCGATGTGCACTACCTCAGCCAGGCCCTTATTTCCTTTTATAAAAATGATTCTGCTGTCGAGCTGAAAAACTATTCGGCCAAGGCCCTGGCGCGGGTGTGGAAAGCCGAGCGGTTTTCCTGGTGGCTGACCAAGCTCCTGCATCTCTTCCCCGAGGAAGGGCAGTTCGGCCGCCGCATGCAGCTCGCCGAGCTCGAGTACCTCGCCGGCTCGCGCGCGGCGCAGCTGGCGCTGGCCGAGAACTACGTTGGGTTACCCTACTGACATGCGCCCCATCCTCGAAGAAACAAAAATCCATGCCGCGGTGCGCGGCAAGATCGCCAACTACCGCGCCGACGTCGTCAGGGAAGTACAGGACGCCGTCGCGGCGAACGCCATCGTCGTCGTCGGCATGCGCCAGAACCCGTTCCCGAGGAAAGCGCGCAAGCTCCTCGACGCCGCCGGCATTGCGTACAAGTACATCGAGTACGGCGGCTACTTCAGCGAGTGGCGCCGGCGCCTGGTGCTGAAGATGTGGACCGGCTGGCCGACCTTCCCGATGGTGTTCGTCAAGGGCGCGCTGATCGGCGGCTACGAGGACCTCGAGCGCCTGATGCAGAGCGGAGAGATCAAAAAGGAGAACGCATGATCCACGTCGTCGCGGTCATCACCGCCAAGCCCGGCAAGCGGGACGAGATCCTCAAGCACTTCCGCGCCAACGTGCCGGCGGTGCGCGCCGAGAAGGGCTGCATCGAGTACGGCGCCGCGGTCGACGCCGATCCGGCGCTGCCGATCCAGACGAAGTACGGCCCGGAGACTTTCGTCGTGGTGGAGAAGTGGGAAAGCCTGGACGCGCTGAAAGCGCACGCCGCGGCGCCGCACATGGCGGCCTACGCGGGGAAGACGAGGGAGCACATCGCCTCCCGCGTCATCCACATCCTGTCGCCGGCCTAGCCGCGCCTCGCGGCGCTCAGTCGTCGCGGTGACGGCCGCCGATGGTGGCGGAGTAGCTGGCGACGAACGCGCCGATCAGGAGCGAGATGAAGAGCAGCAGGGACGCCGCGGCCGAAGCCTTGCGCGCCTTGTCGGCGGCTTCCTTGGCTTCCTGCTTCTTCGCCTGGACCTGGTTGTAGGTCTCGTTGACGCGCTTCTCGGCCTCCTGCTGGGAAATGCCGGTGCGCTGCGAAACCACCTGGGCGGCGTAGCGCGCGTCCTCCTCGGGCAGCTTTCCGGTGGCGGTGGCGTTGGCGAAAATGCGCGTCACTTCGGCGGTTGCTTGCTCCGGCGAGGAAGGCCCTTTGCCCCCCTTCGGGCTGCGAAAGAGCGAATCCATCAGGTAACTATCGCCCTCGGAGCTCGCGGTGGCAGCGCTGCCGGCGGCAGCGGAGGTTGCGGCGCTCGCGGCGCCCCCGGCGACCTGCGCTCCCGCCTTGACGCCGCCGCTGACGATCGCGCTCACCGTCGAGGTGAGCAGCGCCGCCGTGAACAGCGTCGCCACCGCCCAGGTGAGGAAGCCGTGCGCGGTGTCGCGGAAACCGACTTCCTCGGTATGCAGCGACACCCACTTGGTGCGCAGCCGGCCGGCGATGTAGCCGCCCAAAGCCGACGCGGCGAGCTGCATGAAGATCACCCACACCCCGGTGCCGACGCCGAGCGCCTTGCCGCTCGCACCTTCGTTCGCCCAGGGAGAGAGCGACGACAGGCCGAGGCCGGTGCCGAGGATCAGCAGGATCATGGAGAGGACGCACGCCGCGGCTGCGCCGGCGAAGACGGCCGCCCACGAGACGGCGCTGGGTCCGGAGGCGGTTACTAAGGTCGGGGTCGAGTTGGGTGTCATAGGGGTCCTTTGATGGCAACCCCGTGGCAGCAACGGCTGTGCCGGTCGGGGTTACCCTGACCCCGAGTGACGGCCGAACTCCTCCGGCCTGACGATCCTGAAAGGCACGCCCCGCTTCTTCGCCAGCGCGAGGAGCTTGCGGTCCTTGGTGATCAGGAACTGGGCATTGGCGGCGAGCGCCGCCTCTAGGAACTTCTGGTCGTCCGGGTCGCCGCACCTCGGCAGGCCCGCCCTGGCGTCGCTGGGCGCCGCCGTATCGATCCGCTGCGCCCATCGCCTGCAGCTCGCCAGGGCCGCCGCCTGCGCCGGGGCGTCCAGCTCGCGCTTGGCGAAGCCGCGCGCCAGGACGCGCACCAGCTCTTCCTCGCACACCGCGTCGATATAGGCCTCGGCGCGGCCGGTGCCGACGGCGTTCCGGATCCTGATGATGCTGGGGTCGTCGAACACCAGCCAGTCGAGCCAGACATGCGTATCGAGGACCAGGCGGGGAATGATCAAGCGGGGCGATTGTGACAAAAAAAGAAGCCGCCCGAAGGCGGCTTCTAGGGGTGAGCCACTATCCAAGGGAGGGAGGATGAGTGGCTCGGGGGGAAGACCATCGTATGAAAGCGTGAACGCCGTGTCTGTAGCGAGGTTCGGCTTTTTGCCGTCAATGCATCGCTACAAGATCACCCTCGCCCCGTGGGGTTTCTCCCCACCTCTAGAATCCGCCCGTGCCGCTTTTAACCATTGCGTCCGCTTCGCTCGCTTTCGGCGACCTGCCGCTGCTCGATGGGGCCTCCTTTTCGCTCGAGGCGGGGGAGCGGATCGGCCTCATCGGCCGCAACGGCACCGGCAAGTCCTCGCTCCTGGGCGCGATCGCCGGCACGGTGGCCCTCGACGACGGCGAGATCCGCAAGCGCGACAGCCTTTCTGTAACACTCGTGACACAAGAGCCCGAGGTGCCGGAGGGCTCCGCCGCCCCGGCGCACAAGCTTGAGAAATTCCTGCACCTTTTCAACCTCGACGGACCTCCCGTGTCCGGCGGCGAGAGGAAGCGCGCAGCCCTCGCCCACGCCTTCGCGCTCGAGCCCGATCTGCTGCTGCTCGACGAGCCGACCAACCACCTCGACATCGACGGCATCGAGAAGCTCGAGACCCTGCTTGCCCGGGTGCCGGCGGCCATCGTCGTGACCCACGACCGCGCCTTCCTCGACCGCTTCGCCACGCGCATCATCGAGCTCGACCGGGGCCAGCTGCGCTCCTATCCCGGCAACTACTCCGACTTCGAGCGCCGCAAGCAGGGCGAGCTCGCCGCCGAGGCGGTCGCGCACCACAAGTTCGACCGCTTCTGGGCGCAGGAGGAAGCCTGGATCAGGAAGGGCGTCGAGGCCCGCCGCACCCGCAACGAGGGCCGCGTGCGGCGGCTGGAGCGCCTGCGCGAGGAGCGCAATGCCCGCCGCACGCGCATCGGCGGCGTGCGCATGGCGATCGGGGAAGGGCAGCGCTCCGGCAAACTAGTTTGTGAATTGACGAACATCACTAAGTCCTACGGGGGCGAGACCGTCGTGCGCGACCTGGACCTCCTCGTCTCGCGCGGCGACCGCCTCGGCCTCGTCGGCCCCAACGGCGCGGGCAAGACGACCATCCTCAAGCTCATCCTCGGCACGCTCACGCCCGACGCCGGCAACGTGCGCCTGGGCGCCAACGTCCAGCCCGCCTACTTCGACCAGATGCGCGAGCAGCTCGACCCGGAGAAGACCGTCGCCGAGACCGTGGCCGCCGGCTCCGACTGGGTCGAGCTCCCCGGCGGGCGAAAGCACGTCATGAGCTACCTCGGCGACTTCCTCTTTCCGCCGCGGCGCGCCAACTCGCCGGTGCGCATGCTCTCCGGCGGCGAGAGGAACCGCCTGCTCCTCGCGCGCCTCTTCTCGCGCCCCGCCAACGTCCTCGTCCTGGACGAGCCCACCAACGACCTCGACATCGAGTCGCTCGAGCTGCTTGAAGAAGCGCTGCAGGACTACGCCGGCACGATCCTGCTCGTCTCCCACGACCGCGCCTTCCTCGACAACGTCGTCACGCAGACGCTCGCCGCGGAAGGCGGCGGCAAGTGGAAGGAGTACGCCGGCGGCTACAGCGACTGGGTGCGCCAACATCCCGCCGCCGTCGAATTTTCTGCGAAGAAAAGTCCTTCCCCCCGGGAAAAGACGCGGGCGAAGCTCACCTACAAGGAAAGCCGCGAGCTCGAATCGTTGCCGAGGGAGATCGAAGCGCTGGAAGCCGAGCAGAAGGCGCTGCAGGCGAAGACGGGCGAGCCCGACTACTACAAGCAGCCGCCCGACGCGCTGCGCGCCGACCAGGCGCGCCACGGCGAGATCGAGGCGCTGATGCTGGAGAAGCTCGAGCGCTGGCACGCGCTCGAGTCGAAGACGAAGGTCTAGCGACTTTACTGGCGAAGCTGGCGCTGGTCCTCGCGCAGCTCCTGCGTGTCCTTGCGCAGCTCCTGCTTGTCGCGGCGCAGCTTGGCCTCGCTCTTGTCCAGGTCCCTGCGCGCAGTCGCCTCGCCCTTCTTGTCGTCCCGGCGCTCGGCGTTGCGCACGTCGCGCCGGTCCTGGCGCACCTCGTGCCGATCCGCCCTGACGGCGCGGCGGTCCTGCTTCACCTCTTTGCGGTCCTGGCGGACTTCACTGTCCTTTTCCGCGTGCGTTTTCTGCGCAAGGGCGGTTCCCGCGACCAGCGCCAGAGCGCCGGCGATACAAACGATTTTTTTCATAGGCTGGCACTTTGCGCCTCCTGCAGTGTCTGGTCTGTCCGACAACGTACGTTGCAGCGAACGAAATGCGGCCGGGATCCGCCATGGACGCCAGCGCTGGCACGCGCTCGAGTCGATAAGCGGTTAGCATCCTGGATGCAACATTCGGAACGTAATTTCGCCCTCGAAATCGCCAAGGGCGCCCTGGCGGTGATCTCGCTGCCCTTCTCGCTGCTTCGCCGCTCCGCCCGCTCCATCGGCGCCCGCGACCAGTCCGTGCGCTGCGCGAGCTTCGACTCGGCGAAGTGGACCACGGATCTGCTCAAGCACCTCGAGTGGCGGCGCTTCGAGGAGCTTTGCACCGCCTACTTCGAGGCTCTGGGCTTCGCCACTACCGTCACGCGCTCGCGCCTGGACGGCGGCGCCGACATCGCGCTGCGCGTCGAGGGCGCCGACAAGGTATCGATGCTCGTGCACTGCAAAGCGTGGAGCGCCTACCCGATCGGCGTCAAGCCGCTGCAGGAGCTCTACGCCGGCATGGCGCCGGCGGGCGCCGGCGAAGCAGTGCTCGTCGCCTCGGGCAGGTTCACGCAGCCTGCCGCCGACTTTGCGGCGAAGCACAACATCAAGCTCATCGACGGCCCGCGGCTGCTCGCCGAGTTCGCCAACCTCATTCCGGAAAAGGCGCTCGCGCTGCTGAAGCTCGCCACCAAGGGCGACTTCCTGACCCCGACCTGCCCCGGCTGTTCGATCAAGATGATCTCGCGCAAGAGCACCGGCGAAGGCCGCGCCTTCTGGGGCTGCGAGAACTACCCGCGCTGCAAGCAGACCTTCTCCACCGCCACCCTGGCCCCGTAACGGTGGGTTGGGAGGGTTGTTTTATCCCCCCATCACCGCATCAACGAGCCTCACCACCTCTTCCTCGATGAGCTGCTGATTGACGCGCTCGATCGGGTAGGCGCCCTTCGCGCCGGCAACGCCGCCCGCCTGCAGCGCCCTGCCGCCGCTGACCCACACCGTCTTGTTGTAGTGCCGCGTGGTGATCGAGAGCGAGCGCTCGTGGTCGCCGACGTGCAGCTGCGCCGGCATGCCCGCCGGCGCGATGTGCAGCGAGATCCCCGCCTCGCGCACCTTGCCCTCGGCGTCGGCGCCGAACTCCTGCTCCGAGATGTCGAAGCTGTGGCCGCGCTCCGCGAGCAACGCCCCGGCCTGCTCGAACACCGGCCGCACGACGTTGCGCCGCAGCTCCGAGAACTGGGCGAGGAAGAGCGCGTCGTCGTCCTTCGACTTCTTCTCTCGCGCCTGGTCCGTGCTGCGGCGCTTGTCGTACGCGTCGAGCGTCTTGCCGAGCGAGTCTTTCATCGAATTCGCCATCCGTTCATTGTCCGCTCCAGGGCGGGGAGCGTCCATTCATCGCTTGAGCTTGGCAAGGAAGCGATCGAGCTGGTCGGCGAAGCGCTTGCGGTCGGTGTTGTCGAGCGCCGCCGGCCCGCCGGTGCGCTCGCCCGTGCCGCGCAGCTCGTCCAGGTAGTTCCTCAGCGCCAGGCGCTCCTGGATGTTCTCCGGCGAATAGAACTCGCCGCGCGGATTGAGCGCGTGGCCGCCCTTGGCGATCACGTCGGCGGCGAGCGGAATGTCGGCGGTGACGACGAGGTCGCCCGACGCGAGCTCGCGCACGATGTGGCTGTCGGCGACGTCGATGCCGCGCGGCACCTGCAGCGCGCGGATGTACGGCGAAGGCGGCACGCGCAGCAGCTTGTTCGCCACCAGCGTCATGGCGATCTTCGAGCGCTCGGCGGCGCGGTAGAGGATGTCCTTGATGACTGCCGGACAGGCGTCGGCGTCGACCCAGATATGCATGGCTGAGCGCCAACTATAGTCGGTAGCCCGGCGGATGGCGGCGCAGACATCGTGGCCGCTCATCTTCGGCATGCCGATGTCGAGCAGGCGTGTGTGGGCTGACCCACAGACGCGCCCCGCGCCGGGGCGTAGCGTTGATCGACCGCCAATGAGCTCTCCACTCACTGCCAGCGACCGCCTGCACGCCATCGACTGCATCATGGCGGCGCGCTTCAGGATCGTCGCGTCCGCGCCGATCCGCGGCGGCGAGCCTACGTACTGGGCGTCGCGCCACGGCTTGGGCCGCGGCATCCACAGCCAGGCGCTGAGGGAGAAGCTTCGCCTGGAGGGAGCCTCCGACGCGCAGCTCTGCGCCGAGCTCGCCGAGCTGAACTAGCGCGTGCAAAGACGCAACCTCACCACCGAGATCGCCAGGGGCGCCGCCCGGGTGATGGCGCTGCCGTTTCTGCTGTTTCGCCGCTCCGCGCGCTCGCTCGGCGAGCGCAGCCAGTCGGCTCGGCGCGCGCACTTCGACACCTGCTGCGAGAACTAGGCCGGCGCCAATCAGAAAAAGGCCGGCACAAGGTCAGCGCCGGCCAACGAAACTTGCGGCACCGCCGCTATTTGTTGTTCTCGATCGGCTTGCTCTCGGCGGGCTTGTCCTCGAGCGTGGTCTCTTTCTGCGCCTGCTGCCAGGTCGCGACCTGCTTTTCGGCGTTCTCCATGGAGACCGCATACGTCTGCTGGATCTGGCCGGCGAGGAGGTGGCGCTTGCCGGAGATGGTGTCGAGCTGGTCGTCGCTCAGCTTGCCCCAATGCTGCTTGACCGTGCCCTTGAATTGGCTCCAGTTGCCTTCGATGCTGTCCCAGTTCATTTGATTTCCTTGTGTAGGGCGGGAGCATGCGGGCCGTCGCGCCGCGCGTCGGTCTGGTAGCGAACAGAGGCGCCCCGCGGACAGGCGTAGTGTGCTTGGGCCATGAAACCGACCCGTGAATCCACCGACGACGTGCGCCTCAGCGCAGCGAGCGTGCGCCTGACAGCAGGCGCCCGCCGCCGCGCCATCGCCCGCATCATGGAGGCGCGCTTCCTGCTCGTTGCCTTCGAGGAAATCCGCGACTCCGCGCACTGGACCTGGCCGGCCAACCCGCCGGAGAGCCTGATGGGCCGCGGCATCCGCAGCCAGGCAGTGCTCGAGAAAAAGCGCCTGGTGGGGGCTTCCGACGCGCTGCTTTGCGCCGAGCTCGCCAACCTGCCGGGCACTCCGGTGACCCGGCACCCATCGTGATTGCCAATCCGGAAATCGCCGCGCTCAGGCAGCGCCTCGCGAAAGCCGTGCACGATCGCGACGCCTGGCGCGCCTCGGGCAAGCAGGAGAACTACCTCGAGGCCTGCTCCATGGTGGACGCGCTCGAAGTGCAGCTCGCGCGGCTCACGCAGTCGCGCTATTGAGGGCTTGAGGAACTCAGGCGGGAGTCTTGGGCGGCTTGATGGCTCCGCCTTCGCCTTCCCACACGGCCTTGGGAAGGTCCGAGGAGGGGCCCGGCCTGCCGGTGAGCAACGGCCAGGAAGCATTCTTCCATCGGGCAAACAGCTCGGGAAACGTCGCGGCGGGAGTTTTCATCCCGCCATCCTCGGCCGCCCGCGCCGCGCCGTCTGTGCGCCAGGACACCCGCCCGGCTCAACTATAGTGGGCGCATGGACGCACTGAGCGCCGCTGCGGCGCTGATCACGCTGGCGGCGCTCTTCAGCTGGCTCAACCACAAATACATCCGCCAGCCGGCGAGCATCGCGTTGCTGCTCTTCTCGCTCGCGCTCTCCCTCGCGCTCGTGGCGCTGGGCAAGCTCGGCTTCGACTCCCACCGGATCGCCGAGCGCGCCCTCGGCGCGGTCGATCTCGACCGGGCGCTGCTCGACAGCATGCTGTCGTTCCTGCTCTTCGCCGGCGCGCTGCACGTCGACCTGAACGAGCTGCAGCGGCGCAGGTGGGCGATCGGCTTCCTCGCCAGCCTGGGCGTCATCGTCTCAGCCGGCCTCGCCGCCTGCGCGCTGTGGCTCATCTTCGGCATGCTCGGCCACCCGCTGCCGTTCATCTGGTGCCTGCTCTTCGGCGCGCTCATCTCGCCGACCGACCCGATCGCGGTGCTCGCCATCCTCAAGTCGGCGAAGGCCGAGAAGTCCCTCGAGAGCAAGATGGCAGGCGAAGCGCTCCTGAACGACGGCTTCGGCGTCGTGCTCTTCGTCCTCTTCCTCAGCATCGCCGCCGGCGGCCCGGAGGCGAGGCTCGCCAGCGTGCCGCTGCTCTTCGTTCGCGAGATCCTCGGCGGCGCCCTCCTCGGCCTCGGCCTGGGCTACCTCTGCTACCGCATGCTCGCGAGCGTCGACGCCTACCAGGTCGAGGTCTTCCTCACCCTCGCGCTGGTGATGGGCGGCTACGCCCTCGCCCTCGCGGTGCACGTCTCCGGGCCGATCGCCATCGTCGTCGCCGGCGTCCTGATCGGCACCCAGGGCCGCAAGCACGCCATGTCGCCGAAGTCGCGCGAGCGGCTGGACAATTTCTGGGAGCTGATCGACGAGATGCTGAACGCGGTGCTCTTCGTCATGATCGGCCTTGAGCTCCTGCGCCTGCAGTTCGACGTCACCTACGCCTGGGCAGCCGCGCTCGCCATTCCCGCCGTCCTCGTCGCGCGCTTCCTGTCGGTGGGCCTCGCCGCCCTCATCCCCGGCCTGCGCGATGACTTCCCGCCCTACGTCGTCGGCATCCTCACCTGGGGCGGACTTCGCGGCGGTATCTCCGTCGCCCTCGCGCTCTCGCTTCCGTCAGGGCCTCACCGCCCGGCGATCATCACGGTGACTTACGTGGTGGTGCTGTTCTCGATCCTGGTGCAGGGGTTGACGCTTTCGCGAGTCTTACGCCGGCGAAGCATCTAGGGTTCGGGCCTCTGACAAGAGGGCAGCGAAGTCAGGGGCGCCCCGCACGGTGGCCGGCGCCTTAACCGCGTTCATGGTCCCCACGTCTGGAATATCGAACCTTACGAAACAATTCTTCATTCATGAACGCAGTTCACTCGGACATGGCAACAGGGGCAAGCCAAGCTCTTTCAGAAACTCATTGTGCTTGGCCGCTGCCGTCCGGACCGCTGTCTCAATCTTCACCAGCTCACCGTGCGTCGTCGCAAGGTCGATCTCCTCATCAGGAGTCGCCGTGCTGATATAGCGGGAGATGTTCAGGTTGTAGTCTTCCTCGGCGATTCGCGCCATCGAGATTCGCTTGGAATAGCGCTCCTCTTCCTTTCGGAATTGGTAGGTGTCGATGATCTTGGCGATATGTTCTTCCGCCAGTTGGTTCTGGCGTTTGCCTTTCGCGAAATGCTCAGTGGCGTTGATGAAGAGCACATCGTCCGGCTTCTTGCATTTTTTGAGTACGAGGATGCATACCGGGATGCCGGTGGAGTAGAAGAGGTTGGCAGGCAGGCCGATGACGGTATCGATGTGGCCGTCTTTGAGAAGCTTGGTGCGGATGCGCTCTTCGGCACCGCCACGGAACAGCACGCCGTGGGGCAGGATGATGGCCATCACGCCCTCGTCTTTGAGGAAGTGGAAGCCGTGCAGCAGGAAGGCGAAATCGGCGGCGGATTGGGGCGCGAGACCGTAGTTTTTGAAGCGCACGTCGTCGCCTATGGCCTCGCTGTGGTCCCAGCGGTAGCTGAAGGGCGGATTGGCGACGACAGCATCGAACGCGGGTTTCTTGGCGGGGTTTAGCTCGCGCAGGATGTCCCAATCATTGGTCAGCGTGTCGCCGTGGTAGATCTCGAACTCCGAATCCTTTACCCCATGCAGCAGCATGTTCATGCGCGCCAAGTTGTAGGTGGTGATGTTCTTTTCCTGTCCGTAAATCTTGCCGATGCCGTGCGGCCCCATCCGCTTGCGCACATTGAGCAGCAGGGAGCCCGAACCGCAGGCAAAGTCCAGCACGCTGGCAAGGCGGTCCCTCTTGCCGGTCTTGGGCTCCTGGCTATCGAGGGTGACGATCGCTGACAGGATGTCGGAAATCTGCTGCGGCGTGTAGAACTCGCCCGCCTTCTTGCCGGACCCAGCGGCAAACTGACCGATCAGGTATTCGTAGGCATCGCCCAAGGCATCGATGTCGGAGGAAAACTCCGCTAGCCCTTTGGCGATTTCCGCGATGATGGCGCAGAGCTTAGCGTTGCGATCGGCGTAGGTTCTGCCAAGTTTGTCTGAGCCGAGGTTAATTTCCGAGAACAGGCCTTGGAAGGTGCTCTCGAAGGATTCGGTTTCGATGTACTTGAAACCCACCTGCAACGTGTTGAGCAGTTCGCCATTCTGGGTGCGGGCCATATTGGCGATGCTGTTCCAGAGGTGCGGCGGCTGGATGACGTAGTGCACCTTGCGGCGCATCTGCTTCTCAAATTCGGCGACGTCGTCGGGGTTGTTCGCATACCAGATAGCCAGCGCCACGCGGCGGTCGTCCGCACCAACACTGGGATAATCCTTCCCCAGCTCCTTCTTCGCCGCCATTTCGTAGTTGTCCGAGATGTAGCGTAGGAAGAGGAAGGACAGCATGTAGTCGCGGAAATCGTCCGCGTTCATAGCGCCGCGCAGTTGGTCTGCGATATTCCAGAGGATTTTCCCTAGCCGTTTCTGGTCGTGATCTGTCATGAGATCTATCTGCGTTCAATACGAAGATGTATTTCTCATTAAGCTTGTTCAGGACGGACTCGAACATCAAGCGTCTGTCAGGAACCAAGCGATCGGACTCGTAGTAATAGACCTTCTTGTGCGAAAGCGTGTTGATGATGTCTGCGGTGTCGTTAGGATTGTCGATGCCGATCTGGCTGAGCACATAGCCGAACTGCCCCTTGCCGAGGAAAGATGCCACGTTCTCCAACACTTGCCGCAGCAAAGCGAAGTGATACGACCGCAAGTCGTCGGCTTTCCTAGCTTGATCTAATACTTGCAGCAATCGGAGATGGTAGAGATGCACGTCGTCCTTGTCCTTATCCAGGGACAAGTCACCCGATTTGCCGCTCAGAATGCAGATCCTGACAACATCTTCATACTTCTGTCGCTGATCACCCTTTCTTAGCCAGCCGCTCAGAATCGAATAGAGCCCTATGTGGTGGGTGGTGATGATGATTTTGCGGGTCTTGTAATACTTGTCGATCAATTCGAAGAGCGTCTCCGCCGTGATGAAAATGTGGTGGTCGTCGAGGCTCGAAACAGGGTCATCGATAAAGAAATGATTGGACTGCTCGTCAGCCCATCCCTCTACCTCAAAAAGCGCCAGAAAGAAGCACCAGACGAAGATGCGCTCTTCGCCTCTTGATATTTTGATTGGGGGCTGCGCAATATCCGGGTTCTGATTTGGGACAAAGAATGAGATGGATTCGATCCCTTTTGACGGGTCGCCCTCGTGCAGCCTGAGCTCAAAACCGAACTTTGGCTTATATGCGTTTAACTTGTCCCGGATATTGTCCTCGGTGAGCGATGCGTGAAATCCACTCAAACTACTTGGCCGGACGGTGAGCCGCACGTCGGCCCCATCGTTTTCTTCATCGTTGTCCCAGACAAACAGATCCTCGCTAAACGCGTTGTAGTACACACCCGTGTGAGTCCCGTCCTCACGCTTTGTTGCGTTCTTATATGCAACGCATAACCGTGTCTTTCCGGTTGTATTGAACGCGTAGGCAAGAACGACTTTCTCGTCGCTGGCCTTTAGCGCTTCCGCTATCTCGGCGTGCGTCACAGCGCTTCCTCCGGGGATGGAAAAAGCTGCCGCATCAGCCCTTTTTTGTGAGTCTTGAAAGCTTCGAGCTTTTGGGTTTGAGCACAGATCGTCTCGTCAAGTGACGAAAGGCAATCTGCGATACGAGTCTGTTCTGGCGGTTTCGGTATCGCTAATTCGACGGAAGAGAACAGGGATTTGTTGACGATGGGGACCGCCTGTATTCCCGCAAGATTGGCGACCTTTTCGGCTATGCAGCTAAGCGCGTAGTAAACAAACCCGTCTGAGATGTCCGAATTTGGTATCACAGAATTGATTTGTTGGTTCGTCGCGCACTCATGACGGTTCTGCGCAATTTTGCCAATCGTGGAGCCAATGCAGACAAACAAAATGCTATTGGCCTTTATCGGGCGGGTTTCACTGAAGCCACGGGCGCTCAGGGTGGTCTTGGTCTTCTCAATGAATCTGCCATCTGAAATGTCGGCGGGAGAAACGAATAGCCTGTCTCCTCCATAATATTCAGACACCGCGGTGCTGGGCGTGCTTCCGGTGATGACTTCACCCAGTTGCCCAATCGATTTCATCTCCCACTCCCCCGCGTCTTGAAACTCCGGGAAGCGAAGGCGGGGTTGGGTTTCGCCTTCGCGGGGAAAAAGCTGCTGCATCAGTCCTTTTTTATGCGCCTTGAGCGCGTCCACTTTCCGGGCTTGGGCGGCTATCAGCTCGTC
>JAXDQC010000039.1:0-14476 GCA_034668045.1 Betaproteobacteria bacterium | reverse complement strand
TGCCTTCCGGCGGCATCTTCGGCCTGCTCGGGCCGAACGGCGCCGGCAAGACGACGCTGATCTCCATCCTCGCCGGCCAGCTGCGCGCGCCGGCCGGCAGCGTGACGCTCGACGGAGCGCCGCTCGACGAAGTGCGCCGCCGCGAGCCGGCCTCGCTCGGCTTGGTGCCGCAGGAGTTCGCCTTCTACCCGATGCTGACCTCCGCCGAGAACCTGCGCTTCTTCGGCGCCGTGCAGGGCCTGGGCGGTGCGCGCCTGCGCGAGCGCGTCGCCGCCGTGGCTGCGTTCGCGAGGATCGAGAACGTCCTCGCGCGCCGCGCCGGCGAGCTCTCCGGCGGCCTGCGCCGGCGCCTCAACCTCGCCATCGGCCTTCTCACCGAGCCGCGCATCCTGCTGCTCGACGAGCCGACCGTCGGCGTCGATCCGCAATCGCGCTCGTTCCTGCTCGACTCGATCCGCGGCCTCGCCGGCGCCGGCAAAACCATCGTCTACACCAGCCACTACATGGAAGAGGTCGAGGCAATCTGCGACCACGTGGCGATCATCGACGCCGGCAAGGTGCTGCGCGAGGGCGCGCTGAGCGACCTGCTGCGCGACGATGCGGCGGTTGTCCCGGTGCGCCACGACAACCGCAGCCTCGAGCAGCTTTTCCTGCACCTGACCAGCCGTTCCCTAAGGGATTAGAGGCGGCGACCGATGCGCATCCTGCTCGCCCTATGGATGAAGGAATGGCTGGCGCTCGCGCGCGACGTGCACGGCCTGGCGGTGCTGTTCCTGATGCCGGCGGCGTTCATCGTCATCATGTCTCTGGCGCTGAGCGACGTCTTCCGCGACGGCGGCGGACGGCCGGTCGATTTCGCCGTTTTCTCCGCCGACGGCAGCGAGACTTCCGAGGCGCTCGCCAAGGACATCGCCGGCGAAGGATTCAAGGCGACCAGCGCTCCAGGCAGCGAGGCCGCGGCGCGCGAGCAGGTGCGCAAAGGCCGGCCGGCGCTGGTTCTCGTCGTTCCCGCCGGCTTCGGCGCCGATCCGGGCGTGAAGCTCAAGCTGCTCGCCGATCCGACCCTGCCCCCTGTGCAGATCGCCGCCTTCCTGCAGCGCGTGCAGGGCGCGGCGATGGGCGTCAAGAGCTCATCGGCGCCGCTCACCCTCGAGGTGGTCGGCAACCCGCGCGACGGCAAGCCCTCCTCGGTGCAGCAGAACGTGCCGGCCTGGCTCATCTTCGGCATGTTCTTCGTCGTCATGCCGATCTCGGCGCTGTTCATCATCGAGCGCCGCGACGGTACGCTGGCGCGCCTCGTCAGCCAGCGCGTGCCGTTCCCGATGCTGCTGCTCGGCAAGGTCGGGCCCTTCTTCGTCATCAACCTCGCGCAGGCCGTGCTCATGCTCGCGGCCGGCTGCACGCTCGTGCCCTGGCTCGGCGGCGAGTCGCTCGCGCTGCCGGCGCGCTGGGATCTCCTCGCCATGGTCGCGGCGAGCACCAGCCTGGCGGCGATCGGCTGGGGGTTGCTGGTCGCCGTGGCCTCGCGCACCATCGAGCAGGCAACCGTGATCGGCGGCGTGGGCAACATCCTCGCCGCGGCGCTGGGCGGAATCATGGTGCCGCGCTTCGTCATGCCCGAGTCGATGCAACCGTGGGCGGCGCTTTCGCCGATGGCGTGGGCGCTCGACGGCTTCCACGCCGTCCTCCTGCGCCAGGGGTCGGCCGGCGACATCGCGGTCCCCTGCGCCAAGCTCCTCGGCCTCGCCGCCGCGCTGCTCGCCGCGGCGTTCTGGCTGCACCAGCGGCGGCGGGCGTCATGAGCCGCGAAGCGCTGATCGCCGAGCTGACGGCGCTCATTCTCGAGGTGACCGACAAGCGGCTCGAGGGCGCGCCGCTCACCGCCGACGAGCCGATCTTCGGCTCGCAGACCCGGCTCGCGCTCGATTCGCTCGACGCGCTGCAGGTCTCGATGGCGCTTCTGCGCCGTTACCGCGTGCGCCTGGTCGACAGCAAGGAGACGCGGCGCGTCCTCTCCTGCGTCGGCAACCTGGCCGATCACCTGCTGCAACAGCAATTGGCCTGATGGCGAGCTTCGTGCGCGCGGCGGCTGTCGCCAGCGCGCTGGCGCCGGAGGTCCTGCCCGACCTGCCGCTGCCGCCGGCCGGAGGCGACTGGACGCGGCGCGCCGAGAACATCGCTCGCGCCGTCGCCGCGGCGTTGAAAGGCAAGGCCGGCCTGACTGAAGGCGAATGGCAGCAGCTGCCCTGCCTGGTCGGTTCCTCCTCCCACTTCATCGGCGCGCGCGAGGCGCAGCCCGATGCAACGCTCGGGCCGCCGGCGGAGTTCGCGGCGCAGCTAGCGCGCTGGTTCGGCACGTCGGGACCGGCGATGGCGGTCAATACCGCCTGCACATCGGGCCTCACCGCGCTCGGCCTCGCGCGCGACATGGTCGAGAGCGGCGCCTGCAAGCACGCGCTCGTTCTCGGCGTCGAGCTCGCCAACCGCCTCACCGGCGCCGGATTCGCGGCGCTCGGCCTGCTTTCCGCGACGAAAGCGCGGCCCTGCGATCTCGACCGCGACGGGCTGGTGCTCGGTGAAGCCTTCGGCGCCGTCGTCGTTTCCGTTTCCGGGCCCTGGCGCATCGCCGCGGCGGAAATCAGGGTGGATCCGTCCGGCTTCGCGGCTCCGGCCCCGAACGAGACCATCATCGCGCAGGTGATGGGCGCAGCGCTTTCGGCCGCGGGCTGGAAAGAAATCGATCTCCTGAAGCTGCAAGCGGGAGGCAGCCCCGCCGGCGACCTCGCCGAGGCGCGAGCGGTGCGCAGCACGTTCGCCGTGCCGCCGCGCCTGGTGTCGTTCAAGGGCGCGATCGGCCATACGCTCGGCGCCAGTGGTCCGGCCGAGCTCGCGCTCCTGATCGACGCGCTCGCGCGCGGCATCGTGCCGCCGACCTCGGGCTTCGCCCAGGTCGATCCCGAGCTCGGCCTGGAGCCGAAGGCCGGCGACGCGAGGTCGGTGCGGCGCGTGCTCTTCAACCTGGCGGGATTCGGCGGCCACGTCGCCAGCGTCGCCCTGGAAAAGTCGTGACCTTCCTCGTCGCGCCCACCGTGCTGCGCCTCGCGCCCGATGAGTTGGCCGCGCGCACGCGCGAACGCTTCGGCGGCGAGCTGCGCCGGGCCGGCAGCTTCGCGCAGCTCTGCCTGCTCGGGGCCCAGGCTTGCCTGGACGCGGCGCCCGCCGGCCGATCCCTCGGCGTGCTCTGGGCATCGAGCCATGGCGCGCGCAGCGCGGCGCGCGCAGCGCTGCAGGAAGCCGCGAGCGGCGAGCCGGTGATGCCGTTCACGTTCGTCGCGACACAGCCGCATCTCGCCGCGACGCTGCTCGCGCAGCGCTCCGCGCCGGTGGCGCGCGCGGCCTTTGTCCACATCGATCCGTCAGGCTGGCCGCGGCTGCTCAGCCTGGCGCAGGTGTGGCTGGCCAGCTGCGAGCAGGTGCTGGTCGGCTGGGCCGAGGAAGCGGCGGAGGGAGAAGCGCACCAGAGCGACTGGTGCGTGCTGCAGAAAAACCCGGGCGAGGTGACCTGCGAGCCGCTGCGCGAGGCGCGCGGCGCGCTGCCGGCAACGAGCGCCGACTGGCTGGCGCGCGTTGCCGCGTGGCTGGCGGCGCCGCGAGAGACGCTCAGCCTGCGCGGCGGCGGCGAAGCGTGGCGCTTCGCCGCCGGACGCTGATTACTTCAGCTTGACGACAGTGCCGCGCAGAGCAACGCCGGCCATGATCTTGCCGGCGCCGCAGACGAACTCGGTCGGGCTGTCGGAGTCCTCGTTCTTGTAGACGCTGCGGATGTTCACGACGGCATTGCCGCCTTCCTTGCGCGCGCGCTGCTGCAGGCCGATCACGGCGCTGATGAAAGCGAGGTCGCAGGCTTCCTGGTCGGACTTGTTCGCGGCATTGGTTTTCTTGTTCGACGTGAATTCGCCCATCTTGCGATCGACGGCGGGCGTCTTCTGCGTGCCCCAGAAGAGCTTGACGTCGCTGCCGACCGTGTCCTTGTAGGACTGGCCTTTTTCCAGCGCGCCCTGGATGGGCAGCTTGATGTGATCGTCGCGCCCCTTCGCAGTGGCGAGCGAGATGCTACCGATCGCGACGATGGCGATGATCATGCCGGTGGTGAATTTCATTGGTTCTGCCTCTCTTGAGCGGGTTCGTTGCCAGCCCGGATTTTAGACCAAGCCGGGTCGTGCGCCCCAAGCAACCGCAGCGCTTCGCGGTCGGCGTGCGAAGCGGCGATGCGCAGCGCCATCACCGGCGCCACGGCCTTGGTCAGGCGGGCGACTGCGAACAAATTCACGCCGATGACGACCGCCTGCAGGAAGGCGTGCTTGTAGGTGAGCCAGGGCGCCAGCACGAGCGCGGTCAGGCCGATCGCGGCGAGTACCGAGGACGCCTGCCGGGCGCGCGACGGATAGGTGAAATAGAAGCGGTAGCGGCGCACGAGGTCGGCCTCGTCGTCGCCGAAGTAGTACGGCGCCTCGCCGGTCGACACCGGTGCCTTGCCGGCAGCGGCCATCGCGCGCAGCAGCCAGAACTCGAAGACGACGAACCCCACGACGTATCCCCAAGCGGCCGTGACATTCAGGAACGCCCACCCGGCGAGAACCAGCACCGCGGTGGTGACGAGGCCGCCGACTACGACAGTTCCTCGCGATAGAAGCCGAGCGCCTCGAGCACCGGGCGGTCGCTGATCGAGAACAGGATCGCGTCCTCGCTGCCCGCGTTGGCGAAGTCATGCTGCGCCCAGGAGGGCAGCGCGACGATGTCGCCCTTCTCCCAGTCGAACGGCTTGCCGTCGATGACGCTGCGCCCCTTGCCCTGCACGACATGGAAGATCGAGCTGCCGGTGACGCGCTTGGGCTTCAGTTTCTCGCCCTTGCGGATCATCTGCACGCGGCAGGACATGGTCGGCAGCACCGGGCCGCCGGTCTGCGCGTGCGTGTACTCGAGGCAGATGCCGTCGTGCGGGCTCGCCTCGTGGTTGCGCAAGTCGTGCAGCGCTTCCAGCGTCTGCTCCCACGAGTAGAGCATCAGCGGCGAAAACAGCGGACGTTCCCTGGTCCAGGTTGGCGTGAGCTTGCCGTGGCCATACAGTGCCTTCGAGCCGTTGACCGGCTTGTGGTGCGAGGCCTTCAGGTCCTTGCCCATCTCGAAGAACATGGCGTTCAGCGACTTGGTGAGCGGCACGTCGAGGCCGTCCATCCACACCACGGTCTCGTTCGTCTCGTTGCCGTGGTCGTGCCACTGCCAGCTTGGCGTGAGGATGAAGTCGCCGGGCCGCATGATCACCTTCTCGCCCTCGACCGCCGTATACGCGCCGTCGCCCTCGATGATGAAGCGGATCGCCGCCGGCGAGTGCCGGTGCGCGCGCGCTACTTCTCCGGGCAGCAGCACCTGCACCGCGGCGATCAGTGTGTTGGTCGTCGCCCACTGGCCGTCGAGGCCGGGGTTGAAGAGCTGCATGGCGCGCCGCTCGTCGCCGACCGGCACGGCGGTGGCCGACTGCCGGACCACCTCCTTGAGCAGCGACCATTTCCACTGGTGGGCAATGGCCTGCGGCCGCGGATGCGGCGTCATCTGGCTGGCGATCTCCCACAGCCCCCACATGTGGTTGCGGTGGATCAGCTCGTGAAAGGCGTCGTCAGTCTTGTGGTGCGCGGTCTTGTCTGGGGCGTTCATGCGGCGATTTTACGCCTCCCCGCCGGCCGGCTACAGCCGCGGCGGCGGGGTCTTGTTGATGGTGATGTGCCCGCCGTCGACCGTGACGTAGCCCCCCTGCGACAGGTCGCGCAGGATGCGGTTGATCATCTCGCGCGAGGCGCCGACCCGGTTGGCGAGGTCCTTCTGCGTCAGCTTCTCGGGGATGACCAGCCTGCCGTCCTCCTGCTCGACCGCGAGCTCGATCAGCACCCGCGCGACGCGGCCGTAGACGTCGAGCAGCGCCAGGCTGCGCACGTTCTCGTTCAGGCCGCGCGCGACGCGGATGAGGTTGCGGATCAGTTCGAGGGCGATCTCCGGGTGCTTCAGCAGCACGGCGATGAAATCGCTGCGCGACAGGGTCGCGAATTGCGCCGGCTCGAGGGTCATGACGGTGGCGGAGCGGGCGCGCTCGTCGAGCACCATCTCGCCGAAATACTGGCCCGGGCCCTTGATGTCGAGGATCAGCTCCTTGCCGCTCTCGTCGCCGAGGTAGACCTTCACCCGGCCCGAGAGGATGAGATAGAGCGAGTCGGTGAGGTCGCCCTCGTTGACGACGATGGCGTTCTTCTGGAACGAGCGCTGCGCCGTGCGCTCGGACAGCGCGCGCAGCTGCTCGTCGCTCAGTCCCGCGAACAGCGGGATCTTCTTCAGGTCGGCGGAGGGCACCGGCGCCGATTCTAGCGCCATAATCATTCATGGCGGCGCACGCGCTTGCTGGCCTGCTGTTCGCTTTTGGCACCGGGCTCGTTCTCGGCGCCGGCCCGCTGCCGGATGCCGCGACGCTCGCGGTGATCGGCAACACGCTGCGCCACGAAGCGCCGCCGCCGCCGACCGCTCCGCCGCTGGTGCGCGAGCTCCTCGACCAGCCGCTCGCGGCGCTCGATGCAGGCGCGATCTTCGAGCGCGCTGTGCCGCGACCCCTGGTGGACGCCGCGGTCGTCGCGCCGCCGCCGGCGCCGCAGCCTTTCCAGCGGCTGCTCGCCGAGTACATCGAGGAACTGGTGCGCGCGCGCGCCGAGCTCCTGGTCGCTACCGGCAATGCGCCTTTCGACGAGGCGGCGATGCTCGCCGACCTGCGCGCGAACGGCCATCCTTCGGCCGACCGGCTGCTGCAAGTCGCCATGGCGACCGACCTCGACGGCCTGGCGGTGGCGAACGAGCGCTTCCTCATCGCGACGATGCGATTCGCGCGGGCGCTGCGCACCGCGACCGACCTGCCGCACCAGCCGACGCGCATCGAGACCGCGATCGGCACGGTGGTGGTCGGCTCGCGCGGCAACGACCGGCACGCACCCGGCGCCGCGCTGATCATCGATCCGGGCGGCGACGACATCTACGAGCGCGCGCCGGCGACTGGCGGCGCCGTGTCGGTCGTCATCGACCTCGACGGCAACGATACGTACAACGGCGCCGACGTCGCGGTGCGCGGTTTTTCCGCCATCGTCGATTTCGCCGGCGACGACCGCTACGAGATGCAGGGACCCGGGCTCGGTGCGGCCGTCGCCGGCGCATCGCTGCTCCTCGACCTCGCGGGCAACGACACCTACCGGGTACCGCACGTCGGCCAGGGAATGGCGGCGTTCGGCATCGGCGCGCTCCTCGACCTGGGCGGCGATGACCGCTACGACCTCGATGCCTGGGGGCAAGGCTTCGGCCTTGCCGGCGGCCTGGGGCTGCTCTGGGATGCGGCCGGCAACGATCGCTATGCCGCGCGCGGTCCTGCCGATGCCTTCGACCGCGGCGGCGGCCTGAGCGGCGCGCAGGGCGCGGGCATGGGACCTCGCACGCTGCTCGCGGGCGGCATCGGCATCCTGCGCGACGACGCCGGCGACGACGAGTACATCGCGGAGATGTTCGCGCAGGGAACCGGATACTTCTACGGCCTCGGCCTGCTCTGGGATCGCGGCGGCAACGACCGCTACCAGGCGGTGCGCTACGCGCAGGGCACGGGCGTGCACGAGGCGGTCGGCGTGCTGCGCGACGAAGCGGGCGACGATCGCTATGAGCTCAGGTTCGGCGTCGGCCAGGGCATGGGCCTCGACCTGGCGCTCGGCGTGCTCGCCGATGCGTCGGGAGACGACGCGTACACCGCGGGGGTGCTGGCGCAGGCGACCGCCACCGCCAATGGCATCGGCGTGCTGCACGATGCCGGCGGCGCCGATCGCTTCGAGATCGGCAGCGGCGAGCGCCAGTGGGGACAGGCGGAATGGCTGCGCGGCCTGCCGAGCACCGGCGTGTTCGTCTACGACACGGCACGAGCGACGTTCCGCAGCGCCGGTGCCGCGCTGCCCGCGCCGCCGCCGCCGAAGAAGGTGTTCGAGGCCGAGCCGGTCGGCGCCTGTCCCGCCGGCATCAAGGTCGATCCGGCCGAGCTCGGGACGGTGCGCCGCGAGCACTTCGACGCGATGTTCGATCTCGGCCAGCGCCTACGCTGCGCGCTCGCCGATCCGGCGCAGTCGGCCGCGCTCTGGCCGGCGCTCGACTCGGAGCTTCAACGCGATCCGGCGAGCGCGCTCGCCGCCTGGATCGCGATCGCCTTCCGCTTCCATCCGCCGCCGGCGCCGCTGCGCGATTCGGTCCTCGAGCGCCTCGATGCGCATCCCTATTGCAGCGTGCGCGTGCTGGCGCTCGAGGCGGCGCGGCGCGCCGACGTGGCGCGCCGCGCGCTAGCCGCAAGCTGCTTTCGCCTTCAGGCGACGGCCGTGCGAACGCTGGAGAAGCTCGGCGCGCCCGTTCCCAAGGACGCGCCCCTGCCCGCTTTTCTGCGCTAAGCCTAGGCGGAAACCGGCGGCGCCAGCAGTTGCACGCTGCTCGCCTGCGGGCCTTTCTCGCCTTCCTCGGGGCTGAAGCGCACCTCGGCGCCGACCGCGAGGCGCTCGAACTCGCCGTGCAGGACGCTGTTGCGGTGGAAGTAGAACTGGCGGTTGTCGCCCAGCGCGCGGATGAACCCGTAGCCCTCGTCGAAGATCCGCTCGACCATGCCGTGCGGCTGGCCGTCGTGCGTCTTTTCGTCGTGGCGACGCAGCTCGGCGAACTTCTTCAGCTGCCGCTCGACCGCGCCGAAGGCGAGGTTGATGAGCGCCGGCAGCTGCTGCGGCATGTCGACGATGTCCTTCTGCTTGCGCACCGCGAGGTCGTGCTGCGGCGGCACGCGCACCTCGACCAGGACGCTGTAGCGGTTGCCCTTGTGCCGTGAAGCCTGCTCCTGCGCCAGCGTGACGCGGCAGGACGTGATGTCGGAGGCAAATCGCCCGAGGCGCTGCGCGCGCTCGCTGATGTAATCCTCGACCCACTGCGAGCGCTGCACGTCATGAAAGATGACTTGCACGACACCACCGAAGCAAGTTACGCGCCGCGCAGCCGGTAGCCCGAGCCCCTGACGGTTTCGATCATGCGCTCGTTGCCCGAGGCGGCCAGCGCCTTGCGCAGGCGCGTGATGTGCACGTCGACGCTGCGTTCCTCGAGCGACACTTCGTCGGCCCAGACGAGCTCGCGCAGCTGGCTGCGCGAATAGAGCCGGCCAGGATGAGTCATGAGGAAATACAGCAGGCGGAACTGCGTGCGCGGCAGCTCGAGCCGCTGGCCGTCGACGCTGGCGCGCTGCGTCAGCGGATCCGCCTGCACGCCGCCGATCTCCACCGTTTCGTGCGATCGTCCCCGTTGCCGGCGGCGGCGCAGCACGGCGCCGACGCGCGCCGCGAGCTCGCGAGCCGAGAACGGCTTGACGATGTAGTCGTCGGCGCCGGCCTCGAGCCCCAGAACGCGGTCTTCCTCGAGCGCGTGGCCGGTGAGGACCAGCACCGGCAGGTGCTGGGTGCGCTGCTCGAAGCGCATGCGCCTCAGCAGCGCCAAGCCGGACTGCCCCGGAAGCACGAGGTCGAGCACCACGCCGTCGGGCAGCTCGGCCGCTATCGAGGCTTCGGCTTCCTCCGCGCTCGCGGCACGCAAGGCCCGGTAGCCCGCGTCTTCCAGGCCGAGCGCCACCAGCTCCAGCGTATTGGGATCGTCCTCGACGACCAGGATCGCGGCGCCCATGGATCATGAACGCCGCCGACCGCCGGTTATTCCACTAGAGATTCCGCGACACGCCGTTCTGCAGCCGCATCACTTTCCAGAAGAGGGCCACACGCGAGATCTGCACCAGCTCGTGGCCGTTGACCACGTTGCGCAGCTCGAAATCGGGGTGGAAGCCGAGCTTGTCGGAGAAGCGCGCCAGGCCTTTCTCGACCGCGCCGATCAACGGGTTGTCGGAGCGCACATGGTTGACGAGGTAGATCTCGCCGGTCGGCTTGCAGACGCGGTGCAGCTCGGCGAGCAGCCGGCCGGGATTGGGAACCACGGGCAGCACGTACATGGCGACGATCTTGTCGAAGCTCGCCGCCTCGAAGGTCATCGCCTCGGCGTCCATCTCGAGCAGCGCCTCGACGTGGGCGAGCTTGCGCTTCGCTACCCGCCGGCGCGCCTTCTCCAGCATCTCCCGCGAGACATCGATGCCGGTGACGCTCACGTCCGCGGGATAGAGGTCGAGCGACAGCCCGGTGCCGACGCCGACCTCGAGCACCCGCTCGCCCGGCTGGCACTTCAGCGCTTCGATGACCGCCTTGCGCCCGGGCTGCAGCACCGGACCGAAAACAGCGTCGTAGAAACCCGCGTAGCGGCGGTAGGCCGCCTTGACCGAGTCGAGTTGCATGAGAGGCCGATTATGACGGTGCCAACGAAAATTTCCGCGGCCGTGTCGATTTCCCGCCGTCTGGTTCGTCGTACAGTTAGAGGGAAACTTCTCCCGCTGTCTGATACAACGGAGAAAAAGTTATGAAATTCATAAAGATAGCGATGCTCGTGGTCGTTGTGCCGGTCGGCGCCGTGCTCGTCCTCGCGGCGATGCGGCCCGACACCTTCAAGGTGCAGCGCGAAGCGACCATCCAGGCGCCGCCGGAGAAGGTCTACGCGCTGATCAGCGACTTCAAGGCATGGCCCGCCTGGTCGCCGTGGGAAAAGAAGGACCCGCAGATGAAGCGGACTTTCGGTGACAAGACCTACGCCTGGCAGGGCAACAAGGAGGTCGGCGAAGGAAAAATGACGATCGTGGAGGCCGTTCCCCCGTCCCGGGTGAAGCTCAACCTCGACTTCATCAAGCCGTTCGAGGCGCACAACACGGTCGACTTCACGCTGCAGCCCAAGGACAAGGCCACGCAGGTGACTTGGGCGATGCAGGGCGACACGCCGTTCTTCTTCAAGATCGTCCATCTCTTCATGGACATGGACAGGATGGTGGGCAAGGACTTCGAGGCCGGCCTCGCCAACTTGAAGGCCGCTGCGGAGAAATGAATCCGACGTACGCCGACAAGGAGCCGCGGCGCTCCGAAGTCGACGCGCTCGAGGGCCCGGCGCTGATCGAGTTCGGCAGCCCCTGGTGCGGCTACTGCCGTGCCACGCAACCGCTCCTCGCCACCGCCCTCGCCGACCATCCGCAAGTTCGGCACCTGAAGATCGCCGACGCCAGCGGCCGGCGGCTCGGCCGCTCGTTCGGCGTCAAGCTCTGGCCCACCTTGGTATTCCTGAACGGCGGCGTCGAGGTCGAACGGCTCGTGCGTCCAGCCGACGCGACGGCGATCGGAGCCGCACTGGAAAAAATCGACCCTGCAGGGTAACTTCGCGCCCATGCTGCGAATCCTGCTCGTGCTTGCCCTGGTCGTCGCCACCGAAGCCTGCCATCGCAAGGAATTCGCCGGCGAGCGCTGCGAGGCGCCGCGGGCGTCGCCCTGCGCCGGCTGCAAGATCCGCTGCATGCCCGGCGAGACGCCGGTGTGCAAGCCGGGCAAGGCCGAAAACGGGGTCTGTACGGCGCGCTCCAACTGCGACTGCACCTAGCTACAGCAGGTCCTTCCACTTCGCGCGCGTCTTTTCCTGCAGCGCCTTGCTCGCCTCGGCGACGGCGGGAAATTGCGCCAGGTGGTCCCAGGGCCGGCAGGCGTCGATGATCGCCTTGGAGCTGAACGGCGCGTCGTAGGCATAGGCGATGAACATGGGATCGTTCTTCGATCCCATGCCGCGCTGGATGATGTCGATGTCGATCGCCGGGTCGGTGCGGGTCGCCACCGCCCACATCACTTCCTGCAGGTTCGACGGATCGATGTCCTCGTCGACCACGATCGAATAGCGTGACATGTACGCGCCGACGCCGCACTGGCTGAGGATGTGTCCCGCCTGGCGCGCGTGCCCGGCGAAGCGCTGCCGGATCGCCACCACGTTGAACATGCGCGCGCCGCCGATCTCGTGCGCCCAGACGGCCTGCACCTCGGAGACGCCGGCGGCGATGAGCGCATCGTGCAGCAGCGCCGAGCGCATCACCGCCTTGGAGTAGGAGTAGTCGTTCGGCGGCTTCGCCGGCGGCGATCCCATCAGGATGGGCTGATTCCTGAAGTAAACGCGGCTGATCGTGACCGCCGGCGCTTTGCCTTCCTTCCCCGGGTAATAGCCATGGAATTCGCCGAAGGGCCCCTCGGTGCGCTCGTCGTTCAGCTCGACGAAGCCTTCGATGACGATCTCGGAGGCGGCGGGAAAAGGCAGGCCGGTGAGCTCCCCTTCCACGACCTGGATGGGTTGCTTCAGGATGGCGCCCATGTAGTTGTACTCGCACATCCCGAACGGCACCTCGATGCCGGAGATGAGATAGCCGAGCGGATCGCCGCCGAGCACGATCGCCACCGGGAAGCGCTTGCGCGCGGCCTTGTGCTTTTCGTACTGGATGCGGCCGTGCTTGCCCGGCACCATGTCGAGCGCGACATGGTTGCGATCGAGCATCTGCACGCGGTAGGTGCCGACGTTCACCCAGTCGGAATCGAGATCGCGCGTCACCACCGAGCAGCCGGTGCCGATGTAGCGCCCGCCGTCCATCTCGTGCCACAAGGGAGACGGGAAGGCCAGCAGGTCGACCTCTTTTTGAGCGTTTTCGAAAACAGGACCGGACGAAACCACGACCCGGTCGTACTTCGGCGCCTCCGCCTGCCATTGCGCCGGCTTGCCGCGCAGCACCTCGACCAATCCCTTGTGCGTCTTCTGGACCGGCAGGCGCAGGATCGAGGAAAGGCGCGCCGGGCTGCTGGTGCTGCACGTGAGCACCCGGAAGCCCTTGGGGTAGCCCTTGATCTCGTCGAACAGCAGCGCCGGCGGCACGTCCTTCTTGACGTTCAGCTCGCTGATCGCGCCGAGCTCGAGATTCCAGTCGGCGCCGCGCACGTCTTTCAGCTCGCCGAGCTCGCCCACCTGCGCGAGCCAGGGCCGCAAGTCGAGCGGGTTACCGGTCATGGTGCGGACATTATAAGATTGCCCCGGGGAAGCCTTTTCAAGGGGAGGTCACATGGCCACAGCAACGCCGGGCGTCAATCCGTACGCGAAACCCAATGCCGCCGTCACCGACGCGGGCGAGGAGGTCCAGGAGGTCAAGGTTTTCTCGACTTCGGGACGCATCGGCCGGGTGCGATATATCGCCTACGGCATGGGCATCTACATCCTGTTCGGCATCCTCGGCGCGCTGCTCGGCGCCGTGATCGGCAGCGCCGGCATGGTCATCGCCTGGATCGCCATCATGATCATCGGCTTCATGCTGACGATCCAGCGCTGCCACGACTTCAACGCCACCGGCTGGCTGTCGCTCCTGGTGCTGGTGCCCCTGGTGAACCTGATCTTCTGGTTCATCCCGGGCACCGACGGCGAGAACCAGTACGGCGCCAGGACGCCGCCCAACGGCGTGGGAGTCATCATCGCCGCGTGCATCGTGCCGATCATCGCCGTCGTCGGCATCCTTGCGGCGATCGCGCTGCCCGCGTACCAGCAGTACCAGGTGAGGGCGAAGGCGATGCAGCAGCAACAGCAGCAGCAGCAAGCGCCGCAGCGCTAGCCGGCCCGCGGCACGACGAAAGCGTCGGAGCGCTCGAGGAAGGCCTCGACCAGCTCGAGCGTGCGCTCGGGCTGGTCGACTTCGATGTTGTGCGCCGCGTCCCAGACGTAGACGAGAAATGATTTCGCCAGCCGGCTCCGGAGCACCTGCACGCTTTCCCGGCCGATGATGCGGTCCTCGGTGCCGTGCAGGATCAGAGTCTGGCTTTTCACTTCGGCAACTCGCTGCAATAACTCCTCGTCCTTGCCGTCCTCGGCGCCGTAGTGCGTCAGCATGCGGCGGTTGGCCGCTTCGATTTCCTTCGACTTCGCGACCGCAACGGCTCTCTCCGGGTGAACGAACAGCGCCTTGCGGAATTCGGCCGGATCGGCGCGCAGCTTCGCGTCGATCGTCTGCAGTCCCGCCGGACATTCGAGCACCAGGTGATCGACCAGATCGGGCCGCTGGATGGCGAGCCAAAGTGCGACCGCGCCGCCGAACGAGCAGCCGATCACGTCGCAGGGTCCGCCGATCTCGCGCTCGATGTACTGCCCCACCCACGCTCCGAGCTGTTTTCTCGAAGTCAGGTTCTTCTCGATGGGCGTCCCGTCGAACCCCGGGAACACGGGCTGGCGCGGCTTGAGCTTTTCCAGCACCCTGGTCTGGCGCACGCCGCCGGCAGGATGCAGGTAGACGAGCGGCCGCACTAGAGATCCCGCACTTCGGGAAGCACGCGGTCGCGGAACAGCTCCATGCCGCGCCGGACCACGGCGTCGGGAAGGTCGCCGACTTTCATCGTGAAGTTGAATACGCCGTTGCCGAGCTCGGCGTGGATGCGGCGGATCTGCTGCACCACGCTCTCCG
>JAXDQC010000038.1:0-53888 GCA_034668045.1 Betaproteobacteria bacterium | reverse complement strand
TGGCGCCGGTCTTCTGCTCGATCGAGACGGTGATGATCTGGTCCTCCTGGCGCGAGCCCGTGCCCGCCATCTTGAACTTGCCGGCGCCGGCCTTCTTCGCCGCGTCAACATACTCCTTCGCGGACTTGTACGGCGTCTCGGCGTTGACCCACAGGACGAACTCATCGAGGGCCATCATCTTCACCGGCGTCAAATCCTTCCAGCTGAACGGCACGCCGGTGGCGAGCGGCGTGGTGAAGAGATTCGACAGCGTGATGATGATCTTGTGCGGGTCGCCTTTGGCACCCTTCACGTCGAGGAAACCCTCGGCGCCGGCGCCGCCGGACTTGTTGACCACCACCATCGACTGCTTCATGAGGTTGTGCTTGGCGATGATGCCCTGGATGGCGCGCGCCATCTGGTCGGCGCCACCGCCGGTGCCGGCCGGAACGATGAACTCCACGGTCTTGGTCGGCTCCCAGGCGCCCTTGGGCTTGTCCTGTTCCTTGCCGCAGCCGGCGATGAAAAGCGCAAGCGCGCCGAGCGCGGCCGCAACGGCGGTTGAAATTCTGGTCTTCATCCGATCCTCCTCGTTATGCGCGGATTGTGGTTACGGGTCACCCCGGTTGACCTTGATGGCTGTCAAGAATTCAGCCGAATCTAACCGGAGGGCGGCTTCGCTTGTGCGACCGCAGCATTCGCTTCCTTGCGCGCGCCCAGCCATTTGCCCAGGGCGACGACGATGACGATGCCGATGATGCCGGCGATAATCTCCAGGCTCAGCCCGCCGACGTAGGGATTCGCCTCGCGGTATTCCACGCCCATGCCTGTGAACCAACCTTTGAGCGCCGCGTCGGCGACGAGCATCTCGCCCGCCACCCAGCCGATCAGGCCGGCGCCGATGGTGATGATCACCGGGAAGCGCTCCATCAGCTTGAGCAGCAGCGTCGCGCCGAAGATCACCAGCGGGATCGAGATCGCGAGGCCGAGGATCAGCAGCAGGTAGCTGCCGCCGGCGGCCGCCGCGACGGCGATGACGTTGTCGAGGCTCATCACCAGGTCGGCGATGAGGATGGTCTTGATCGCCGCCAGTAGCTGGTCGCTCGCCTGGATGTTCTCGTCCTCGTCCTCCGGGATCAGCAGCTTCACGCCGATCCAGAAGAGCAGCAGGCTGCCGATCAGCTTCAGCCAGGGAAGCGCGAGCAGCGCCACCGCGAAGATCGTCAGGATGACGCGCATGACGATGGCGGCGAGCGAGCCCCAGATGACCGCCTGCGTCTGCTGCTTGGGGGGCAGCGAGCGCGCGGCGAGCGCGATGACGACGGCGTTGTCGCCGGACAAAATGATATTGACGCCGATGATCTTGAGCAGGCCGAGCCAGAAGGCCTGCGAAACGATTTCCTCGAGCATCGGCGGATTCTAGAACAGGCCGACGACCTTGCCGTCCACCAGATCGATCTTGTTCGCCGATGGGACTTTCGGCAGGCCGGGCATGGTCATGATGTCGCCGCAGATCATCACCACGAACTCGGCGCCGGCGGCGAGGCGCACCTCGCGCACGTTGACGACGTGGTTGGACGGCGCCCCCCGCAGCGCAGCATCGGTCGAGAACGACGACTGCGTCTTCGCCACACAGACCGGGAAGTGGCCGTAGCCGTCGTCCTGCAGCCTCTTGATCTGCGCGCGCACCTTGGCATCGGCGGTCACGTCCGACGCGCGGTATACCTTCTTGGCGATCTTATTGATCTTCTCCCAGAGCGGATCGGCGTCCTCGTACACGAAGGTCGGATTGGAGGGCTTGTCGCACAGGCCGACGACGATCTTCGCCAGATCGGCCGCGCCCTTGCCGCCGTCGCCCCAATGCGTGGCGGTGACCACCTGGACGCCCAGCTTCTTCATCCTTTCGGTCACCAGCTTCAACTCGGCCTCGGTATCGAAGGTGAACTTGTTGATCGAGACGACGCAGGGGATGGCGTAGACCTTGGCGACGTTCTCGACGTGGCGCTCGAGGTTGACGAGCCCCTTCTCCAGCGCTGCGACGTTCTCCTTGCTCACTTCCTTGACATCGACCCCGCCGTGGTACTTGAGCGCTCGCATCGTCGCGACGATCACCGCCGCGCTCGGCTTGAGGCCGGTCTTGCGGCACTTGATGTCGAGGAACTTCTCCGCGCCGAGATCGGCGCCGAAGCCCGCTTCGGTGACTACGTAGTCGGCGAGCTTGAGCGCGCTCTGCGTCGCCAGCACCGAGTTGCAGCCGTGCGCGATGTTGGCGAACGGGCCGCCGTGCACGAACGCGGGATTGTTCTCCAGGGTCTGGACGAGATTCGGCGCGAGCGCGTCCTTCAGCAGCACGGTCATCGCGCCGTGCGCCTGCAGGTCCTTCGCGGTGACCGGCTTTTGCTCGCGCGTGTAGCCGATCACGATGTTGCCCAGGCGCTTCCTCAGGTCCTCGAGCGAGGTGGAGAGGCAGAAGATCGCCATCACTTCGGAAGCGACGACGATGTCGAAGCCGTCCTGGCGCGGGTAGCCGTTGGCGGTGCCGCCCAGGCCGACGGTGATGTCGCGCAGCGCGCGGTCGTTCATGTCGAGCACGCGCTTCCACTGGATGCGGCGGATGTCGATGCCGAGCTCGTTGCCGTGGCCGATGTGGTTGTCGATCAGCGCCGCGAGCAGGTTGTTGGCGAGCTGGATGGCGCCGAAGTCGCCGGTGAAGTGCAGGTTGATGTCCTCCATCGGCACGATCTGCGCGTAGCCGCCGCCGGCCGCGCCGCCTTTCACGCCGAACACCGGCCCGAGCGAGGGCTCGCGCAGGCAGATGATCGCCTTCTTGCCGATGTGATTGAGCGCATCGCCCAGGCCGACGGTGGTGGTGGTCTTGCCTTCGCCCGCGGGGGTCGGGCTGATCGCGGTGACGAGGATCAGCTTGCCGTTCTTCTTGCCCTTCAGGGTCTCGAGGTACTTGAGCGAGACCTTCGCCTTGTAGTGGCCGTAGGGCTCGAGGTGCTCCTCGCCAATGCCGAGCTTCTCGCGCGCCACGTTGGCGATGCGCTGCATCTTCCCGGCCTGCGCGATTTCGATGTCCGAGGGCATGATCGTTCCAATTGTAATTTTGGGTAAGGCGGCATTGTCGGAGAGGCCGGCAGCGGTGGGCCTTGACTGAGGTCAAGCGGTACAATCGCCGCCAAGGGAGAAACAGCATGCTTCGCTTCGTATTGCTCGCCCTGGCCGTCTTCGCCGGCACAGTGCAGGCCCAGGTCCCGGGCGTCACCGCGCGCTCGATCGTCATCGGACAGTCGGCGCCGCTCACCGGCGCGAACGCCGAGCTCGGCAACGACATCCGCAACGGTGCCCTCGCCTACCTGCAGAAGATCAACGACGCGGGCGGCGTGCACGGCCGGCGCATCGAGCTGGTCACCCTCGACGACGGCAACGCCGTGCCGCGCGCCGAGGCCAACACCAAGAAGCTGGTCGAGGAGCAGGCGGTGTTTGCGCTCTACGGCTACGCCAGCGCGACGCTTTCGCGCCCGGCGCTGCCGTTCGTCGAGAAGAGCCACGTGCCGTTCGTCGGACCGTTCACCGGCGCCGACCCGATGCGCGTCTTCAACAAGTACGTCTACAACATCCGCGGCAGCTACGCCGAGGAGCTGGAGAAGATCGTCGACCACTTCGTGCCGCTGGGCGTCAAGCGCTTCTCGATCGTCTATTACGACGACGTGGTCGGGCGCGAGAACCTGACCGCCGTCGACCGGGCGCTCAAGGCGCGCGGCCTGCAGGCGGTCTCCACGACCGCCTTCAAGGACCGCGCCAAACCCGACATCGCCGCCGGCGTGCAGGAGATCGCGAAAGGCCAGCCCGACGTCGTCATCCTGACCACGCTCTACAAGGCGACCTCGGATTTCATCAAGCTCGCGCGCAGCTCCGGAATGGGGGCGCAGTGGGCCAGCAACTCGTTCCCGGGCGCCAGCCCGCTCGCCAAGGAGCTCGGCGGCAAGGACGGCGCCGGCGTCATCGTCGCCACCGTCGTGCCGCCGCCGACCAAGCGCTCGCTGCCGATCGTGCAGGAATACCAGGCGGCGATCGAGAAGCAGCTCGGCAAGAAGGATCTGTCGTTCACCTCGCTCGAGTCGTTCATCGGCGCCAAGGTGATGGTCGAGGCGCTGCGGCGCGCCGGGCCTAAGCTCACGCGCGAGGGCTTCATGCGCGAGCTCGACAACATGAAGGGCTACGACACCGGCGGCTACATCGTCGGCTTCTCGCCCGCCAACCACAACGGCAGCTCATTCGTCGAGCTGACGGTGATCGGCCGCGATCTGAAGTTCAGCTACTAAGAGGAGCCGGAGAAGCCCGGCTTACTGCAGGGTTCTGTAGTCGACGTCGCGCACGCCGGGCACGGCGGATGCGACCTCGACGAACGCCAGCATCTCGTCGGTGCTGCCGGCGCCCGACAGCGCCACGCGTCCATCTTCCGCGCTCACGCCCACTTTCGCCTCGCGCGTTTCCGGCGCCCGGCGCAGCGCGGCGCGCACGCGCGCGGCGAGCGCGAGGTCGTCGAGCTTCTGGCGCGTGCCCTCGGTCTCGGCAAACTGCGGCGCGCGTACCAGCGACAGCACTTCCGTGACGCACTCGTCCACCCGCACGCGCTTGGTGTTGAGCACCAGGTCATAGTGCTCGGGATCGCTCCAGCGCAGGTCGAAGTGCCGGCGCATGATCGCGCCGTGCGCCTCGTCGTTGTTGCGGATCTCCTCGGCGACGAGCTCGCCGTCTTCGCTGCCGAGGCGATCCATCATGCGCTGCTTGCGCACCTCGAAGGGCGCGCAGACGCGCACGCAGACCGCGTGCGGAACTTCGCGCAGCAGGTGGGTCGCGCCCCAGCCGCGGATCACGGCGCCGCGGCCCGAGGCGATGCTGAAGATCTCGTCGGCGGTGAAGACCGAAAGGCTGGTCTTGTCGGCGGTCAGGCGCTCGAGCATGCCGGCGCTGCCGTCGAGAAGGCGAATGACGTGGCTCTTGCGCACGCGCATGCGATCGGCGAGCTGGTCGATCACTTCGTGGTAGATGACCGGCAGGCCGAGCGCCTCGCCGAGGCCGCGGGCAACGTCCTTGCCGAGCGAGCCCATCTCGCGGGTGATGGCAATCAGCGGCACGCAACCCTCCCCGGGGCTAGCCGTAAATTTCGTCGAGTGTACGCCCTTTGCCGTAGCCGGGATCGCCCGGGCGGTCGCCGCCCTTCGTCACCTTCACGGCGCAGTACTTGAACTCCGGGATCTTGCCGAACGGGTCGAGCGCGGCATTGGTGAGCAGGTTCGCCGCCGCCTCGTAGAAGGCGAACGGGATGAACACCGCGCCGCGCGGCGTGCCGCCATCTTCCCGGACGAAGAGCGAAATCTTGCCGCGACGTGATTGCACCGTCGCGATCTCGCCCGCCTTGATGCCCTTCTCGTGCATGTCCTGCGGGTTCATCGACACCGTGGCCTCGGGCTCGATCGCGTCGAGCACGCTGGCGCGGCGCGTCATCGCGCCGGTATGCCAGTGCTCGAGCTGCCGGCCGGTGATGAGCACGAATGGATACTCGATATCCGGCCGCTCCGCCGCCGGGATGATGTCCGCGGGCACGAACTTGGCGCGACCGGTCGGCGTCGGGAACACTTCGGTGAACACCACCGGCGTGCCCGGGTCGCCCTCGTTCTCGCAGGGATAGGTGACCGAGGAGTCGCGCTCGAGGCGCTCCCAGGTGATGCCCTTGATCGAGTCCATGCAGCCGCGCATTTCGTTGAAGACTTCCTTCGGGTGCTGGTACTTCCAGTCGAGGCCCAGGCGCCGGCCCAGCTCCACCAGGATCCAGAAATCCTCGCGCGCCTCGCCCGGCGGCTCGATCGCCTTGCGGCCGAGTTGCACCATGCGGTCGGTGTTGGTGACGGTGCCGGTCTTCTCCGGCCACACCGTGGCCGGCAGGACGACGTCGGCGAGGTAGGCGGTTTCGGTGAGGAAGATGTCCTGCACCACCAGGTGCTCCAGCTTCGCCAGGCCGGCGCGCGCGTGATCGACGTCGGGATCCGACATCGCCGGGTTCTCGCCCATGATGAACATGCCGCGGATCTTGCCGTCGTAGGCGGCGTTGACGATCTCGACCACCGTCAGGCCCGGTTTCGGATCGAGCTCCTGGCCCCAGAATTTCTCGAAGCGCGTCTTCGCCTCGGGCGTTGCGACGCGCTGGTAGTCGGGGTACATCATCGGGATCAGGCCCGAGTCGGAAGCGCCCTGCACGTTGTTCTGGCCGCGCAGCGGGTGCAGGCCGGAGCCGGGCTTGCCGACCTGGCCGGTCATCAGGCAGAGCGCGATCAGGCAGCGCGCGTTGTCGGTGCCGTGGATGTGCTGCGAGATGCCCATGCCCCAGAGGATCATCGAGCCCTTGGAGGTGGCGAAGGCGCGCGCCACTTCGCGAAGAGTCTGGGCCGGAATACCGCAGAGCGGCGCCATCGCCTCCGGCGAATAGTTCTTCGCGTTCTCCTTGAGCGCCTCGTAGCCCGAGGTGCGGTCCTTCACGAACTTCTCGTCGACCAGGCCTTCTTCGATGATGGTGTGGATCATCGCGTTCAGCATCGCCACGTCGGTGTCGGGCTTGAACTGCAGCATGCGCCAGGCATGGCGCGAGAGCTCGCTGCGGCGCGGGTCGGCGTAGATCAGCTTCGCACCGCGCTTCGCCGCGTTCTTCATCCAGGTCGCCGCCACCGGGTGGTTGGAGACCGGGTTGGCGCCGATGAGGAAGATCACTTCCGCGTTCTCGACGTCGTTCACCTGGTTCGACACCGCGCCGGAGCCGATTCCTTCCAGCAGCGCCACCACCGACGAGGCGTGGCAGAGGCGCGTGCAGTGGTCGACGTTGTTGGTGCCAAAGCCGGTACGCACCAGCTTCTGGAAGAGGTACGCCTCCTCGTTGGAGCATTTGGCCGAGCCGAAGCCTGCCAGCGCGTATCGGTCTTTTTCTCTGATCGCCTTCAATCCATCAGCCGCTTTTTGCAGGGCGGTTTCCCAGGACACCTCTTCAAAAACGTCCTTCCAGTTCGCAGGGTCGACGATGAATTTGGAAGTCTTCGGGAAGCCCGGCTTCCTGATGAGCGGCTTGGTGAGGCGCTGCGGATGCGCCGCGTAATCGAAGCCGTAGCGGCCTTTCACGCATAGCCGGTTGTGATTCGACGGGCCATCCTTGCCGGTGACAAATTGAATCACGTTCTTCTTCACGTGATAGGTCAGCAGGCAACCGACGCCGCAGAACGGGCAGACCGAGTCGACCCGCTTGTCGATCGTCTGCATCCCCACGTCGCGCGCCGGCATCAGCGCGCCGGTCGGGCAGACCTGCACGCACTCGCCGCAGGCGACGCAGGTCGACTCGCCCATCGCGTCGTCGAAGTCGAAGACGATCTTCGAGTCCGAGCCGCGGCCGGCGTAGCCGATGACATCGTTCACCTGCACTTCGCGGCAGGCGCGCACGCAGCGCGTGCACTGGATGCAGGCGTCGAGATTGACCGCAATGGCCGGGTGTGAAATATCCGGTTTGGGATTTTTCCTGGAAGAAAAGCGAGGTTTTCCAACCCCCATTTTCCTGGCCCAGTTGGCGACCTTGTTGACCTTCGTGTGCGGCACCTCGCCCATGTCGGACATGAGGAGCTCGAGCACCATCTTCTGCGAGGTCAGCGCGCGCGGTGAATTGGTCGTGACTTCCATGCCCACGGTCGGGTAGCGGCAGCACGAGGGCGCGAGCGCGCGCTCGCCCTTGATCTCGACCACGCAGGCGCGGCAGTTGCCGTCCGAGCGCTGGTTGCCGCCGTGGCAGAGGTGCGGGATCGTCACGCCGTGCTTCTTGGCGGTCTCGATGATCTTCTCGTCCGGGCGGCCGATCACCGTCTGGCCGTTGAGCTTGAACTCGATCGGCATCATCGCCAGCTGCTGGGTGGTTACTCGTTCCATCTCTACTCCACCTCTTGCGGGAAATATTTCATCACTGTCAACGCGGGATTGGGCGCCGCCTGCCCCAGGCCGCAGATCGAAGCGTCCATCATGGCCTGAGAGAGCTCTTTCAGCAAAGGCTGGTCCCACGTCGGCGCTTCCATGAGGATCACCGCCTTGGCGGTGCCGACGCGGCAGGGCGTGCACTGGCCGCAGGACTCGTCATGGAAAAACTTCATCAGGTTCACCGCAGCTTTTGACGCTTTATCTCTATCGCTCAGTACCACCACAGCCGCGGAGCCGATAAAGGAGCCGTGCGGCTGCAGGGTATCGAAGTCGAGTGGGATGTCTCCCTTCGACGCGGGAAGGATCCCGCCGGACGCACCGCCGGGCAGGTAGCCGTAGAACTCGTGGCCGTCGAGCATGCCGCCGCAATACTCCTTGATCAATTCGGTGACCGTGATGCCCGCCGGCGCGAGATGCATGCCCGGCTTCTTCACGCGCCCCGAGACGGAGAAGGACCGCAGGCCCTTGCGGCCGTTACGCCCGTGGCCGGCGAACCACTGCGGCCCTTTCTCGACGATCTCGCGCACCCAGTACACCGACTCCATGTTGTGCTCGAGGGTCGGCCGGCCGAACAGGCCGACCTGGGCGACGTAGGGCGGGCGCAGGCGCGGCATGCCGCGCTTGCCTTCGATCGACTCGATCATCGCCGACTCTTCGCCGCAGATGTATGCCCCGGCTCCACGCCGCAGATGGATGGGCAGCAGAGCGCACGGCGGATTTTTCTTTAGAGCCGAAAGTTCTTTTTCCAGAATCGCACGGCAGCCTGCGTATTCGTCGCGCAGGTAGATGTAGATCTCGCTGATGCCGACTGCCCAGGCGGCGACCAGCATTCCTTCCAGGAAGCGGTGCGGGTCGCGCTCGAGGTACCAGCGGTCCTTGAACGTGCCCGGCTCGCCCTCGTCGATGTTGACCGCCATCAGGCGCGGCTCGGGCTCGCCGCCGACGCTCTTCCACTTGCGACCGACCGGGAAGCCGGCGCCGCCGAGACCGCGCAGCGCCGAGTCTTCCATGATCTTCGTGAGCCCCTCGCGCGTGTGCTTGCCGGCGAGGCAATCGGCGATCAGCTTGTAGCCGCCCGCCTTCTTGTAGGCATTGAAGTCGACGTATTCCGTCGGCGGACACGCGATCTGCTTCTTCTCCACCGCCGCCTTCACGGATTGCGGCGTCGCGTTGCCGATGGGGTTCTGCCCGACCACCACGCAAGGTGCGACTTCGCACCTTCCCACGCAAGGCGCGGGGATGACGCGCACGTTCGCGCCAAGATCCATCCTGAGAAGCGCCTGCGCCCCTGCAAGCTCGCAAGAAATCGAATCGCAGACGCGCACCGTCAGCGCCGGCGGCGGGGTCTCGCCCTCTTTCACCACCTCGAAGTGGTGGTAGAAGGTCGCCACCTCGTAGACCTCGGCCTGCGACAGGCTCATCTCCTGCGCCAGGGCGGCGAGGTGCTGCGCGGAAAGGTGGCCGTAGCGGTCGTTGATCTTGTGCAGGTGCTCGATCAGGAGGTCCTTGCGTCGCGGCTCGCTGCCGAGAAGCGCCTGCACCTCTTCGAGTGCGCGCGGATCGACCTGTCTTCCCTTCGGAGTCGAGCGGGATTTGCGTGCCATGCAGACCGCTATTATCGGCCACCCGGCAGACGCGGATTCTTGACTGCGGTCAAGCCCTTATACTTGGCCGATGGGAGTTCGCATCGCGCTCGTCCATGCCGTGAAAGTGGCGATCGCACCAGTCGAGGACGCGTTCCGCCGCCACTGGCCCGAGGCCGAGCTCAGCAATCTGCTCGACGACTCCCTTTCCCGCGATCGCAACCGCGAAGGCGCGCTGACGCCGCAGCTCAGCCGCCGCATCGCCTCGCTGGCGCAATATGGCGTCGACGCCGGCGCCAATGCCGTGCTCTACACCTGCTCGGCCTTCGGCGAGGCTATAGAGGCGGTGAAACGGGCGCAGCGCGTGCCCGTGCTGCGCCCCAACGAAGCGATGCTCGACGACGCCCTGCGCCACGGCCGGCGCATCGGCATGCTCGCCACGTTTGCGCCCACCGTGCCGGCGCTCGAGGCCGAGCTGCGCGCCCTCGACCCGCAGATCAACGTGAAATCGGTTTGCGTTCCGGAGGCGATGGCTGCGCTCGAGGCCGGCGACGGCGCGACCCACGACCGCCTCCTCGCTCTCGCCGCGGCGAAGCTCGGCGGCTGCGACGCCATCCTGCTCGCCCAGTTCTCCACCGCCCGGGCTCGCGAAGCGGTCGTGCAGGCGGTCTCGTGCCCGGTGCTGACCAGCCCCGACAGCGCGGTGTTACGCTTGCGCGAACTTCTATGAAATACAAACTTCTCGGCCGTACCGGCGTCCAGGTCTCCCAGCTCTGCTTCGGCACCATGTCCTTCGGCGGCGATGCCGACGAAGCCGCGTCGGCGGAGATGTTCAAGGCGACGCGCGACGCCGGCATCAACTTCTACGACACCGCCGACCAGTACAACAAGGGCAAGTCGGAAGAGATTCTCGGCAAGCTGATGCGCGGCGCGCGCGATGACCTGGTGATCGCCACCAAGACCTTCAATCCGATCGGCGCCGACCTCAACGCCAAGGGCAACTCGCGCCGGCACCTCATCCGCGCGCTCGACGCGAGCCTGAAGCGCCTGCAGACCGACCGCGTCGAGATCCTGTACCTCCACATGCACGACCCGCTCGTGCCGGCCGAGGAAGCGATGCGCGCGCTCGAGGACGCGGTGCGCGCAGGCAAGGTCCTCTATCCCGCGCTCAGCAACTGGGCCGCCTGGCAGGTTCAGCAGGCGCTCGGCGTGCAGGAGGAGCACGCCTGGGCGCGCGTGCAGGCGATCCAGCCCATGTACAACCTGGTGAAGCGCCAGGCCGAGGTCGAGATCCTGCCGATGGCGGCGGCGAACGGCGTCTCGGTCTTTCCCTACAGCCCGGCGGCGGCCGGCCTGCTCTCGGGCAAGTACAGCGACAAGTCGGGCCAGGGCCGCCTGGTCGCCAACAAGATGTACACCGCGCGCTACGGCGATGAATGGATGCACGAGGTCGCGAACAGGTTCGTCGCCTTCTGCAAGCAGCGCGGCCTGCATCCCGTCAGTACCGCGGTCGCCTGGGTCGGCGCACATCCGGCGGTCACCGCGCCGATCATCGGCGCGCGCAGCGTGCAGCAGCTCCAGGCGTCGCTCGACTCGCTGAAGATCGAGATGACCCCCGCGCTCTGGGCCGAGCTCGCGGCGCTGTCGCGCACCCCACCGCCGGCCACCGACCGGTTGGAAGAGCAGAAGAAGAGCTAGCGCCATGTGCCGCGCTCTCCTCTACCTCGGCGAGCCGGTGCTGCTGGACAACTTCCTCTACCAGCCCGACTCGGCGCTGGTGCGGCAGTCCACCATGCCCCGCATGTTGAACATGCTCAACCTCGCCGGCTTTGGAATGAGAGCCTGGGACACCGCCAGCCACGACCCCGATCACGCCTTCGCCTACTACTCGCAGGGGCTGCCGGTCTTCGACCGCAACCTGAAGAACCTCGCCGAGAAAATCCGCGCCGGCTGCCTGCTCGCCCACGTGCGCGGCGTCGCATACAACACCCGCGTCGAGATCTCGCTGCAGAACTGCCACCCGTTCCACTTCAAGGACGTGCCACTGGTGATGGCGCACAACGGCGACCTCGCGCGCTTCGCCGAGATGAAGCCTTTACTCGCCCCTTTGATCAAGCCTTCTCTTCTTTCTCAGGTACACGGGACAACCGACAGCGAATGGGTATACGCCCTGATCGTTTCGCAGCTTCCCGACCCCCACCGCCATCCGAGCGCCGACGAGCTCGGCAAGGCCGTGGAACGGACGCTCGACATCATCCGCGACGCGCGCAAGAAGCTCGGCATCGCCATCAGCTCCTCGCTCAACCTCTTCATCGCCGATGGCACCCAGCTCGCCGCGGTGCGCTACTGCTTCGACTTCGGCTGCTTCCCCACGGAGGACGCCGCCCGGCTGCACGAAGCGAACATGTCCTACCTGAGCCTCTGGTACACCGCCGGGCGCAACTACGGCCTTCACGAAGGCGAGTGGCAGATGACCGGCGGCTCCGAGAACGCGACATCCATATTGGTGGCCTCCGAGCCTCTGACCCGGGACACCGCCGCGTGGGTGGAGGTGCCGGAGTACTCGATGCTTCACGCCACGATCAGGAAAGACCGGCCCGCGATCGCGATTCGCGACCTGGACTAGGGATCTACTTCTTTCCGGCGGTCTTCTTCTCCAGCTCGGCGATCTGCTGGTTCTTCATCGCCACCTGCCGCTGCAGATCGGCGACCTGTTTCTCCAGTTCGCCGACCCGCGACTGAGCGGCCTTGACGTCGTCCGCCGACGGAGCGCCTGCGGGAGCGGGCTTCGCCGCATCCGCGCCCGGCGCCGCCGCGACCGGAGGTTGCGGCTTCGGCGCGTCAGCCTTCGGTGCCACGGCCATTGGCTTGGCCGGCGGGTCCAGCATGTCCTGGAGAACGAAGTGCCAGGCGGCTGCGCCGACAGCCGCGACCGCGACCACGGCGAGAAGTATCGTTCGGGTGTTCATTGTTGTTTCGTCCCTCCCACAAGCCAGCCCGGATTATAGGCGGGCCGAATAGAGGGCCTCAAAACTCGCTCGCCACGAAGGAAAAGCCGGCTGCCAGTCGAATGCGCGCTTTGCCTTCGCGTTCGACGCGCCGCGCTGCTCGTTCATGTAGTAGACCCGCATGTCGCCGACTCTCTTGCGGGCCGAGGCCTCGTCCTCGCGACCCGGCGCCGGCGCACCGAGGAGCTTTGCGGCGAAGGGTAGCCATTCGCTGAATCGAGCCGGCGCGTCATTGACGATGTTGTAGATGCCGTCGCCTTCGCGCGCCAGAGCCTTGACCGTCGCCGCGGCGGCGTCACGCAGATCGATGAACGAATACGCTCCGGCGCCGGCGCCCACGAGCGGATAGTTGCCCTCGCGAATCGCGCGCGGAATCGCGCCCTGCGGGTCCCAGCTGGTCCCGGACCCGAAGAACCAGCCGTAGCGGAGGACCGTGCCACCAACCTCCAGCGTCTGGTGCTCGAGCGACGCGACGGCCTCCACCAGTGCTCGAACCGCGGGCGGCGCATCGAGATAGAGCGGCGTTGCTTCGTCGGTCAGTCCGCTGCCGGAGGGCGAGCACACGAACGAAATGCTCTGAGCGATGAAGCGACGCACGCCGGCGGCGCGCGCTGCGGCGATGAGGCTGCGCGTCCCATCGATCCGCACGCGGATGGTCTCCGCGTAGGGATCGCCGTCCTTGGTCCCGAACGCCGTCAGCTGGTGCATGACGACTTCAGCTTCAGATTGCGCGACCAATCGCGCGAGCCGCGCTTCGTCGTACACATCGCCGACCACCGGTACGGCGCCCATCCGCTCGAGTTGCGAGCTGCGATCCGCGGAGCGGATGAGCGCGACCACCTTGTGTCCTGCACCGACGAGCATCGGCACGAGAACGCGCCCGATCGCGCCCGTCCCGCCGGCGATGAATATCTTCACTAGTCGAGCGCGGCGGCGGTGATTTGCCCGCTATAAGCCTTCTCGAGCTCCACGCCCTCTTTCTCCGCGCCGCGAAGCTTCGCCTGGCTGATCAGCCGGGTCAGGTGACGATTCGTCTGCCCCAGGGACAGGAGCAGGCTCTTCTGGATGACGCGCTGCAGCTTGGTCGAGGTCGGGCTGCTGCCGAAGTAGAGCGATTCGAAAGCCTTCGCGGGAATCTCGAGCAGCAGCGCGTCCTCACGCACGACGGCATCGGAGCCGTGCACGCCCTTCTCGAGCGCGCTCATGTAGCCGAGGAGCTGGCCGGGACCGAGGATGGCCATGCGGCGCTCGCGTTTCTCGTGCTGGGCGCGGATCTTGACCGCGCCGCGCACGACGATGAAGCAGGCGGTCGAGGGCTGGCCGGCGGCGAAGATTTTCTGGCCGCGCGGAAGCTCGAGCACGTTGGCGGCGGCGAGGATCTCGCCGATCTCGGTGGCATCGAAGCCTTCGAAGATCGGCAGGTGCGGCAGGAAAGCCTTGAAGTCGAAAGAGGCTTGCTTCGCCCGCTTCACGCCGGCGAGCGGATCGGCGCCATTGGATTTGCGCGCCGGCTTGTCTTCGGCCGCCGCGACCTCGAGCACCTTGGCGTTGAGCTGCCGCAGCTTGTCGGAGAGAACCAGGGTCAGCGTGTGCTGCACGCGCAGGGCGCCGGGGACGCGCTGGGCGACCAGCGACCGGAAGTCGTCGCGCTCGATGAACCAGCCGGCGAGGTTCTCGGTCGCGGTGACGGTGGCGGTGCAGGTGCCGCGCTCGATCAGCGCCATCTCGCCGAATACGCCGCCGGCGCCGAACCTGGCGACGCTCAGCTTCTCGCCGCCCGGTAGGGTGACGGTCGCCTCGGCCGCGCCCTCGCGCAGGACGTAGGCGCCGCGCGACGGGTCGCCGTGGCGCACCAGGCGCTCGCCTTTCTTGTGGGAGACCGGACGCGCGACGGCAAGAAGAAGATTCCGCGCCTCACCGTCCAGCCGATCGAGGAAGCTATTCGACACACCGACCAGTTTACTCCGGCACTCTCCAGCCGCCGCCGAGCGCGCGGACGAGGGCAACGCTGGCGGTCAGCCGCCGGCTGAGGATGCCGGCTGCGGTGCGCTCGTTGGCGAGGAGCGTCGCCTGCGCGGTGATGACGTTCAGGTAGCTCACCACGCCGGCCTGGTACTGGTTGGTCGTCAGCTCGACGGCGCGGCGCGCCGCGGTGACGACTTCGTCCTGCAGCGCTGCTTCCTGCTCGAGGATGCGAAGCGCGGCGAGGTTGTCCTCGACCTCCTGGAAGGCGGCGAGGACGGTCTGGCGGTAGGTGGCGACTTCCTCGTCGTAGACGGCCATCGCCTGATCGGTCTGCGAGCGGCGCAGGCCGGCGTCGAAGATCGGCAGGGCCGCCGCGGCGCCGAGCGACCACAGCCGGCTCGGCGCGCTGAAAAGATCGGCGAGCGAACCCGAGCGGAAGCCCGTCGTTCCCGACAATGTCAGCGACGGGAACATCGCCGCCTTGGCGACGCCGATGCGCGCGTTCGCGGCGGCGACGCTACGCTCGGCGGCGGCGATGTCGGGCCGGCGCTCGAGCAGCGTCGAGGGCAGGCCGACCGGCATCGAGGGCATGGCGAGGCTGAGCGGCGCCGGCGGGAGCGCGAAATTGGCCGGCGGCTCTCCCACCAGCAGCGCGATCGCGTGCTCGAACTGCGCCCGCTCGACGCCGATGTCCATGAGCTGCGCCTGCGTGCTCTTCAGCTGCACCTCGGCCTGCACCACGTCGAGGCGCGGCACGACGCCGGCCTTGTAGCGGTTCTCGGTCAGCTGCAGGCTCTTCTGGTACGCGGCGACCGTGTCCTCGAGGAGCTTCCTCGTCGAGTCGGCGGCGCGCAGCGAGAAGTACGCTTGCGCCAGCGCGGCGCGCGCCGAGAGCTTCGCCGCCTCGAGGTCGGCGGTGCTCGCCTGCCACGATGCGTCGCCCGCCTCGATCGAGCGGCGCACCTTGCCCCACAGATCGAGCTCCCAGCTCGCGCCGAGGCTGGCGTTGAAGGTGTTGACCGCGCCGGTGGCGAAGGAAGGCGCGTTGGAGAGCGAGGGCGACTTGCTGCGATTGGCCGAGGCGTTGCCGGCGAGCGAGGGAAAGAGACCGGCGCGCGCCTGGTCGGCTAGCGCGCGCGCCTGGCGCAGGCGCGCCTCGGCGGCGCGCACATTCTGGTTGGAGACGTCGATCCGCTGCAGGAGCGCGTCGAGCTCGCGGTCGGCGAACACCGACCACCATTGCCCGCGCGGCGCCTCGTCCTGCGGCCGGGCGGCGCTCCAGCCTTCCAACTCCTTGAAGGTGGCAGAGACGGGAGCGTCCGGGCGCTTGTAGTCCGGGCCGACGGCGCAGCCGGAGACGGAAAGGACGATGCAAAGCCAGAATCTCTTCATGCCGCCCCCAAAGCCGGACGCCGGCGGCGCAGCCACAGGCGGAAGCGGTCGAGGTACAGGTACACGACCGGCGTCGTGTAGAGCGTGAGGAGCTGGCTCAGGATCAGCCCGCCGACGATGGCGATGCCGAGCGGCTGGCGCAGCTCAGCGCCGTCGCCGCGGCGCAGGACAAGCGGCAGCGCGCCGAGCAGCGCCGCCATGGTGGTCATCATGATCGGCCTGAACCGGAGCATGCAGGCCTCGAAGATCGCCTCCTCCGGCCGCTTCGCGCCGCCGCGCTCGGACTCGAGCGCGAAGTCGACCATCAGGATGGCGTTCTTCTTCACCAGCCCGATCAGCAGGAAGACGCCGATCAGGGCGATGACCGTGAACTCGGCGCGGAACGCGAGCAGCGCCAGGAGCGCGCCGACGCCCGCCGAAGGCAGCGTCGACAGGATCGTGATCGGGTGCACGACGCTCTCGTAGAGCACGCCGAGGACGATGTACATGGCGAGGATCGCCGCCAGGATCAGCCACGGCTGGCGCGACATGGTCGACTCGAACGAGCGCGCCGTGCCCTGGAACGAGCCGTAGACGCTGGCCGGCACGCCGATCTGCGCCGAGGTGGCGGCGATCGCGGCGCTCGCCTGCGAGAGCGAGACGCCCTCGGGCAGGTTGAACGAGATCGTCGCCGCGGCGAACTGGCCCTGGTGGTTGACCGAGAGCGGCGTGTTGGTGAACTCGTAGCGCGCCACCGCCGCGAGCGGCACCCTCGCCCCCGCGCCCGAGAGGATATAGACGTCCTTCAGCGCCTCGGGACCCTGCGAGTAGCGCGGATCGACCTCCATGACGACGCGATACTGGTTGCGGTCGGTGTAGATGGTCGACACCACCGACTGGCCGAAGGCGTTGCCGAGCGTGCTGTCGATCATGTCGGTGGTGACACCCATGCGCGCCGCGGTGGCGCGGTCGATCACCAGGCTCGCCTGCAGGCCGCGCGTTTCCTGGTCGCTGATGACGTCGGCGAGCAGCGGCACGCTCTGCAGCGCAGTCTGCAGCCGCAGCGTCCAGACGCGCAGCGCATTCACGTCGTCGCTCTGCAGCGTGTACTGGTAGGTGCCGGTGCCCTGGCGACCGCCGACGCGCACATCCTGCACCGGCACGAGGAACAGGTTCGCGCCCGCGATCTTCGCCAGCTGGGGCCGCAGCCGCGCCACCACCGCGCCGGCGCTCGGCCGCTCGGCGAGCGGCTTGAGCGAGAGGAACATGAAGCCCGAGTTGCGCGCGCCGAAGCCGCCGCCGGTCACCGCGGTGACGTTCTCGATTGCCGGATCAGCGCGCACCATGCTCACGAACTGCGACATCTTCTGCTGCATCGCCTGGAACGAGGTCGCCTGGTCGGCGCGGATGAATCCGACCATGCGGCCGGTGTCCTGCTGCGGGAAGAAGCCCTTCGGAATGGCGATGTACAGATAGACGTTGAGCGCCACCGTCGCGCCGAGGAGGAGGATGACGAAGAACGGGTGGCGCAGCGTCCAGCCAAGCGTGCGCCCGTAGCCGGCGCGCACGGTCTCGAACACCTGCTCGCTAGTGCGGTAGAAGACGCCGCGCTCGCGCTGCGCGTGGGGGCGCAGGAGGTAGGCGCACATCATCGGCGTCAGCGTCAGCGAGACCACCAGCGACACGAGGATCGCCACCGAGAGCGTGACCGCGAACTCGCGGAAGAAGCGGCCGACGATGTCGCCCATGAAGAGGATCGGGATGAACACCGCGATCAGCGACACGCTCATCGACAGCACGGTGAAGCCGACTTCGCGCGCGCTGAGCAGCGCCGCCGCCATGGGCGCCATCCCGGCTTCGATGTGGCGCGTCGCGTTCTCCAGCACGACGATCGCGTCGTCGACGACGAAGCCGGTGGCGACGATCAGCGCCATCAGCGACAGGTTGTTGAGGCTGTAGCCGGCGAGGTACATGAAGCCGAAAGTGGCGACGATCGACACCGGCACCGCCGCCGCCGGGATGAGCGTCGCCCGCACGCGCCGCAGGAACACGAACACCACCAGGATGACCAGCGCCACCGCGATCAGCAGCGTCTTCTCCACCTCGGAGAGCGAAGCGCGGATGGTCGAGGTGCGCTCCATGGCCTCGCCGAGCTCGGCCGCGGCGGGAATGGACGCCTGCAGGAACGGCTTGAGGTCGCGGATGCGCTGCACCGTCTCGAGGATGTTGGCGTTCGGCTCGCGGTAGATGATGATCAGCACCGCCGGCCGGCCGTTGGCCTCGCCGGCATTGCGGATGTCCTGCACCGAGTCGACGACTTCGGCGACGTCCTGCAGCCGCACCGCGGCGCCGTTGCGGTAGGAGAGGACGAGCGGCAGGTACTCGGCGGCCTCGCGCGCCTGGTCGTTTGCATAGATCCACCAGACCTTCTCGCCGTCCTCGACCAGGCCCTTCGGCCGGTTGGCGTTCGTGGTGGCGAGCGCGCTGCGCACGTCGGCAAGGGCGATGCCGTAGGCGTTCAGCGCCGCCGGGTTGAGCTCGACGCGCACCGCCGGCAGCGAGCTGCCACCGACGGTGACCTGGCCGATGCCACGCACCTGGGAGAGCTTCTGCGCGACGATGGTCGAGGCGGCGTCATACATCTGCCCGCGGCTCATGGTGTCCGAGGTGAGCGTCATCACCATGATCGGCGCGTCGGCCGGGTTTACCTTGCGATAAGTGGGATTGTTCGGCATGCCGCTCGGCAACTGGCTGCGCGCGGCGTTGATGGCCGACTGCACCTCGGTCGCGGCCTCGTTGATGTTGCGGCTGAGGTCGAACTGCAGCGTGATGCGGCTCGAGCCGAGCGAGGACGACGACGTGATCTCGTTCACGCCGGCGATGCGGCCGAGCTGGCGCTCGAGCGGCGTGGCAACCGTGGAGGCCATGGTGTCGGGGTCGGCGCCCGGCAGCTGCGCCACGACCGAGATCACCGGGAAGTCGACTTGCGGCAGCGGCGAGACGGGAAGCTGCGTGAACGCCACCGCGCCGGCGAGCGTCAGGCCTATGGCGAGCAGCGTCGTGGCCACCGGGCGGGCGACGAAGGGGGCGGAGAGATTCACGCCGGTACCTCTTCAATTTTTTTTCTTTTTGAAACTCTATCAAACGCCAGGTAAATGACCGGCGTGGTGAAGAGCGTCAGCACCTGGCTGACGATCAGGCCGCCCACCATCGTCAGGCCCAGCGGATGGCGCAGCTCCGAGCCGACGCCGCTGCCCAGCATCAGCGGCAGCGCGCCGAAGAGCGACGCGCAGGTGGTCATGAGGATCGGCCGGAAGCGCAGCAGGCACGCCTGGAAGATCGCCTCGCGCGGGCTTTTGCCCTGCTCGCGCTCGGCGTCGAGCGCGAAGTCGATCATCATGATGGCATTCTTCTTCACGATCCCGATCAACAGAATGATGCCGATGATCGCCACCACGCCGAGCTGGCTGCCGGCGAGGATCAGCGCCGCGAGCGCGCCGACGGTCGCGGTGGGCAGCGTCGACAGGATCGTCACCGGGTGGATGTAGCTCTCGTAGAGAACGCCGAGGACGATGTACATCGTCACGACCGCGGCGAGGATGAGGAGCAGCGTGCTCGAGAGCGAGTCGCGGAAGGATGCCGCGGCGCCCTGGAACGCGGTCTGCACGCTCGGCGGCAGGCCGATCTCGCGCTCGACCGACTGGATCGCGTCGACGGCGTGGCCGAGCGAGGCGCCGGCCGCGAGGTTGAACGAGACGGTCGCCGCCGGGAACTGGCCGATGCGGTTCAGGACCAGCGGCGCGGTGCCGGTGCTGAACTGCGCGATCGAGGAGAGCGGCACCTGCACCCCGCCGGTGCCGGGGACGAAGATGTCGTTCAGCGATTGCGGCCCCGAGCGGTACTCCTGCTTCACTTCCAGCACCACGCGATACTGCGTCGACTGCGTAAAGATGGTCGAAATCAGGCGCTGGCCGAAGGCGTTGTAGAGCGCCGTGTCGACGGCGGCGGGCGTGATGCCCAGGCGCCCGGCGCTGTCGCGGTCGATGTCGACATAGGCCTGCAGGCCCTGCGTCTGCAGGTCGGAAGCGACGTCGGTGAGCTCGGGAAGCTGGCGCAGGCGCTCGACCAGGCGCGGCGTCCACTCGTCGAGGAGATCGCCGTCGGCGGCCTCCAGCGTGTACTGGTACTGCGTGCGGCTGACGCGGTCCTCGACGGTCAGGTCCTGCACCGGCTGCATGTAGAGCGTGATGCCGGGCACTTTCGCGAGCCCGGGCTGGATCCTGCGGATCACGTCCGAGGCGTGCACGCCGCCACGCTCGGCGAGCGGCTTCAGGTTGATCAGCATGCGGCCGCTGTTCAGGCTGACGTTCGAGCCGTCGACGCCGATGAAGGATGAGAGGCTCGCCACCGCCGGGTCCTGCATCACAGCGTGCGCCAGCGCCTGCTGGCGTTCCGCCATGGCGGGAAAGGAAATGCTCTGTGGCGCTTCCGAGATCCCCTGGATGACGCCGGTGTCCTGCACCGGGAAGAAGCCCTTCGGCACGACGAAGTAGAGGATCACGGTCAGCGCCAGCGTGGCGAGCGCGACCAGCAGGGTCGCCGTCTGGCGATCGAGCACCCACTCGAGCGCGCGGCCGTAGCGGGCGATGACGGAATCGAACATGCGCCCGGTCGCGACGTAGAAGCGATTCTGCTGGGATTGCTTTTTCTTCGAGAGAAAGCGCGCGCACATCATCGGCGTCAGCGTCAGCGACACCACCGCCGAGATCAGGATCGACACCGCCAGCGTCACCGCGAACTCGCGGAACAGGCGCCCGACCACGTCGCCCATGAAAAGCAGCGGGATCAGCACCGCCACCAGCGAGAAGGTGAGCGAGATGATGGTGAAGGCGATCTCGCGCGAGCCCTTCAGCGCCGCCTCGAGCGGCGGGTCGCCGGCCTCGATGTGGCGGGCGATGTTCTCGATCACGACGATCGCGTCGTCGACGACGAAGCCGGCGGCGACCACCAGCGCCATCAGGGTCAGGTTGTTGATCGAGAAGCCGGCGAGGTACATGAAGCCGAAGGTGCCGATCAGCGACACGGGCACGGCGACGCTCGGGATGATGGTTGCCGGCAGATTGCGCAGGAACAGGAAGATCACCAGCACCACGAGCGCGACGGCGAGCAGGAGCTCCACCTGCACGTCGTGCACCGAAGCGCGGATCGTCACGGTGCGGTCGGTCAGCACCGCGACGTCGATCGCCGCCGGCAGTGACGCCTGCAGCTGCGGCAGCTGCCGCTTGATGCGGTCGACCACCTCGATGACGTTGGCGCCCGGCTGGCGCTGGATGTTGAGGATGATCGCCGGCACGTCGTTCATCCAGGCGGCGAGGCGCACGTTCTCGGCATCGTCGACGATGTCGGCGACGTCCGAGAGGTACACCGGCGCGCCGTTCTTGTAGGCGATGACGACGCTCTTGTACTCGGCCGCGGAGCGGAGCTGGTCGTTGGCGTCGATGTTGTAGGCCCGGTTGGGGCCCTCGAGGCTCCCTTTCGCTCGCTTCACGTTGGCGGCGGCAATCGCGCCGCGCACGTCCTCCAGGCCGAGGGCGTTGGCGGCCAGCGCCTTGGGATTCACCTGCACGCGCACCGCCGGACGCTGCCCGCCGGAGAGCGTCACCAGGCCGACGCCCGCGACCTGGGAGAGCTTCTGCGCCAGGCGCGTGTCGGCGAGGTTCTGGATTTCCGGCAGCGTCATGCTGCGCGACGAGAGGCCCAGCGTCAGGATGGGCGCGTCGGCCGGGTTCACCTTGCTGTAGACCGGCGGCGCCGGCAGGTCCTGCGGCAGCAGGTTCGAGCCGGCGTTGATCGCCGCCTGCACGCCCTGCTCCGCCACGTCGAGCGGAATGGCGAGGTCGAACTGCAGCGTGATCACCGAGGCGCCGCCCGAGCTCGACGAGAGCATCTGCTTCAGGCCCGGAATCTGGCCGAGCTGCCGCTCGAGCGGCGCGGTGACCGAGGAGGCCATCACCTCGGGGCTCGCGCCGGGATAGAAGGTGAAGGTCTGGATGGTCGGATAGTCGACCTGCGGCAGCGCCGAGATCGGCAGCAGGCGGTAGGCGAAGATGCCCGAGAGCAGCACCGCGACCATCAGCAGCGTGGTCGCGACCGGCCGGACGATGAAGAGGCGAGAGGGGTTCACTGCGCCTTCCTGCCCTCGCCCTTGCCCTTGCCCTTTCCTTTGCGCGCGCCCTCGGGGGGCGGCTTGATCTCCGGCCGCGCACCGGATACTTCCACCGGCGCGCCAGGGCGCAGGCGGTCCATGCCGTCGACCACGACCACCTCGCCGGCCGCCAGGCCCTCGTTCACCGCGACACGCAGGCCTTCGGCCGGGCCGAGCTTGACGACCCGCTGCGTGACCGTGTTGTCGGGCCGCACGACATAGACGAACAATCCCTGCGCGCCGCGCTGCACCGCCGCCGAGGGAATGACGACGATGTCGCGCAGCGTATCGAGCTTCATGCGCACGTTGACGAACTGGTTGGGGAAGAGCGCGCGATCGTCGTTGGCGAACTGCGCCTTCAGCTTCACCGTGCCGGTGGCGGGATCGACCTGGTTGTCGGCCGAGACGAGCTCTCCATCGGCCAGCTTCGTTTTCTGCTCGCGGTCCCACGCCTCGACCGGGATCTTTTCGCCCGACTGCATGCGGCGCATCACCACGGGCACGCTGTCCTGCGGCACGGTGAAGAGCACCGCCACCGGCTGCAGCTGCGTGATGACGACCAGGCCATTGGCGTCGCCGGCGCGCACGATATTGCCCTGGTCGACCAGGCGCAGGCCGACACGGCCGGCGACGGGAGCGGTGACCTTGGTGTACGAAAGCTGCAGCTTGGCACTGTCGATCTGGCTGCGGTCGACGCGCACCGCGCCTTCGTATTGCCGCACCAGCGACATCTGCGTGTCGACCTGCTGCTTGGCGATGGAATCCTGCTTGAACAGCGACTGGTAGCGCTCGAGGTCGAGCTTGGCGTTTTCGAGCAGCGCGCGGTCGCGCGCGAGCTGGCCCTCGGCCTGCTCAAGCTGCACCTTGAAGCTGCGCGGGTCGATCTCGGCGAGGAGCTGCCCCTCCTTCACCAGCTCGCCTTCCTGGAAGAGCACGCGCATCAGCTCGCCGTCGACGCGCGAGCGCACCGTCACCGTGCGCAGCGGCGTCGCCGTGCCGAGGCCGGTGATGACGATGTCAACGCTGCCAAGGCTCGCCGACGCACCGATCACGGGCGTCGGCGCGCCCGCGCCCATCCCGCCGCGACCCTTCTGCGGTGGCATGCGTGTCGCCTGGGCGTCCGCGCTCCAGTAGTCGCGGTAGACCCACCACGCGGCGCCGGCGGCGATGGCGAGGCAGACGAGGACGAGGATGATCTTGCCGGTGCGGCCCATTCAGAGCTCCAGCTTGTAGCCGACGCCGTAGATCGAGCGCACGAGGTCGGCGCCCGGGCGGATTTCTTCCAGCTTGCGGCGCAGGTTCTTCACGTGCGCATCGACGGTGCGGTCGGTGACGACGCGGTGGTCGGCATACAGCTTCTCCAGCAGGCCGTCGCGCGAAAAGACACGGCCTGGCGCGGCGACGAGTGCCGCGAGCAGGCGGAACTCCACCGGCGTGAGGTCGAGCACCTTTCCGTCGAGCGATACCTGGTGTTTCTCTTCATCGATCGCCAACCCGGCGGGCGCAGCGGCGGCAACGCGCGGCCGGCGTAGCAAGGCTTTCACGCGGGCGACCAGCTCGCGGACGCTGAAAGGCTTGCACAGGTAGTCGTCGGCACCCACCTCGAGACCGATCAGGCGATCGACTTCCTCGACGCGCGCCGTCACCATGATGACCGGCACGTCGCTGAAGGTCCGCAGCTCCTTGCAGATCTCCAGCCCGCTGCGGCCCGGCAGCATGAGATCGAGCACGATCAGGTCGGGCTGGTTGCCCTTCACCCAGGGAATCGCCTCGAGGCCGTTCTCGATGCAGTGCGCCTCGTAGCCCGCGGCCTTGAGGTAATCGGCCACCAGCGAGGCGAGCTTGGGCTCGTCTTCGACGATCAGGACCTTGCTCATGCCGCCTCCGGCAGCATGACCGTCACGCGCAGTCCGCCGAGCGGCGAGGCGCCCGCCTCGATTGCGCCGTCGTGCGCCTCGATCACGCTGCGCACGATGGCGAGGCCGAGGCCGGCGCCGCCGTTGGCGCGGCTGCGCGAGCCCTCGACGCGGTAGAAGCGCTCGAACAGGCGCGGCAGCGCCTCGGCCGGCACGCCGGGCGCCGAGTCCTCGAAATCCACCGCGACGCTGCCGTCGACGCGGCGCACGCCGATGCGTACGCGCCCGCCGGCGTCGGTATAGCGCGCCGCGTTCTCGAGCAGATTGCGAAACGCCTGTCCCAGGCGATCGGCGTCGGCCAGCACCTTCGGCCCGGAATCGAACTTCTTCTCGAAGGAAAGCTGGCGTTCGGCAAGACGCGCGGCGAAAGGCTCCGCCGCCTGCTCGAGCACCTCGCCTATACCAATTCGCTCTTTCCTGTAGGTCAGCGCGCCGACGTCAGCGAGCGCGAGCTGGTAGAGGTCCTCGACCAGCTTGCCGAGCGCGGCCACCTCGCCGTGCAGCGACGCGAGCGACTCGCGCGTCAGCGGCCGCACGCCGTCCTCGAGCGCTTCCAGCCCGGCGCGCAGCACGGCGATCGGCGTGCGCAGCTCGTGCGAGACGTCGGCCATGAAGCGCCGCCGCAGCTCCTCGTTGCGCTCGAGCGCCTGCGCCAGGCGGTTGAAGTCCTCGGCGAGGCGGCCGAGCTCGTCGCGCGAGGTCACGGCCACGCGGGTGCCGTAGTCCCCGGCCGCGAGGCGATGCGTCGCCGCCGCCACGCGCTTCAACGGCTGCAGGAAAAACCGCGCCAGCACCACCGCGGCCAGCGCCGCCAGCGCGAGCGCCAGGGCGGCGATCAGCCATGCCGAGCGCTGCTGCTCCTGCTGGAAGGAAAGGTCGGCGGCGCCGGTGAGCCGGCGATAGGGCGAGCGCGCGATCCACCCGACCGTGCGGCCATCGACCACCACCGGCCGCACCGCCTGCTCCTCGGTCAGGTCGGGGTTGCCGACCACCGTGCGCCGCGCTTCGTCCAGCAGCGCGAGGCGCTGGATCGGCTGTGCCGGCGCGGCGAGCTCGCGCAGGCGCGCGTAGTCGCCCTTGAGGAAGCTCCAGTCGCCCGTTCGACGGTACTCGTCGGCGAGCTTCGCCGTCAGCGCATCGAGACGCTGCGCTTCGACCTGGTTGAGGTAACCGAGGAAGCCGTTTTGAAACGAAACGCGCGTCGCGATGGCCATCGCCGCCGCGACGACGGCGCTCGCGGCAAGGATGGCGAGGAAGAGCTTGAGCGTAATCCCGGGCTTCACCCGCGGATGGTCCCGCGCCCCTGGAGAACCATCAAGCGCATGACGTTGGTTTCACGAGTTCTTCATATTTCCCCCCGTGTACACTCGCCCCCTCCCCCGTGACCGTCACCGTCGATCCGAACAAGCTGCTCGCCGTCGTCGCGGCGGTCGCCCGCGAGGCGCATCCCAACTTCGGCGCCGACGTCGCCCTCGACAGCTCGCTCGAGAGGGACCTCGGCCTCGACAGCCTGGCGCGCGTCGAGCTGGTGCTGCGCCTGGAGCGCGAGTTCGGCGCCAGCCTCGCCGAGCAGGCGCTCGCCGCCGCCGAGACGCCGCGCGATCTGCTGCGCTTCCTTCTCGCCAGCGCCGGCCATTCGCCGCGCGCGGCCGATCGCACGGTAGCGAGCCTCGCGCAGCGCGAAGGCGTGCGCCCGCCCACCGAGGCGCAGACGCTGGTCGAGGCGCTTGCCTACCACGTCGAGCGCCAGCCCGATCGCCTGACCGTCTTCCTGTACGAGGACCAGGCGGAAATCCAGCTCAGCTATCGCGCCATCTGGGAGGGCGCGGCGCGCTACGCGCTGCGCCTGACGGAGGCCGGCCTCGCGCCGGGACAGACGGTGGCGATCATGCTGCCGACCTCGAGGGACTACATCTTCTGCTTCTACGGCACGCTGCTCGCGGGCGGCATCCCGGTGCCGCTCTATCCGCCGGCGCGGCTGACCACCATCGAAGACCACATGACGCGCCACGTCGGCATCCTCAAGAGCTGCGGCGCGGCCCTGATGGTGACCGTGCCGGAGGCGAAGCCGCTCGCGTGGCTCCTGCGCGCGCAGGTCGAGTCGCTGCGCGCGGTGCTGGTGCCGGCGGATTTCGCCGGCGACGCCAGGGACTTCGCGCCGGTGCGCGGCACGGGCGGGCAGATCGCCTTCCTGCAGTACACCTCGGGCAGTACCGGACAGCCGAAGGGCGTGATACTGACCAACGCCAACCTGCTCGCCAACGTGCGCGCCATGGGGCGCGCGGTGCGCGCCGGCAGCGAGGACGTGTTCGTCAGCTGGCTGCCCCTGTACCACGACATGGGTCTCATCGGCGGCTGCTTCGCCACCATGGTTCTCGGCTTTCCGGTGGTGCTGATGTCGCCGCTCGCCTTCCTCTCGCGGCCGAGCTCGTGGATGCGCGCCATCCACCGCCACGGCGGGACGATCTCCGGCGGCCCGAATTTTTCCTATGAATTGTGTTTGAGAAGAATTCAGGACCACGACCTGGAAGGAGTCGATCTTTCCTCGTGGCGCTTCGCCTTCAACGGCGCCGAGCCGGTCAGCCCGGAGACGCTGAGCGCGTTCGAAGAGCGGTTTTCAAAATACGGCTTCAGGAAAAACGTGCTGTCTCCGGTGTACGGCCTTGCCGAGGCCTCGGTCGGCCTCGCCTTCACGCCGCCCGGCGAGCCCTGGAAGGTTGATCTCCTCGACCGCGAGCGCCTGGCGAGCGACGGCGAAGCGGTGCCGGCGCGCGCAGGCGATGCGGCGCCGCTCAAGATCGTCGCCTGCGGCCGCGTCCTTGCCGACCACGATCTGCGCGTCGTCGACGCCGCCGGCCTGGAGCTGCCGGACCGCTCCGAGGGGCAGCTGCAATTCAAGGGAGCGTCGGCGACGAGCGGCTACTACCGCAATCCGGAGGCGACGCGCGGCCTCTTCGACGGCGCGTGGGTGAACACCGGCGACCGCGCTTATCTCGACGAGGGCACGCTCTACATCACCGGCCGCGAGAAGGACGTGATCATCCGCGGCGGCCGCAACATCAGCCCCTACGAGCTCGAGGAAGCGGTGGGCGACCTCGAGGGCGTGCGCCGGGGCTGCGTCGCCGTGTTCGGCTCGATGGACCACGCGAGCGGCACCGAGCGGATCGTCGTGCTCGCCGAGACGCGCAGCGAAGACACCACGCTCCACCAGGGGCTGAAGAGGAGGATCAACGACCTGGCGCTGAGCCTGCTCGGCGGACCGGTGGACGACATCGTGCTCGCGCCGCCGCACACCGTGCCCAAGACCTCGAGCGGCAAGATCCGGCGCGTCGCGGCGCGCGACTACTACGAGCGCGGGCCTTCGGCCGTGCGGCCGCAGGCGGTCTGGCTGCAATTCGTTCGCCTCGCGCTGGCGGGCGTGGTGCCGCAATTCCGCCGCGGCTGGCGCGTGGTGCGCGGACTCGCCTTCGTCGCGCGCGCCTACCTCATCTTCCCGCCGCTGATACTCGTCGCCTTCCTCGCCGCGGCCTTGGGCAGCACGCGCGTGGCGTGGAACACCGGTCACTACCTCGCGCGCGCCTTCCTCTGGCTCTCGGGCGTGCCCGTGGTGGTGCGAGGACTGGAGAACCTGCCCGCCGCGCCCGCCGTCATCGTCCCCAACCACACGAGCTACATGGACGGCGTGGTGCTGATGGCGGTGCTGAAATACAACCGCTATGCCTACGTCGCGAAGAGCGAGTTCCTCGCCAACTTCTTCATGCGCACTTTCCTCGGCGGGCTTGGCTCGGTGTTCGTCGAGCGCTTCGACGTGCAGAAGAGCGCCGAGCACGCCGACGAGCTGGTCGCCGCGGCGCGCAGGGGCGTCTCGCTCATTCTTTTTCCGGAAGGCACCTTCCGCCACCACGCGGGACTGCTCGCCTTCCGCACCGGCGCCTTCCAGGTCGCAGTGCAGGCCGGCATCCCGGTGGTGCCGGTCGGGCTGCGCGGCGTGCGCTCGCTGCTGCGCGAAAGCACCTGGTACCTGCGGCGCTCGACGGTGATGGTGAGCTTCGGCGAGCCGGTGATGCCCGACGGCGCCGACTGGAACGCGGCGGTGCGGCTGCGCGAGCGCGTGCGCGCCGAGATCCTCAAGCGCTGCGGCGAACCCGACCTGCTCTAGCCCGGGACCGGGGCGGCGGCGGCCTGCGCCTCGAACTCGGCGACCGAGATGATCCGGCGCGCGCGGGTGTCCCAGAGGATGTAGCGGAGCGCCTGCGGGATTTCGCCCAGGCGGATGCGTGGCACCCCGGCGAAGAGATGCTGGTATTCGTCGTGGCACTCCGCCAGCCGGTAGTTGGGGATGCTGGCCGACAGGTGATGGATGTGGTGGTAGCCGATGTTGGCGGTGAACCAGTTCAGCCAGCCCGGCAGCACGAGGAAGCTGGTGCCTTCGATCGCCGCCGTGTCGTAGTCCCAGCCCTCGTCGCTGCTCGCGTACGAGTGCTCGAAGTTGTGCTGCACGGTGAAGAGCGCGAGGCCGACCGCCGTGGCGAGCGAGATGCTGGCGACATAGACCGTGAAGAACAGCACCGGGCCGATGGCGATCGACATCGCTACCCACGCACCAAGCAGCACGACGTTGTTCCAGGTCATGTGCCAGTACTCGAGCGGCGAGTTCCAGTAGCGCGTGCTGAACTCGGCTCTTTTCCCCCTGACGAAGTGCCAGAGCAGGCTGGCGCTGCCCTTGAGCCAGGTGTAGCGCGGCATGAAGAGCACATAGACGAACGCGTGCACGGGGAGCAGCCAGATCCGCCGCAGCAGCTGGTAGGTGCGCCGCTGCTTTTCGGTCATCGCCGCGTACCCCTCGGCCGTGTCGACGACGAAGGGGCCGCGGTACTTCGCCCAGTTGCCGTTGGTCGAATGGTGATAGGCGTGGTGCTGCGACCAGACGTACTGCGGCATGCCGTCGAGCACGCCGAGCAGGAAGCCGAAACCCTTGTTCAGCCGGCCGCTGCGGAACAGGCTGCCGTGGCCGCATTCGTGCATCAGCACGAAAATGCGCGTCAGGAAGAGCACCATCAGCAGCGCCAGGGCCGCGGTCAGCCAGTACGAAACGTCCGCGCTCAGCGCGACGGCGTACCAGAGCGCCGCGAACGGCAGGAGCGTATTGAGGATCTGGAACGAGCCGGCGAAGTTGTCCGGCTTCGCGTAGCGATTGATGAGCGTGCGCTTGTGTTCTTTGATAAGTCTGGTCGCGGACACAGGCGGCAGTTTATCGCGTTTGCTTCGAGGTCAGGCTGCCGTCTATGCAGGTGACGGACGGTCCGCCGATGCGAATGCCGTCGCGGTCGAAGCGCATGAACACCTGGCCATCGCGCCCGACCTGCATGCCCTGGCGCGCGAGGTAGCGCTCACCGTACCTCTTGCCCTGGCCGGTGTGCGCAAGGTACGCGGCGATGGCGATGTTACCGGTACCGCAAACCGGGTCTTCCGGAATGCCGTGCGCCGGCGCGAACGAGCGCACGTGGATCGCCGACTTGCCGTCGCCTTCACCCGACGGTGCGAACACGGTGACGCCAGCCATGCCGTACTTGACGCTCTCCTCGGCGATCAGGCCGAGGTCAGGCGTCATCGCCGCGAGCTGCGCCGCGTCGGCGAGCTCGCCGATCAACCAGACCGCGCCGACGTCGATGCGCAGCAGGCCTTTGGCCGGCACGCCGAGCGCGCGGCCGACACGCGCGGAATCGATCTCCGAGATCGCCGGCGTCGGCCCAAGGACGAAGATTTTGCCCTCCTCCACCGACAGCTGGAAGATTCCGGCCGCGCACTCCTGTGTGAGGTTGCCTTTCCTCGCCACGAAGCCGGACTCGAGCGCCGCGTGCGCCGTGCCGAGCGTCGGGTGACCGGCGAAAGGAAGTTCCGTGCGCGGCGTGAAGATGCGCAATTTATAGTCGGCCTTCGTGCTCGGCAGCAGGAACGTGGTCTCGGAGAGATTGGTCCAGCAGGCGATGCGCTGCATCGCCGCCGCGTCGAGGCCTTCGGCATCGATCACCACGGCGACGGGATTGCCCAGGAAGGGCTTGTCGGTGAAGACATCGACCTGCTTGAATCGCCTCATTTCAGGATTCTGAGCAGGTTGTGGTGCGAGTCGGTGAAGATCGGCAGGTTCTCGCGCTCCTCGATCGGCTCCGACGCTTCGGCGATGCGCGGCCAGTCGAGGAGCTTGGCGTTGCGCGTGACGATGATCTGATCGGTGGGCGAATACCAGTAGTCCGCGCCTTCGCTGCCTTCGGGTACGTCGGCGATGTTGACCGCCTCGAAGCCGAACTCCGAGGCGAGGCGCTTCACCACGGGCAGCAGGTCGATGAAGCGGTTGGTGGCCTGGAAGACGATCACGCCGTCGGGGTTCAGGTGCTTGATGTAGAGCGCCATCGCCTCGCGCGTGACGAGGTGCATCGGGATCGAGTCGCCGGAGAAGGCGTCGATGCCCATCACGTCGTAGGCGCGCGGCGGCTCGCGCTCGAGCGAGAGCCGCCCGTCGCCCATCACCAGCTCGGTCTTCGCCGCGGTGTCGTGCAGGAAAGTGAACTCGCGCTTGGCAATGTCGACCACGCGCGGGCTGATCTCGTAGAACACCAGCGCGTCGCCGGGCTTCATCCAGGAGGCGATGACGCCGGCGCCCAGGCCGATGACACCGACGCGCAGCGGTTTTTTTGGATTGATTTCTCTTAAAGAACCAAAAACACGGCCATAACCCGAGCCCGGACCGAAGTAGTCGGCGGGTACGTTGCGGAAGGAGTCGCCGAGCAATTGCCCGCCGTGCATGATCGCGCCGTGGTACATCGAGCGGTACGGGATCGGCGTCTGGTGGTCGGCGGTACGCACCACCCCGTAGAAGTCGCGCTCCATGACGCGCACGCCATCGGTGTAGTCGTGCGCCGCGCGGGCGACCAGCACCACCGTCGCCGCCGCCACCGCGAGCCCGCCCCACACCGCCGCGCCGCGCAAGCGGGCGGAGAGGAGCAGCGCCAGCAGCACGAGCGCGATGCCGAGCTCGAAGTATCCGGAGAGCGCGAGCGGCGCGATGATCGCCACCAGCACCGCGCCGGCGGCGCCGCCGAGCGAGATCATGAGATAGAAGCGCGTCAGGTGCGCCGGGTCGGGCTTGAGGCTCGCCAGCTCGCCGTGGCAGAACATGCACGAGACGAACAGGCCGGCGATGTAGATCGGCATCGCCGCACGCAGCTCGAGCGACGGCGCGTAGAAGGCCATGAGCGGCACGAGCACGACCAGCAGCACGAGGAAGAGCGGCCGCACGTACCAGCGCGGATGGTCGAAAGCGAGGATGAAGGTGACGAGGTAGAGCGCGAGCGGCACCACCCAGAGGAAGGGGACGCTGGCGATGTTCTGCGTGATGTGGTTGGTGACCGCGAGCAGCATCACCGAGCCCATCGCCGAGAGGCCCAGCCAGAGCAGCTGCGTCGAGGTCGCGGGCCTTTCCTTCGCTTCCGCAGGCGCGCCGTCGGCAGCGCCGTTGCCCGACATGAATGCCACGCAGGCGCAGAGGACCGCGAAGCCGGCGAACAGGAACGACCATCCCCAGGCGAGGCTCTTCAGGTCGAACGCCGGCTCGAAGAAAACCGGGAAACCGAGCAGCGCCAGCAGCGATGCGAGATTGGAGAGCGCGAACAGGCGATAGGGCACGACGGTACGAAAGCGCCGCCAGTACCAGGCCTGCAGCAGCGGCGTCGTCGTCGACAGCAGGAAGTACGGCAGGCCGATGGTCAGCAGCAGGAGCACGAGGATGCGCCCGATCGGCTCCTCGTCGCCGTGCGGCTTCCAGCCGCTCGAAGCGAGGATCGGCAGGCTGAGGAGCGACACTGCGAGCAACGCGACGTGCAGGAGCGCCTGGCGGCGCGCGCCGAGGCGCGTCGTCCAGTCGGCGTAGGCGTAGCCGGCGAGCAGGATGCTCTGAAAGAACACCAGGCAGGTCGTCCACACCGCCGCCGAGCCGCCGAACCACGGCAGGATCTGCTTGGCGATGATCGGCTGCACCAGGAACAGCAGGAACGACGAGAGGAAGATCGTCGCGGCGTAGGGAAGGATCGCCGCGATCGGCGCTCGGATTACCTGGGCTTGAGGATGGATTTGAGCGTCCTTCCCATTTCCGCCGGGTTGCGCGTCACCTTGATGCCGCACTCTTCCATGACCGAGAGCTTCTCCTGCGCCGTGCCCTTGCCGCCCGAGATGATCGCGCCGGCGTGGCCCATGCGCTTGCCCGGCGGCGCGGTGATGCCGGCGATGAAGCCGACCACCGGCTTCTTCATGTTCTTCTTCACCCAGCGTGCCGCGTCTTCCTCGTCCGAGCCGCCGATCTCGCCGATCATGATCACCGCGTCGGTGTCCGGGTCGTCGTTGAACATCTTCATGACGTCGATGTGCTTCAGGCCGTTGACCGGATCGCCGCCGATGCCGACCGCGCTCGACTGGCCGATGCCGAGCTCGGTGAGCTGGCCGACCGCTTCATAGGTGAGCGTGCCTGAGCGCGAGACGACGCCGACGCGCCCCTTCTTGTGGATATGGCCAGGCATGATGCCGATCTTGATCTCCCCCGGCGTGATGACGCCCGGGCAGTTCGGGCCGACCAGCTTGGTGCGGCGGTTCTGCTTGCGCATCCGGTCGCGCACTTCGACCATGTCGCGCACCGGGATACCCTCGGTGATGCAGATGACGAGATCGAGGTCGGCCTCGACCGCTTCCCAGATCGCCGCGGCGGCGAAGGGCGGCGGCACGTAGATCACCGAGGTGTTGACGCCGGCTTTTTCCTTCGCTTCCTTGACCGTGCCGAAAATCGGAATGCCCTCGAAGTTCTCGCCGGCCTTCTTCGGGTTCACGCCGGCGACGTAGCACTCCCCGCCGTTTGCGTAGGCGCGGCTCGCCCTGGTGTGGACCTGGCCTGCAGTGCCGGTGATGCCCTGGGTCACCACTCGCGTGTTTTTGTCGATCAGAATGCTCATTTCTTTTTCTTTCCCTTCTGCGCCCGCTTCTTCGTCATCACCGCTTTCTTTTTCTTCTTGACCGCCTTCGGTTTGGGCTTGGGCTTAGGCTTGGACTTCTTCTTCGCCGCCTTTTTCGAAATGGCCGCGACGATTTTCTTCCCGGCGTCCCCCATGCTGTCGGCCGAAATGATTGGCAGACCGGAGTCCTTGAGGATTTGCTTGCCGAGGTCCTCGTTACTGCCCTTCATGCGGACGACCAGCGGCACCGTGAGCTTCACATCGCGCGCCGCGGCAATGACGCCTTTGGCGATCGTGTCGCACTGCATGATGCCGCCGAAGATATTGACGAGGATGCCCTTCACTTTCGGATTGGAGAGCATGATCTTGAACGCAGCGGTGACCTTCTCCGGCGTCGCGCTGCCACCGACGTCGAGGAAGTTGGCCGGCGAGCCGCCGAACAGCTTGACCGTGTCCATGGTCGCCATGGCGAGGCCGGCGCCGTTCACCATGCAGCCGATGTTGCCGTCGAGCGAGATGTAGTTCAGGTCGTACTTCGACGCCTCGATCTCGAGCGGATCTTCCTCGTCGAGGTCGCGCATCGCGACGATGTCGGGATGGCGGAACAGTGCGTTGTCGTCGAAGTTCAGCTTCGAGTCCAGTGCGACGACCTTATTTTCCTTGCTGATGATGAGCGGATTGATTTCCGCCAGCGAGGCGTCGGTCTCCCAGAAACACTTGTAGAGGTTCTTCAGCAGGTCCCTCGCCTGGGGCAGCGAATCCGCCGGGATGCCGATCTTCCTCGCTACCTCCTCCGCTTCCGAATCCTTCAGGCCCGCCGCGGGATCGACGAACACCTTGTGGATCTTCCCGGGGGTGTGGGCGGCGACTTCCTCGATGTCCATGCCGCCCTCGGAGGAGGCCATGAGCGCGACCTTCTGCGTGCCGCGGTCGACCACCATGCCGACGTAGAGCTCTTTCTTGATGTCGGCGCCCTCCTCGATCAGCAGGCGGCGGACCTTCTGGCCTTGCGGACCCGTCTGGTGGGTCTTGAGCTGCATGCCGAGAATTTGCGAAGAAAGTTTCTTCACTTCGTCGAGCGACTTGGCCACCTTCACGCCGCCGCCCTTGCCGCGGCCGCCGGCGTGGATCTGCGCCTTCACCACCCAGACCTTGCCGCCGAGCTTCTTCGCCGCGTCAACCGCTTCGTCGACGCTCATCGCCGGATAGCCGCGCGGCGTCGGCACGCCGAACTTCCGGAAGATTTCCTTACCCTGGTATTCGTGGATTTTCATTGTGGTTCCATCGTCGGCGGGAAGGCGCCCCGCCGGCATTGACGGCGGTCAAGCGCCGCCGGCCGCCTTGGTCCCCCGGTACCACTTCGGATACCACTGGCGCACGGTTTCGGTCGTGGTCTCCAGCGCGTGGCACTGGTCGAGCTGGAAGGGCTTGCGGCCGTCGTCGCGCTCCTCCGGCATCTCGCCGGCGAAGGTCTGGATCGCCGCGGTCGGCAGGCCGGCGAGCATCTCGGTCATGTGCGTGCAGCCCCGGACGCTGCCGAACAGCTCGGCGACGTTCTTGCGGAAATTCTTCCTCAGCGTCAGGCCGACGAGCTTGCTGTACGCCGGCGCGATGGTCTCGCAGCCGCCCGCGTAGGGCACCGCATCGGAGGACGCCACCGCCTCGACGATGGTCAGGCTGCGGTCGATGGTGATGCGCAGCCACATCTCGTGCACCGGCAGGCCGGCGCGGCGCACGCCGGTCTTCAGGTTGAAGTCGTGGTTCTTGATGTCGGAGAGGTGCGCCTCGATGTCCCATAGCCCGTCGGCGCGCTTGTAGCCTTCATAGCGCACGCGCCGAGTATGTCGGAGCTCGCGCTCGACATTGGAAACAGGCAGGGGCATGGGCGCGGATTTTAGCATCGGCACGCTGCTAGACTTTCCCATGCGAATCGCCTTCGCTCTTGTGCTCATGGCGTGTGTGCAGGCCGTGCCGGCCGGCGAGCTCGTCTGGCCGATCGACTGCACGGTCGGCAAGGATTGCTCGCTTGGCTACCCCGATACCGATCGTGACGGCCGCGCGCACAACTGCGCCGCGCCGGGCTACCGCGGCCATGAAGGCACCGACATCTCCGTCTCGCAACGGATGATGGACACCGGCACCGACGTCTACGCAGCCGCCGACGGCGAGGTCCTGTGGGTGTTCGACGGCAAGTTCGACGGCTGCCCGGACCGGTCCTCGGCCGACTGCGCGCCCGGCAAGATGGCCCCGGGCTCGCGCATCGGCAACACGGTGTGCACCGAGCTCGGCCCGTATTGCGGCGCGGGCGGCGGCCGGTGCTTCTGGTGCTTCGCCGGCGGCAACGTGGTCGTCATCCGCCACGAGAACATCCCCGGCGTATTCGCCACGCGCTACGACCACCTGCGGCGCAACTCGATCATCGTCGCCGCCGGCGAGCGGGTGCGGCGCGGCCAGGTCATCGCCAAGGTGGGCAGCGCCGGAAACTCTTCCGGCCCGCACCTGCATTTCGAGGTCTGGGGCAAGGGCTATTACGACCCAGTGGATCCCTGGTCCGGCAAATGCGGCCCGAACACCGGGCCCTCGCTGTGGAGATATCCCGAGCAACCGTGGTTCAGACGATGAGCCGATACGTCCTCGCTCTCGACCAGGGAACCACCAGCTCGCGCGCCATCCTGTTCGACGAGAACGGCGTCGCCAAGTCGGTCGCGCAGCGCGAGTTCCAGCAGATCTTTCCGCAGCCCGGCTGGGTCGAGCACGACGCGAAGGAGATCCTGGCCACGCAGCGCGAGGTGGCGCGCGAGGCGGTGCGGACGAGCAATATCTCGCTCAAGGACCTGATGGCGGTCGGCATCGCGAACCAGCGCGAGACCACCATCGTCTGGGACCGCCAGACCGGCGAGCCGATCCACAACGCCATCGTCTGGCAGGACCGGCGCACCGCGCCGCAATGCGAGGAGCTGCGCCAGGTCGGCGCCGAGAGCCTGGTGCGCGAGCGCACCGGGCTGGTCATCGACCCGTACTTCAGCGGCACCAAGATCGCCTGGCTGCTCGACAACGTGCCCGGCGCGCGCGGGCGGGCCGAGCGCGGCGAGCTGGCGTTCGGCACGGTGGACACCTGGCTGGTGTGGCACCTCACCGGCAACCGCACGCACGTCACCGACGTCTCGAACGCCTCGCGCACGCTGATCTTCAACATCCACATGAACGACTGGGACGAGGAGCTGCTGACTCTGCTGCGCGTGCCGCGCGCCATCCTCCCCGACGTGCATCTCTCGACCCACGCCTTCGGCATGCTGCCGAAGAGCGAGCTCGGCGAGCCGCTCGTCATCGGCGGCATTGCCGGCGACCAGCAGGCGGCGACCTTCGGCCAGGGCTGCCACAAGGCGGGCATGGCGAAGAACACCTACGGCACCGGCTGCTTCATGCTGCTGCACACCGGCGACAAGGTGATCCGTTCGCAGAGCGGCCTGATCTCGACCTCGTGCGCGCAGACCAGCGGCCGGGAATTCGCACTCGAAGGCAGCGTCTTCGTCGGCGGCGCCGTGGTGCAATGGCTTCGCGACGGGCTCGAGTTTTTCAAGACCTCAAGCGAAGTCGAGCGCCTCGCCGCCGAGGTGCTCGATTCCGGCGACGTCTATCTGGTGCCCGCGTTCACCGGCCTGGGCGCGCCCTACTGGGACCCGCATGCGCGCGGCGCCATCGTCGGCCTGACGCGCGGAACCTCGAGAGCGCACATCGCGCGCGCGGCGCTGGAATCGATCGCCTTCCAGAGCGCCGAGCTGCTCGAGGCGATGCAGAAGGATTCGGGCGAGACGCTCTCGGAGCTGCGCGTCGACGGCGGCGCCGCAGCCAACGACCTGCTGATGCAGTTCCAGGCCGATCTGCTCGGCGTGCCGGTGTCGCGACCGAAGGTGCTGGAGACGACGGCGCTGGGCGCGGCTTACCTTGCCGGCCTGACCGTCGACCTGTGGAAATCGCGCGAGGAGGTCGCCTCGCACTGGCAGCTCGACCGGCGCTTCATGCCGGGCATGAGCCGCGACGAGGCCGGGCAGAAGATGGCGCGCTGGCGCGAGGCGGTGGCCCGCTCGCGCGCCTGGCACAAGCCCTAGATCACTGCTGCTGCGCGCCGGCGCGCAGCAGCCCCTGGACCTCGATCTGCACGCGCCGGTTCGGCGCCAGGCATTCGATCTTGGCGCGCCTGCCCATCTCTTCCTTGCACGACTTGACCGGCAGGGTCTTGCCGAAGCCGAACACCTCGATCTTGTCCGCGCTCGCGCCCTGCGCGACGAGATAGGTGCGAACCGCCTCGGCGCGCTTCTCCGACAGCTGCTGGTTGTAGGTCGGCGAGCCGAGCATGTCCGAGTGGCCGTTGACGTTGATATAGCGGATCTCGGCGAAATCCTTGAGCTTGGGCAGCACATCGGCGTCGATCTTGGCGCGCACCTCGGGATTGAGGGCGGCGCGGTTGAACTCGAAGCTCTCGCTCCAGACCAGCGTCACGATCGAAGGCTTCTTCGGATCGAACTCGGCACCGCGCGTGGCGACCATCTGCGCAGTCGCCGGCTTCGCGGCGAGCGGCCGGATGCCGAGCTGGCCGACGAAGGGAATTGCGTTCACCTCCAGGTCGTACTGGACGAGGAATTTCTGCTCTCCCGCCACCAGGGCATAGCTCGGCAGCGCGGCATCGAGGCCCGGCACGCTGCCATAGCCCGCGACCTCTTCTTCGCTCGCGCCGCGTACGTCGAGCGCCTTGCCGTCGGTGATGGCGATCAGCGCCTCGTAGATCCTGCCGCTGTCGGCGCCGGCCGGCAGCTTCAGCCGCTGCTCGAGCTCCGGTCCGAGCTTGACATTCTCGGCCATGATTCCCGGCGCCGCCTGGGTGAGAAAAGCGCCGTAGATGTAGGCCCTGGCCTGGGCGGCGGTGGCGCCCCGTCCTTGTGCGAAAACCAGACCGCTCGTCAGGACGCCGACGAGCACGGCACTGACGGTCCATTCCCTGATCATTATTTGCTCCCCGAAGTCCGATTTGATTCTAGCGCGCGGAATAATCCTTATGTGCATCGGGGGTTTTTCGTCTATAAACCGGAAATGACCAGCCTGCAGCGGGGCTTCACCCTCATCGAGCTGATGATCGTTGTCGCGATCGTCGGCATCCTCGCGGCCGTCGCCATGCCCGCCTACCAGGACTACACGGTGCGGGCCAAGATGTCCGAGATCGTCCTCGCCGCCAGCTCCTGCCGCATGATCGTCACCGAGATCTACCAGAGCGGCGGCACCGCGCCCGGCGCGAACAACTGGGGCTGCGAAGGCGCCAACTCCAAGTACGTCGGCGGCGTCACCACCGACCCCGACGGCCTAGTCACCGTGGCGACCACGGGCGGCCTGCCGGTCGGCAATGTGACCATGATGCCGCTGGTCAACGGCGTGCCCGCCGTCTCGGCGAACATGGCCAACGGGCCGATTTCCATCAACGGCTGGCGCTGCGGCTCCCCGACTGACGGCACGACGATCTCCCCTAGGTACCTGCCCGGCTCCTGCCGCGGGACCTAGCGAGCGCGAGCACGTAGCTCGCGAGGACGAGGTGGAAAAGCGCCGGGATCCAGGCGCTGAACCAGGCGGGGACGCCCGGCACTGCCAGCCCGACCGCAATGCGCAGCAGCGATCCCGCCATATAGAGACTGCCGATCCACAGCAGCACGCGGCCGCCCTTCGGCCGCCGCAGGTTGCAGAAGGCCATCACACCGAGGATCAGGACCTGCGAGGCAAGCAGGACGGGGTAAGGCAGGTTGCTGCCCTGGAAGGCGTCGAACGGCGGCAGGAGGGGCTGCGGCGCCCACTGCTGGATCGCCTGGCCGGCGACGCGCAGCGAGAAGAGGAACGTCAGGAACCAGAGCAGGAAGGTGTTCAGGGCTTCTTCAGCTGTGCCTCGAACTTCCGCAGCACCCGCTCGCGCAGCTCGGCGGACGCCCGCACGACCGGCGGGAATTCGCCCAGCATCTCGAACGGCCGGCAGGCGTCGATGAGGGCGCGCGAGTTCCAGGTCCTGCCTTTCGGCAGCCGCGGATCGAGCGGCCCGCTCCAGGCGCGACGGATGTAGTCGATGTCCTCGACGGGATCGCAGCGGGTGCACATCGCCCACAGCACCTGGTCGAGGTCCGACGGATCGATGTCGTCGTCGACGACGACGACGAAGCGGCCGAGGTAGGAGCCCGACTGGCAGGCGGCGGCGAGGTGCAGCGCCTGCCGCGCGTGGCCGGCGTAGGCCTGCTTGATCGAGATGACGTTGAACATGCGCGCGCAGCCCGGCTCGTGCACCCAGACGCCCTTGACGCCCGGCAGGCCCGCGCGCTCGACCTCGTCCCAGATCATGCCGGCCTTCATCACGCACTTGGAGTAGGAGAAGTCCGACGGCGGCACCATCGGGCAGGCAAGGCCGAGGATCGGCTCGTTGCGGTGGTAGATGCGCTCGACGCGCACCACCGGTTGCTCGCTCTTGCCGCCGGCGTAGTAGCCGGTGAACTCGCCGAACGGCCCCTCGGCCATGGTCTCGCCCGGATGCATCACGCCCTCGAGCACGATTTCCGCGTGCGCCGGCATCGGCAGGCGATAAAGCTCGCTCTCGATCACGTCGTAAGGAAGCCCGCGGTGCCCCGCCGCGTAGTCGTACTCGGACAGGCCGAAACGGATCTCGTTGCCGCCGGCGAGGAAGAGCAGCGGATCGTGGCCGCAGCTGATCAGCACCGGGCAGGGCTTGCCTTGCTTGAAGTACTTGTCGCGGATCTGGCGGCCGTGCTTGCCGGGCGAGATCCACAGCCCGACCTTGTCCGGCCCCTGCACCATCGAGCGGTAGGTGCCGCAGTTGACCCAGTTCTGCTCCGGGTCGCGCATGATCACGAGGTCGTCCGTGCCGAGGTAGCGGCCGCCGTCGTGCTCGTGCAGCAGCGGCGCCGGGAATTTCAAGACGTCGATATTTTTCGCAATGACGTTTTCCAGCACCGATCCGCTGCGCACGACCCGCGGCGGGATCGGCTTGTGCCCCTTCATCCGGTCGCGGTAGGCGCGCACCACTTCGAGCGGATGCGACGGCACCGGAAAGCCGAGCGTGATCGCCAGGCGCTTCGCGCTGTTGGTCGCGCCCGAGAGGGCGCGAAAGCCTTGCGGATAGCCGGGGATGTCCTCGAACAGGATCGCCGGCGGCGCTTCGCCGCGGTAGACGATCTCGGCGAGCGTTCCCATCTCGAGTTGCCAGTGCGCGCCGCGGATGCGCAGCAGCTCGCCCGCTGCCTCAAACCGCTCTATAGCCTCGCGCAGATCGGCGTGCGGCCGATCGTAGACGTTCCAGAAACCGGCGTTCTCAGGATGTCCCACGGAAGGCGTCGCTTCCCGCCACGTAGGTCATGTTGGTGATGCCGTGGTTGCGGTTGACCAGCGGCCGGTTGAACAGGCGGTGTTTCATGCTGCGCGTCTCGTGCTCGATCTGGAACAGCTTGCGGCCGTCCTTCGGATCGACGATCCACTGGAAGCGCCACTCGGCCTCGTCGGTCTCCATCGTCACCAGGCCCCGCTCCAGCAGCCAGCGATACGGCTTGGAGAAGTCGGCGATGTAGATCTGGATGTGGTGGCCGTCGTATTCGGGCTGTTTTGCTTTCGTCTCGGTGAACAGCAGCTTCTGGTGCCTGCCGATGCGCACCACCGCGCGCCCCTTGGACGCGGTTGCCGGCGCCTCCATCACCTCGTTGTAGAAGCGCGCGATGCCCTCGACGGTGCCGGGCGGCACATCGAAGTCGACGTAGGCGAGGCCGAGCTCGATCGGCCCGTACTCCGGCGACGGCGCGTGGCAGCGCACGCGCGTGCCCCACGGATCGGTCGCCTCGACGCAGTCCTTCTTCACCGTGTAGGAAAAGGCGCGCGCGTCGCCGACCACCCGCTTCATCTCCTTGCCCGCGTATTCGAGGCTCTTCGCCAAGCCCTCGAGGCTCGGCACGACGAAGCCGGCCGTGCCGCGCAGACGCTCCTTCTTCGGCGGCACCGCGCGGCTCGGCATGTGAACCTGGGTGCGACCGAAATTCAGCCAGATGTTCTCCATGCCGGGAAAGATGTAGGGGTCGCGCGTCGCGCCCAGGCCGACGACGTAAAACAGGATCGCCAGCCGCTGGTCGTCGATGCAGCAGTTGTAGTGCTCGAGGTGGACGATGTTGCCGACGTCCTGCGTCGCGCGGTCGTACTTCAGCTTTTCGGGAGCGTTCATGGCGCTAGTTTATTCCCTGCTGTTAAGACTTACATCCCATACTCGTTTAGCGAAATCCGGGTAGTCGGCGGCGATCGCTTTCGCGACCGGACCCCTCAGCAGGCTCAATTCTTCCTCCGACGGGGGCGGCGTCACGGGAATGTCGACCGGGGAGTCGAAATCGAATCCCGTCTCCGGGCGGATGTCGCCCTTCTCATGCGTGCTTTCCAGGCGGAAGCGCCGCCTGTCCTTCTGCCACGAGAACAACGCCTTGCCGGTCAGGAGCGCCTTCGGGTCGCCGCGCGCGGAAACGAACTCGACCTTCGGCACGAGGGTGCGACGCGAATGTTCCTCGCGAAAAAGGATGGTGCCCGGCACCATGGGATACATGAAGGCGGAACCGAAGGATCCCGGGAACCGCTTGCCATCGGCGCGCACCAGGTTGATCGCGGCGGTCCCGTCGATCTGCGCACCGCCGAGGAAGAAGGTGTCGATCCTGCCCTGCCCGGCGAGATCGAAGAGCTCGCGCGAGCCCTCGCTGAAGGGGTTGGCCGCCCGCCGCTGCTGCAGGGAAACCCGAAAGGAGGGATCAGCGATTTTTCTCAACAGACAGCCAGTGGCCGGGATGGGCGAGGAAGCGCCGATCGCCGCATGATGCGCGCCGTCCAGCAGGCGCGCGATCACGCAGGCGAGGTGTTCTTCCTTGGCGTAAGGACCCATTCGTCCAGGTAGCGCTGGAACCCTTCGCGCGTCTTCGCCGCCTTGGCGTACTGCGAGAGGTGCAAATCGTCGGCGCCGTAGACCCCGGGCACGCCGAGCGGCCAGGCGCCGCGCGGCGCCTTGGCCGTGGCCGTCACATAAATGGCAGACACGACGCCGGGCGCGAGCAACTCGTCCTCGAGCATGTCACCGTCCCGTTTTTCTTCAAAGGTGACGAGAGTATTTTTCGAAGCATGCGCAACCGTCGCCAGCTCGCGCCGGCGGCCGACCCAGACGTTGCCGGCCTCATCGGCCCAGCGCGCGTGAAACAGCGCCACGTCGGGCTTGATTGCCGGCACGAGGACGACCTCGCCTTGCCGGATCCAGTCCTTGCGCTCCTTCATCAGGTCCGAGCTGCCGATCCCCGGTACCGGCATGTACGAGACGCCCTTCTCGCTCGCCTGCAACCCGGCATGCACCGCGGGACAGGTGGCATCCTTCACCTTGATGAGATTTTTTTCCACGGCTTCCGTGAAGCGGGGCGCAAGCCCCGCTTCACCCAGCGACACCGCGCTCGTCTCGACTTCCGCCACGCAGCCCGCGCCGATCAGGAGATCGGCGGACATACCGAGGATGGGAACGCCGAGCAGCCGCAGCCCTTTTATTTTTTTCCTTATTAAGGCCCGTACAACTTCCATCGCCACGAGGGAATAGTCCGGCGGCAGCGCCAGCAGGGCGCCATCCGGGATCAGCGCGGCGAGATCTTCAGCCCGTGCCGCCAACCGTCAGTCCCTCGATCTTCAAGGTCGGCTGGCCTACGCCGACCGGCACGCTCTGGCCTTCCTTGCCGCAAGTGCCGATGCCCCAATCGAGCTCGAGGTCGTTGCCGATCATGCTGACGCGGGTGAGCGCGTCGGGGCCGTTGCCGATCAGGGTCGCGCCTTTTACCGGCGTGGTTACCTTGCCGTCCTCGATGAGATACGCCTCGGCGGCGGAGAAGACAAACTTGCCGTTGGTGATGTCGACCTGGCCGCCGCCAAAATTGCTGGCGTAGAGGCCTTTCTTCACGCTGCGGATGATTTCCTGCGGGTCGTGCGAGCCGGCGAGCATGTAGGTGTTGGTCATGCGCGGCATCGTCACGTGCGCGAACGATTCGCGCCGTGCGTTACCGGTGAGCGGCATCTTCAGCAGGCGCGCGTTCAACGTGTCCTGAAGATAGGTGCGCAGCACGCCGTCCTCGATCAGCACCGTGCGCTGCGTGGGATTGCCCTCGTCGTCGATCGTAAGCGAGCCGCGCCGTCCGGGCAGCGTGCCGTCGTCGATCACAGTCACGCCGCGCGCAGCGACGCGCTGGCCAAGACGCCCGGCGAAAGCCGAGCTGCCCTTGCGGTTGAAGTCGCCTTCGAGGCCATGGCCGACCGCCTCGTGCAACAGCACGCCGGGCCAGCCCGGGCCACAGACGACGGTCATGGTCCCGGCGGGCGCGGCGCGCGCTTCCAGGTTGACGAGCGCCTGCGACACCGCTTGCTTTGCATAGCGATCGAGCAGCTCGTCGGTGAACATCGCGTAGTCGGTGCGACCGCCGCCGCCCGAGCTACCCGACTCGCGCCGGCCGTTCGACTCGGCGATCACCTGCACCGAGAGCCGCACCAGCGGCCGCACGTCGGCGGCGAGCTTGCCATCGGCGCGCGCGACCAGCACCACGTCGTACTCGCCGCCCAGGCTCGCCATCACCTGCGTGACCCGCGGATCGAGCGCGCGGCATTTCTTCTCGAGCTTCTCGAGCAAGGCGACTTTGTCCGCCGAGCCGAGCGAAGCCACCGGATCGATCTCGCGGTACAAAGGGACGGGCAAGCTGCCCTGATTTGATTTGATTCTTTTTGCCTGACCCGAAGAAGCAATCGCCCGCGTCGCCTTGGCGGCGTCCTGCAGCGCGTCGAAGCTGATCTCGTCCGAGTAGGCGAAAGCCGTCTTCTCGCCGGCGACGGCGCGCACGCCGACCCCCTGCTCGATGTTGAAGCTGCCCGACTTGACGATGCCCTCCTCCAGGCTCCAGCCCTCGGAGCGCGTGTACTGGAAGTAGAGGTCGGCATAGTCGATCTTGCGCGCGCCGAGAACGCCGAAGACGCGCTCGAGCTTGCCCGCCTCCAGGTCGAAGGGCGCGAGCAGGGTTTTGGTTGCGGTTTCCAGAATCAAGCGAATCTCCTTCGTAGCTGCCGCGAATGCTCCAGGTCGATTTCGGCCAGCACCACGCCTTCGCCCTCGCGCTGCACGCCGAGCACTTCGCCCCAGGGGTCGATGATCATCGTATGGCCATAGGTGCGCCGCCCGCTACCGTGCGTTCCGCCCTGAGCCGGCGCAATGACGTAGGCCTGGTTCTCGATCGCCCGCGCGCGCAGCAGGGTCTCCCAGTGCGCGGCGCCGGTCGGCACGGTGAACGCCGAGGGCACGAAGATCACGTCGACGTCGCCCAGGCCGCGGTAGACCTCGGGGAAACGCACGTCGTAGCACACCGAAAGGCCGAGGCGCCCGAACGGGCTGTCGACGGCCAGCGGTTTCGTCCCTGGCTCGACGGTGCGCGCTTCGTCGTAGTTCTCCTCGCCCTGCCGGAAGCGGAAGAGATGCATCTTGTCGTAGCGGGCGATGCGCCGGCCGGCGTCGTCGTACAGCAGGCTGGCGCTGCGAATGCGGCTTTCATCCTGACTGGAGATGGGGACGGTGCCGGCGAGAATCCAGATACCGTGTTTCTTTGCCGCATCGGACAAAAACCGCTGGATCGGTCCCTGTCCATCGACTTCGCGCACCTTGACCTTGTCGCCCTCGTGGCGGCCGATGATGTAGAAGTTCTCCGGCAGCGCCGCGAGCTTCGCGCCGGCGGCGGCCGCCTGCGCGATCAGCCGGTCCGCGGTCTCGAGGTTGGCCGGCACCTCGGGCGCCGACACCATCTGGATCGCCGCCATGCGCGTCACGGCGCCGCCCTATCCACGTCGGAAGCCGGCACCTTCGGGGCGCTGACCCGCGCCACCTTCGGGTCGTTCCAGGAGCCGGTGATCGCGTACTGGTAGGCGAGCATCTGTCCGAGCGGGTTCTTCAGCACGCGCTGCGCGATCGCCGCAGCGACGCCCACCGCCGGATTGACGAGCACGAGCGCGGTCGAAGCGGTATCGCCGACGCCGGGGATGATGCGCACGCGCAGGTTCTGCGTTTCGCGCGCGAGGTCGACGTCGCCGCGCATCTCGACGTCCGCCGCCGAGCCGCTCATCCTGAACTCCTTCAGGTTCATGAGGCCCTTGTCGACGCGCGCCTCGGCATCGATGCGCTCGAACTTGAAGCCCTTCGAGAACACGTCGCTGAAATCGAGGCCGATGCGCCGCGGCAGCTGCTGCAGGCTCATGAGCGAGAGCAGCTTGCCGTAGCCCGGGTCGATCTCGAGGAACTGGCCATCGGTGGCCTCGAGCTTGAGCTCGCCGCCGAGCGTCGCGTAGTCAATCGTCGAGGGATCGCCGCGCCAGGCGAGCGAGCCGAGCAGCGTCGCCTTGCCGCCCCTGACGCCGTTGGGAAAGCCGGCGCGCGCGAGGAAGCTGCCTGCGTCGCTGGCATCGAGCTGGAACTCGAGCTCGCTTGCCGGGGTTCCGTCTGGTAGCGGGCGCCATACGCCCGAGCCGCGCAACGTGGCGTCAGCGCCGGTCAGCGCCAGCCGTTCCACGCGCCATTCTGCGCCCTGCGCGCCGCTCTGCTGGCTGGCGGCGAGCATGAGCTGGCCGAAGGGCTTGCCGCGGAAGTCGAAGCGCTCGGCGACGAGATCGACGCCCGGCATGTCGCCGGGTCGCGGAGCGCGGCCCCGCCTCGGCCCGGGAGCGTCCGGCGGAATCGACAGGTAGTCGAGCCGCGCCAGCACCTGACGGCCGCGATAGCTGATGTCGCCGGAGAGCTCCTTCGCGTTCACGCTCGCCGACCAACCGACCGCATCGGTGCCCGCGCGCACCGTCGTGCCGGTCAGCCGCTTGCCATAGACGTCGAGCGTGCCGACGCGCACGTCGACCGTAACGCCGATCGCTTCATCGCCCGCGGGCGCAAGCGCAAGCCAGGAATCGAGGTCGAGCGCCGCGAGCGAGCCGTAGACGAGCGTTCCGGGTCGCTCGGGCAGGCGCACCGGCTGGCCGGGATCGGGCGCCAGCCACACGCCGGCGCGCTGCACGACCATCGTTTCACCCTGGCGCCGGCGCAGGAACTCCGCCGCGGCGAGCCGGCCGAGACTGGCCGAGACGCGGTCGCGCACGCCGGCGTCGGTCTGCGAGATCTCGACTCGCAACGGCAGCGCGTCGCCCGCGTTCTTGGCGAGCGGCGCCGGCAGCGTGCTGGCAACGCCGCGCAGCGACGATTCGACCCTGATGCTGGCGTGACCCTCGCGAACTGTCAGGGTCGCGGCGTAGCTCGTCGCGCCGCTGAGGTTCTCGCGCCACGGGCGCTCGAGCGGCAGGTCCGCGACCTTGAGGTTGCGTCCCTGCGCGACGATCTCGACCACCGAGTTGGCGCGCGTGCCGCCGGTGATCTCGACCGGCGCGCCGAGCAGGCGTCCGTTGATGCGGTGCAGATTGAATCCCGCGTCGGTGAAGCCGAAGCTGCCCGAGGCGCGCTCGATGGTCGGCAGCTGCCGGTCGAGGATGAGCGTGTTGCTGCCGAAGTTGAATTCGCCCTCCACCTTGGTCGCCGCCAGGTCCTCGATCGGCAGGTCGATCTTCATGCGCAGCGTGCCGCTGCCCGCGGCCTGGAAGTTGTCGGTCATGCCGCCGGTCATGCGCCGCACCGGGGACGCCTCGATGAATTTCAGGAACTCCGCCGTCGGTCCGGCCGCCTGGCCGCTGATCAGCAGGTGGCGCGTCGGCGCGGCGAGCTCGGGAACGCTGACCCGCACGTTGGCGAGCCGGGCGCCGAGGATCGTGCCGCCGCGGCCGGCGATCACCATGCCGTCGCGCTCGAACTGAAGCTCGCCCTCGACGTTCTCGATACGCGGCCAGTCATTGGCGTAGCTCAGAACGCCGCGCTCGACGCGCGCGGTCACCTGGAATTGCCCGCGCGCCGGGTCGACGAACGGGAAGTCGCGCAGGTCGCCCTTGAGGCGCAGGCGCACGTCGCTCGCCTGGCCGGCGAGGACGCTCTCGATCAGCCACTTGCGCGTGCGCTCGCCCATCAGGCGGCCGTGCGGCAAATAGCGGCCGATGCGCGCGCCATCGGCGCGCGTGAGCGTCGCGAACAGGTCGACGCTGCCCGGCCCGGGCCCGGCGCGCGTGTAGGTGCCGTAGGCGCTGCCGCTCGCGTCGGCGTTGGCGAAGCTGACCGAGGTCAGCTTCAGCGCGAGGCTGCCATCGTCCTGACGCTCCCAGTCCACCTGGCCGTTCAGCGTGTCGAGGCCGATGCGCGGGTCGGGAAAGATTTCCGGCAGATCGACCTCGGCCTTGCGCGAGGCGAGGGAGAGGCGTCCCTTCTTCTCGCTCGCTTCCAGCGTGCCGCTGAGGCCGGCGAAGCCCGGCGCGCCGCGCCACGAGTTCAGGCCAAAGTCGCTGAAGCGCGCGCGCGCGTTGAAGCGCTGCGGGCTGGCGAAGCGGCCGTGCCATTCGAAGCGCGCATCGGCGATGCGTCCGGTGGGGCCGAGCTCGGCGATCAGCGCACGCACGTCCGCCGGTAAGGGTAGCGCGCCGGCGATGGCGAGCAGCGGCTCGAACTCGATCAGCCGCGCGCTCGCGCTGCCGCGCTGCTCGGCGGCGTCGCCGCCCCATTTCACCTGGAAGTCGGTCGGCTGCAGCGGCGGCCCGTAGACCGGCACGAGCGTCAGTCCGCGCGCCGAGAGCTCGTAGCCGTCGCGCGCGGCGTGCGCTTGCAGCCGCCCCTGCAGCGTCGTCAGCTCGAGCGCCGGCAGATCCGGCCCGAGCAGCGCCAGCACCTGCACGAGCGCGACGTCGGCCGTCGCCTCGGTGAGCGCGCCGGCCTCGAGCGTCGCCCACAGGCGCAGCTCGCCGCGCGCCTCGCGCACGTCGAGCGGATAGTCGACCCAGGCGCGCCAGGCGGCGAGATCGGTGGCGCCGAGCTCCGCGTAGACCCGGCCGCTCCACGCCGACGGATCGGTGAGCGTGCGTCCGGCGAGCTGCGCGCGCAGCTCGAGGCGCGAGCCGAGCGCCGCCGGCGGGCGGGCGACCAGGCCGATCGCATGCTCGGGGCCGGAATTGCGCAGCCTGAGGTTGAGCGCCGAGAGCGCGAGCGGCGGCGCGCCGCGCTTCTCGTCGCGCCATTCGATCTCGGCGTTGCGGATCGAGATCTCGTCGTGGCCGAGCAGCCAGTCGGTGAAGCCCGATCCGCCGCCGTGCGTGCCGAGCTTCAGGCCGGCGACGTAGATCGCGCCCGCCGCGTCGCGCCGCACCGTCAGCCGCGGCCCGTCGATCACCAGCACGCTCAGCCGCACCTCGCCGTGCAGCAGCGAGCTCCAAGAAAGCACGTTCTCGACCGAGGGCAGCACCAGCGCCTCGCGCCCGTCGCCGTCCAGGATGCGCACGTCCGAAAGGCTGATCTGCGGCCGCAGCCCCAACCAGCCGGCCTCGATCGCGCCGATCTTCACCGGCTGGCCGATGGTGCGCGCCACGACCGCGGCGATCTGCTCGCGATGCTCGGCGACCTTCGGCAGCACCCAGAAACGCAGCGCCAGCAGAAGGACGGCGAAGGCGAAAAAAGCCGTCCATGCTGCGACCTCAACGGCTCGCCAGATGCGTTTCATGATGGAATTGACGTTCAGACCGCCATTCTAAGATTAAATGCCCGCGCCAATTCAGGAAATCGCCGATTCGAGAGCCGCTCTGGCGCTCCTCGCCGCGTCTCCGCAATGGGCCGCGGAGCTGGTCTCGCCGGCGCCGTTTTCGCGCGCGGAAATGGCGCAGGCGCTCGCCGGCGCGCAGGTCGACGACGAGGCGGCGCTAAAGCGCAGGCTGCGCCGCCTTCGCTCGCGCGTCCTCCTGCGGGTGATGGCGCGGGACCTTTCCGGCCCCGACGCGCTCTCGGAAGTCTGCGCGGCGATGAGCGACCTCGCCGAGCTGTCGATCGCTGCGGTGCTCGCGCACGTCGCTTGCCCGGACCTCGTGGTCGTCGGCATGGGCAAGCTCGGCGGGCGCGAGCTCACTGTCTCCTCGGACATCGATCTCGTGTTCCTGTATCAGGGCTCACCGGAGGAAGCGCCGCGCTTCGAGGCCGCCGGCCGCCGCCTGATCCGCATTCTTTCCGACCGCACCGAGGACGGCTTCGTGTTCCGCGTCGACATGCGCCTGAGACCCTATGGCGCCTCGGGACCGCTGGCGGCGAGCTTCGATGCGCTCGACCAGTATTTCGTCACCCAGGGTCGCGAGTGGGAGCGCTACGCCTGGATCAAGGCGCGAGCGCTCAGCGGCAGCCGGGACGACGAGCTGGCGAAGATCGTGCGGCCGTTCGTCTACCGCAAATATCTCGACTACGCGACGCTCGGCGCCATGCGCTCGCTGCACGCCGAGGTGCGGCGCGACGTCGCACGGCGCGAGCTCGCGGACGACGTCAAGCTCGGGCCGGGCGGCATCCGCGAGGTGGAGTTCGTGGCGCAGGCGCTGCAGCTCATCCGCGGCGGCCGCGATCCCGAGCTCACCACGCGGCCGACCCTGGAAATACTGGATTTGCTGGCGAGCAAGACCCTGCTGCCGCGAGACGCGGCAGTGGAACTCGCGGATGCCTATCGCTTCCTGCGCAACGTCGAGCACCGCCTGCAATACCTCGACGACGCGCAGCGCCACGACCTGCCGGAAAGCGCGGACGACCGCAGCCGCCTCGCGCGCATGATGCGGCTTGCTTCCTGGGATGCGTTCGCGGCGGAATTGGCCCGCCATCGCGACGCCGTCACCCGCCATTTCGAAGCCGTGTTCGCCGAGCGCGAGCAGAAGCCGGAGCCCTGGCCCGAGCACCCGCGCCTCGCCGCGCTGCGCGCGAGCCAGCGCTATGCGGCGCTGCCCGCCGACTCGCGCCGGCGCCTCGACGCGCTCATCCCCGCGCTCGCCCGCGCCGCGCAGGCGACGGCCGATGCGCAGGCGACGCTCGCGCGCGGCGTCGACCTGGTCGAAGCGATCGCCAGCCGCGCCGCCTACCTCGCGCTGCTGGCGGAGAACCCGCAAGCACTCGAGCGCGTCGCTCGCATCGTCGGCGCCTCGAGCTGGGCGGCCGAGTTCCTGACCCGCCACCCCCTGCTGCTCGATGAGCTGCTCGACGACCGCGTCCTGTACGCGCCCTTCGACCTCGCGTCCTTCTCGCGCGCGCTGGCGCGGCAGCTCGACGACGCGCTTACCGATGTCGAGCGGCAGATGAACGTGCTGCGCGAAGCGCACCAGGCGCAGGTCTTCCGCCTGCTCGCCCAGGACCTGGCCGGCCTGCTCAGCGTCGAGCGGCTCGCCGACCATCTCTCCGCGCTCGCCGACGTGGTGCTCGAGGAAACGATCCGCCGCACCTGGCGCGACCTGCGCGGCCGCCACCGCGAGGATGCGCCGCGCTTCGCCGTCGTCGCCTACGGCAAGCTCGGCGGCAAGGAGCTCGGGTATGCCTCCGACCTCGACATCATCTTTCTCTACGAAGACGAGGACGAGCGCGCCGGCGAGGTCTACGCGCGTCTCGCGCAACGCATCAACCACTGGCTCTCCAGCCGCACCTCTTCAGGCGCGCTGTTCGAGACCGATCTCGCGCTGCGGCCGAGCGGCGCCTCCGGCCTGCTGGTATCGAACCTGGCCGCGTTCGAGCGCTACCAGGAGCACGACGCGTGGCTCTGGGAGCACCAGGCACTGACGCGCGCGCGCTTCTGCGCCGGCGACCGCGGCGTGGGCGCCGCATTCGAGGCAATCCGCGAAAAGATCCTGAGAAGAAAACGCGACCTTGCCGCGCTCGCGGGCGATGTGCGTGCCATGCGAGGGAAGCTGCACGCCGCGCATCCCAACCGCAGCGAGCTCTTCGACCTCAAGCACGACCGCGGCGGCATGATCGATATCGAGTTCGCCGTGCAATGCCTGGTGCTCGGTCATGCGCACGCGCATCCCGAGCTCACCGGCAACCTCGGCAATATCGCGCTGCTTGGGATGGCGGCCGGGCATGGCCTGCTCGACGCCGGTCTCGCCGAGCGATGCCGCGATGCCTACCGCAATTTCCGGCGGCTGCAGCATGCGCTGCGCCTGAACGGCGCGAAATACGCGCGCGTGCCGCGCGAGCAGGTCGCCTCGCAGGTCGAGGCGGTCAGCCGCCTCTGGACGAGCGTCCTCGGGTCAGTTCCTTGATATCGGGCGAGTCGGTGTCGAGCCGCCCTTGCGCGAGGCGCTGCCGCGCCGCGGTGGCGAGCTCCTCGTAGCGCTGCATGTAGTCCTGCAGCTGCTCCTCGTCGAGCTTCTCGAGATCGAGGATGGCGTTGTGGGCGCCCTGCGTGGCGCGGATCAGCTCGTCGAGCTTGATCTGGATCGCCGCGGTGTCGCGGTTCTGGGTGTTCTGGATCACGAACACCATCAGGAAGGTGATGATCGTGGTGGTCGTGTTGACGATCAGCTGCCACGTATCGCTGAAGCCGAACAGCGGGCCGCTCGCGCCCCAAAGGACGATCAGCAGCACGGCGACGGCAAACGCCGCCGGCCGTCCCACGAGCGTCGAAATGCCGCGGGCGATGTTGCCGAAGCGCCAACCGCGCACCTCGCCGGGGTCGATATCGCGCAAGTGCATGCCGCAGACCCAGCAATTTGAATGCCGGGTGGTCTAGTTCGGCCGGAAGGTGATGTCGCCGTAGAACGCCCGGCGCGGGGCGCTGTTGTCGCCGTAGTCGGTCATGATGCCGACGGCGACGATGTGGCCCGGATCCTCGCCGAACGCGCGACGGTAGTCCTCCAGCACATTGCGGCGCACGCTCACCCACTGGTCGAGCCGTCCCTCGCCGCTTTCCACCACGATGTGGCGCACGCGCTCGGTGTGCGGGCTGGAGTAGAGCGTATCCACGGGCTTCTGGTTCAGCCACACGTACAGCAGCGAGGCATAGGGCAAGCCGCTGGCGGTGAGCGCCTTCGCCATGCGCAGCCTGGTGCGATCGTCGAAATCGAGCTTGGCGACATCGCCGTCGAAGGCTAGCGACAGACGCACCGGCGGGCTGACGTTCGACGGACCCGCGGCGCCGCCGCGGCCGGAATCGCGCGGCACGCGCCAGCGCCACTCGACGATCGGGTAGCGGTGCGGGTCGATGTGGATCTTGCGGGAAAGGCCTGAGCCGCCCTCGGCGGAGTCGGCCTGGATGACCACCGCACCGTCCTGTTCGACCAGTTGGTAGTTCGTGGGCGTGTTGCCCTTCACGATCACGAACTGCTCCCAGCCGCCTTTGAGGTCGGCGCCGGCGCGCAGCTTGGAGAAGCGCGCCGCCTCGACCGCCCTGCCGTCTTCGAGCGGCAGGGTCTTGGCCAACTCGGTCGACCAGGTCAGCTCGTCGATCGGCGTCAGCACGCCGCAGCTGGCGAGCAGCGCCAGCACCGCGAGAAGGAGGAGCGACCGGCTCAGATCGCTTCCCTTGGTGCGGTGCGCAGCGGGCCGTCGACTTCGGCGGCGAAGCGCGAAAGAGCGTTGAGCAGCATGTCGCGGTCGAGACGATACAACACGCGCTGCCCCTGGCGCTCGCCCGCGACCAGACCCGCCTCCTGCAGGATCGCAAGGTGGCGTGAAACCGCCGGCGGGCTCATGCCGAAGCGCCCGGCGAGCTCGGCGGTCGACAGCGCGGTCTGCGACAGGAACGAGAGCATCTGCCGCCGCGGCAGCGAAGCAAGGGCGTGGAAGACATTGTCGATAGGATTAACAATCATGTTAATGATTGTGGCATAAATCGGCGCACTGTGGTTAGAATGAATTCCACACTCAGGAGAACGACAACCGATGGCGAAGCAGAAAGCGGCTGGCGCGCCGCTGTCGATGGCCGACCGCAACGGCTGGATCTGGTACGACGGCAAGCTGGTGCCGTGGCGCTCGGCCACCACCCACGTCCTCACCCATTCGCTGCACTATGGCCTGGCCGTGTTCGAGGGCGTGCGCGCCTATAAGACGCAGATCGGCACGGCGATCTTCCGCCTGAAGGAGCACACCGACCGCCTGTTCAGCTCGGCGCACATCTACATGATGAAGATCCCGTTCACGCGCGAGAAGCTGATGCAGGCGCAGCTCGAGGTGGTGCGCGCCAACGAGCACGAGGCGTGCTACGTGCGGCCGATCGCCTTCTACGGCTCGGAAAAGATGGGCGTCTCGCCGGTCGGCGCCAAGGTGCACGTGGCCATCGCCGCCTGGCCCTGGGGCGCCTACCTCGGCCCCGAGGCGCTCGAGAAAGGCATCCGCGTCAAGACCTCCTCCTACGCCCGCCATCACGTCAACGTCACCATGGCGCGCGCCAAGATGTCGGGCACGTATCCGAACTCGGTGCTGGCGACGCTGGAGGCGACGCAGCACGGCTATGATGAAGGCCTGCTGCTCGACGTCGACGGCTTCGTCGCCGAAGGCGCCGGCGAAAACATCTTCATGGTCAAGGACAACGTCATCTGGGAGCCCGAGCTCACTTCGGCGCTGACCGGCATCACGCGCTCGTCGGTGATCGAGCTCGCGACGGGACTGGGCTACCAGGTGCGGGCGAAGCGCCTGACGCGCGACGACATCTACATTGCCGACGAGTGCTTCTTCACCGGCACCGCCGCCGAGGTGACGCCGATCCGCGAGCTCGACGGGCGCGTCATTGGCGCCGGCAAGGCCGGCCCGGTGACGAAAGCGATCCAGAAGGCGTTCTTCGACGTGGTGACCGGAAAGGACAAGAAGCACCGCGCATGGCTGACACCAGTAAAGAAGTCGAAGTAAGCGAGAAGGACCTGCCCTTCCACTG
>JAXDQC010000037.1:0-3532 GCA_034668045.1 Betaproteobacteria bacterium | reverse complement strand
CTTGAGGATTGACTTGACGTAAATACGCGTCGGCTCGAGCAGATCGATCTGCGGCGGTGAGGCGCGCTGCAGGATCTTGCGGATCAGGGAATAGCCGTTGGAATGCGGGCCGCTCGAGGCCAGCCCGAGGATCGCGTCGCCCGGCACGGTTGAGCGGCCGTCGATGATGCAGTCCTTCTCCACCACCCCGACGCAGAACCCGGCGAGGTCGTACTCGCCTTCGGGGTACATGCCCGGCATCTCGGCGGTTTCGCCGCCGATCAGCGCGCAACCGGCCTGCTCGCACCCCTTGGCGATGCCGCGCACGACTGCGGTGGCGATGCGCTGGTCGAGCTTGCCGCAGGCGAAGTAATCGAGGAAGAAGAGCGGCTCGGCGCCCTGCACCAGCACGTCGTTCACGCTCATCGCCACGAGGTCGATGCCGACGGTATCGTGGCGCTCGAGCTCGAACGCGAGCTTCAGCTTGGTCCCTACGCCGTCGGTGCCGGAGACCAGCACCGGATGGCGGTATTTCTTCGGGATCTCGCACAGCGCGCCGAAGCCGCCGATGCCTGCGAGCACCTCGGGCCGCATCGTGCGCCGCGCGAACGGCTTGATCGCTTCGACCAGCGCGTCGCCTTCGTCGATGTCGACGCCGGCGTCGCGGTATGAGAGTCCTTTGGCCATGCTAGATTCCAGGGTTTCCGCCATTCTAATGCGGCAGCTTCCGCTTCCCATTTCCGCGGCCGCGCAGCCGGGCCTTGACAATTACATCGCCGGGGCGAACGCCGAGGCGCTGGAGCGCGTGCGAGCGCTGGCTTCGGGGCAGCTCAGGGAGGCGATCGTATACCTGTGGGGCGAGCCGGGGAGCGGCCGCTCGCACCTGCTGCACGCGGCCGCCAGGGCCAATCCGGCGATGGTCATCGCCGACGACGTGGACACGCTCGACGCGGCCGCGCAACAGGCGCTTTTCAGCGCCATCAACGCCGCGCGCGTTGGCGGTCCCGCGGTGCTTGCCGCCGGCAGCGCGCCGCCCGCCGGCCTGGGCTTGCGCGAAGACCTGAGGACCCGGCTCGGCTGGGGCCTGGTCTACCAGCTGAAGCCGCTCGCCGACGCCGAAAAAGCGCTGTACCTGCGCTCCGAGGCCGTGCGCCGAGGGCTGCGGCTGACCGACGAGGTCCTGTGGTACCTCCTCAATCACCTGCCGCGCGATCTCGCCAGCCTGCACGCCGTGCTCGACCGCCTCGACCGGCATTCGCTCGCCCGCCAGCGCGCGCTCACCCTGCCGCTGGTCCGCGAAGCGCTGTCGAATAACGATGACGACTAAAAGCAACATCCCGGCGCCCCGGCCCGCCGCGCGGGGATTTCTGCATGGACAAAGCACGACCCGGTCATTAAATTGGAGTTCCATAAACTGGACGTTGTGTAATGCCCTTAAGCACCTTTGCTCGCCGAGTCGTCGTCATCGCGCTGGCCGCGGCCGCTCCGGCCTACGCGCAGTCGGGACTGCGGCTGCCCGAGCGGGCCGAGCCGGGACTCGATCCGACCTTCGCGCGCGGCTGGCTTGCACCCGAGTTCGACCGCTTCGGCTTCGCCTCCTACCACTGGAAGGATGCGGTCGGATCCGCGCCGGCACAGCGTATGAACTGGTCGTACTCGTTCAGTGATCGCAGCAGCCTGGGCCTGTCGGTCAACAACCGGGACCTCGACTACGACCAGCGCAATCTCTCGGTCTTCGGCCGGTACTGGTTCGCGCCCGACTGGGCGGTGAGCGCCGAGAGCCTGTCGCGCGAGCCCACCGGCCTCCTGCGGCTGCAGGATTTCCGCATCGGGGTCCAGCGCCGGTTCTGAGCAGTTGGAGTCAGGATAGCTCCGGTTAAACTCGCCGGGGCCGCCATGCGCCTCGCTCTCTTCGACCTCGACAACACCCTCCTCGCCGGGGACAGCGACTACGAGTGGGGCCAGTTCCTGGTCGACAGCGGAGTCCTCGAGCGCGAGACCTACGAGGCGCAGAATCGCGTGTACTACGAGCAGTACGTCGCGGGGAGCCTCGACATCCACGAGTACCTGGGATTCGCCCTGAGGCCCCTTGCGCAGCATAGCGGCGCCGACCTCGGCCGCTGGCACGCGCAGTTCATGCAGACCCGCATCCTGCCGATGGTGAGCGCCCAGGCCCGCGAGCTCGTGCGCCGGCACCTGGACCGGGGCGATCTTTGCGCCATCATCACCGCCACCAACAGCTTCGTCACCGGCCCGATCGCGCGCGAGTTCGGCGTGGCGCACCTCATCGCCACCGAGCCGGAATGCCGCGATGGGCGCTTCACGGGGCAGGTGGCCGGCACGCCGTGCTTCCGGGAGGGCAAGGTCCGGCGGCTCGACGAGTGGCTTTCCGGGCAGGGCCGGCGCCTGGGCGAGTTCGCCGAGAGCAGCTTTTACAGCGACTCGCACAACGACCTGCCCCTGCTCGAGCGCGTCACCCGGCCGGTGGCGGTCGATCCCGACCCGCCGCTGGCAAAGGAGGCGGCCCGCCGGGGTTGGGAACAAATCTCCCTTCGTCGGTAGAATCCGGGCCCTCAATGATCAAGAGGTTCATCCGGCGGGTGCTGGGGCTGCCGTCCGAAACCCTGCGGCTGCCGCGCGAGAAGCACGGGCTTTCGCGTGACGCCCTCAGTCCTTCCGCCGCCAGGGTGTGCTCGGCGCTGCGGGAGGCGGGTTTCTCGGCCTACGTGGTCGGCGGCGCGGTGCGCGACCTGCTGCTCGGCATCGAGCCGAAGGATTTCGACGTCGCCACCGACGCCAGGCCGGAGCAGATCAAGCCGCTGTTTCGCCGCGCACTCATCATCGGCCGGCGCTTTCGCCTGGTGCACGTGCTGTCCGGCCAGGAGACGGTCGAGGTGTCCACGTTCCGCGGCGCTGACGCCGGCACCTCCGAAAAAGATGAGCATGGCCGCGTGCTGCGGGACAACGTGTTCGGCACCCAGGAGGAAGATGCGCGGCGGCGCGACTTCACCGTCAATGCGCTGTACTTCGACCCGGCCAGCGAAGAGATCGTCGACTTCCACGGCGGCCTCGCCGACCTCAAGAAGCGCACGCTGCGCGTCATCGGTGATCCCGAAACGCGCTACCGCGAGGATCCCATCCGCATGCTGCGCGCGGTACGGCTGGCGGCGAAGCTCGGCCTGACGCTCGATCCGCAAACCCGCGAGCCGATCCGCAGCCTCGCGCCGCTGATGGAGCGAGTGCCGCCGGCGCGCCTGTTCGACGAGATGCTGAAGCTGCTGCTCTCCGGCCACGCGAGCGCCTGCCTGCGGCAGTTGCGCGATGTCGGGCTGCACAAGGGGCTGCTGCCGCTGCTCGACGTGATCCTGGAGCAGCCCCTCGGCGAGCGCTTCGTCACGCTGGCGCTCGCGCAGACCGACGAGCGGGTCCTTGCCGACCGCCCGGTGTCGCCTGCGTTCCTGTTCGCCGCGCTCCTCTGGCACGAGGTCCTGAACGCGTCGAAGGCGCGCGAGGCGCGCGGCGAGCGCCCCCTGCCGGCGCTCGAGAACGCGAT
>JAXDQC010000036.1:0-7893 GCA_034668045.1 Betaproteobacteria bacterium | reverse complement strand
ACAACCCGAAGGCCTTCTTCACACACGCGGCATGGCTGGATCAGGGTTGCCCCCATTGTCCAAAATTCCCCACTGCTGCCTCCCGTAGGAGTCTGGGCCGTGTCTCAGTCCCAGTGTGGCTGGTCGTTCTCTCAAACCAGCTACGGATCGTTGCCTTGGTGGGCTTTTACCCCGCCAACTAGCTAATCCGGCATCGGCCGCTCCTCTCGCGCAAGGCCCTTACGGGTCCCCTGCTTTCATCTCTCGATCTCATGCGGTATTAGCCAGTCTTTCGACTGGTTATCCCCCACAAGAGGACACGTTCCGATGCATTACTCACCCGTGCGCCGCTCGCCGCCAGGGTTGCCCCCGCGCTGCCGCTCGACTTGCATGTGTAAGGCATGCCGCCAGCGTTCAATCTGAGCCAGGATCAAACTCTTCAATTCAATCCCGTATGCGTACTGCATGTACTGCTGTTCACTCAAAGTAAACGAGGTTTACTTCTCGTGAGCACTTGATGCCATGACCTGAACGATCAAGCGCCCACACTTATCGGCTGCGAATTGTTAAAGAGCGTTGGTTGCGGGGAGAGGATTTGAACCTCTGACCTTCGGGTTATGAGCCCGACGAGCTGCCAGACTGCTCCACCCCGCGCCCGAGTAGAGCCAAAGATTGTAGCGTGTTGCGTTGCGGCATGTCAACGAAACACTGCGAATTTCAGAGTCTCTCGGTCTCCCCGGTGCGGGGTTGCCACACCAGGAGCCGTCGTTCGACCAGCGACACCGCCCCATCGAGGAGAAGCGCGAAGGCGGTCAGGACCAGGATTCCCGCCACCACCGCGTTGAAATCGAACGTGCCCTCGGCCTGCAGGATGAGATAGCCGACGCCCCGCGATGAGCCGAGATATTCCCCCACGACGGCGCCAACGAAGGCAAGGCCGACCGAGTTGTGCAGGCTGGCGAAGACCCAGCTCATGGCGCTCGGGATGTAGACGTGTCGCAGCAGCTGGCGGTTGCTGGCGCCGAGCATGCGCGCATTGGCGAGCACGGTGACACTGACCTCTCTTACCCCCTGGTAGACATTGAAGAAGACGATGAAGAACACGAGTGTCACGCCGAGCGCGACCTTCGAGGCTACGTCGAGCCCGAACCACATCGCAAAGATCGGCGCCAGGATGACGCGCGGCATCGAGTTCGCCGCCTTGAGATAGGGATCGAGCAGCGCCGAAGCGGTCGGGCTGAGGGCGAGCCACAGACCCATCACCAGCCCGAGGACCGTGCCGATGACGAAGGCCAGCGCGGTTTCGAGCAGCGTGACCCATAGATGCGGGAAAATGAAGCCCGACGAGAACCAGTCCCAGATCCGCAACATCACCTTCAGCGGCTCGCCGAAGAAGAATGCCGCCTTGTTGGGATCGTCGAAATAGAGCGGCGGCAGTAGCGTCGGACTGGTGAGGACGTACCAGGCAATCAGCAGCCCGGCGAACAGGCCGAGCTGCCAGAGGCGCAGCGTCTTATTGCCTTTGCCGGGCATAACTCTTCAGCACTTCTTCCTTCATCGCCGCCCAGATCAGGCCGTGCAGCTCGACGAAGCGCGGCGCGAGCCTGATCTCCGCCACGTCCCGCGGCCTGGGCAGGTCAATGGCGAACTCGCCGATCGGATGCGCCTCGGGACCCGCGGACATCACGACGACGCGGTCCGAAAGCGAGATCGCCTCCTCCAGATCATGCGTGATGAAGACCACCGACTTGCGGTTCGCCGACCACAGCCCGAGCAGCTCGTTCTCCATCAAGTGGCGCGTCTGGATGTCGAGCGCGGCGAAAGGCTCGTCCATGAGGATGATTTCGGGATCGAGGATCAGCGCCTGCGCCAGGGCCACGCGCTTGCGCATGCCGCCCGAGAGCTGGTGCGGATAACGTCCGCCGAAACCGCCCAGCCCGACGCGCCGCAGCCATTCCTCCGCCTGGGCGGTGGCCTGCCGTGGATCGGCATCCCTGAACTCCAGCCCGACGGTAACGTTCTGCAGCGCAGTGCGCCAAGGCATCAGGGCTTCGCTCTGGAACAGGTAGCCCGCCTTGCGATTGAGCCCGGATAGCGTCGCGCCGAACACGCTGGCAGCGCCCGCCGAAGGCTGCAGCAGCCCGGCCGCGACGTTGAGGAGCGTCGATTTGCCGCAGCCGGTCGGGCCGACAACCGAAACGAACTCGCCGGGCGCGACGCGCAACGTGGTGTCGCGGATGGCGGTGTAGCGCGCGCCGTCCTGGGACACGAACGTGACGCGGATGTCCTCCAGCGCGAGCGCTGGCATCACTTCCTGCTGTATTTCGCGTTCGCCTTCTTTACGAACTCGTTCGTGTAGGTCTGCGCCAGGTTGATTTCCGCCGGCTTGATGTTGGTGTTGAACGAGGCCAGAGCCTTGAGCGTCGTCTTCGCGCCCGCATCGCTGAAATAGCCGTCCTTCGAATACGCGGTCTTCACGTTGTTGTAAGCGAAGAGATACATCGCCTTGTTGCCGAGCAGGTACTCCTCCGGCACCGTGGCGAGGATCTGTTGCGGCGAAGCGTCCTGCATCCAGTGCAGCGCGCGCACCGTGGCGTTGGTCAGCGCCTGCACGGTATTCGGGTTCTTCCGGACAAACTCCAGCGGCGCGTACAGGCTCGCGGCGGGCATCGGTCCGCCGAAGAGCTTCTGCGTGCCCTCGAGAGTCCGGGTCTCGGCGATGATCTTCACCTTTCCGTCCTTCTCGAGCATGGTCACCGCGGGGTCGGTCTGCGATACCACGTCGACCCTGCCCTGCTCAATGGCCGCGATGACCGTCGCGCCCTGCCCCACGCCGATGATCGCCACATCGGTGGGTTTGAGGCCGCCCTGCGCCAGCACGTAGTTGATCACCATGTTGGTGCTCGAACCCGGCGCGCTGACGCCGACCTTGAGGCCCTTCAGGTCCTTGGGCGACTTGTACTTGTCGGCCAGCTTGCTCGAGATCGCGACGCTGATCTGCGGCGCGGCACCGGCGAGCACGAAGGCCTGGAAGTTCTGCTTGCGCGACTGCATGTTGATGGTGTGCTCGTACGCGCCGGCGACCACGTCGGCGCTGCCGCCGACCACGGCCTCGAGCGAGCGCGTGCCACCGGCGAAATCGCTGATGCGGACGTTGAGCCCTTCATCCTTGAAGTAGCCGAGGCGTTCCGTGAGCACCAGCGGCAGATAGTAGAGGGCGGACTTGCCGCCGACGGCGATATGGACATCGGCCTTCTCCACCTGCGCGTAGAGCGCGGGCGAGACGAGCAGCAGGGATAGCAGCAGGGTTCTCATCGATCCTCCTCCGAGCGGCAATTTACTAGATTTCCCGGCGTTCGAGCAGCGCCTGCGAGATCGTGCCGGCGTCGACGTACTCGAGCTCGCCGCCGAGCGGCACGCCGCGCGCGATGCGGCTCACGCGCAGCTTGCGAGCGCGCAGCATCTCGGCAACGTAGTGCGCGGTCGCCTCGCCTTCGTTGGTGAAATTCGTCGCCAGGATGACCTCCTGCACCTCGCCGCTGCTCGCGCGTTCGAGCAGCCTCTCGAGGCCGATGTCGCGCGGACCGACTCCGTCGAGCGGAGACAGCCGCCCCATGAGCACGAAATACATGCCGGAGTAGCTCATGGTCTGCTCGATCATCGCCAGGTCGGCGGGCGTCTCTACAACGCACAAGAGCGAAGCGTCGCGGCGCGCCGAGCGGCACAGCCCGCAAATCTCCTCTTCGCAAAAATTATGGCAGCGCTCGCAACGGCGAACGCCGGTGAGCGCACCCTCCAGCGCCTGCGCCAGCTCGCCGGCGCCCGCGCGGTCATGCTGCAACAAGTGGTAGGCCATGCGCTGCGCGGAGCGCGGGCCGACGCCAGGCAGCACCCGCAGCGCCTGCAGCAGCCGCTCCAGCCCCTTCGCCGTCGGAACGGCGTTCTTGCTCAAAACGGCAGCTTGAAGCCTGCGGGCAGGCCGAGACCCGCGGTCATGCCGGCCATTTTCTCGCTGATGGTCGCCTCGACCTTGCGCGCAGCATCGTTGAATGCAGCGGTGACCAGATCTTCGAGCATCTCGCGATCGTCGCCGACGAGCGATGGATCGATCGTCACGCGCTTCACCTCGTGCTTGCAGGTCATCTGCACCTTCACCATGCCGGCGCCCGACTGTCCCTCGACCTCCATGGTGCCGAGGCTTTCCTGCATGCGGCGCATGTTCTCCTGCATCATCTGCGCCTGCTTCATCAGCTGCCCGATATTGCCTTTCATTGGCGCCTCATTTGCCGTCCTGCCTGATGCTCGAGTCGACCACCTTGCCATCGAGCAGGTTGACGAGATCGTTCACGAAACCGTCCTTCTGCACTGCTTGCGCCGCCGCTGCCTTGGACGCGTCGCGCTCTCCTGCTTCGATCGCGGCCGCCGTCGCCCCGGCGACTTCGCCGACCGAGAGCTTGAGGGTCACCGGTGTGCCGAAATGCTGCTCGAGCACCGCCTTGAGCTTCTCCTGGTAGCTGCGCTCGGCGAGATAGGCCTTTGCCTTCGGCACCACCAGCTCGAACAAAGCGCCGTCGCGGCGCTTCAGCTCGGAGTTGCGCGCCAGCTCGCGCGCCGCGCCGGTGACCGGAAGTTGCTGCACGAGCTGCGGCCAATCGGCGTCCGCCTTCGGTGCGGTTCCGGCCGGGGCGGGCTTGACCGACGCCGAGGCTGGTTTGACCGGCGCCGCAGCAGGCTTTCGCGCAGCAGGAGCGGGCTGACGGCCTTCGCTTTCAGGACGGAAGGCGAGCATGCGCAGAACGGTCATGACAAAACCGCCATGCTCGTCCGGCGCCAGCGGCAGATCCTCCCTGCCCTGCAGCGCGATCTGATAGCAGAGTTGCACGGTCTCCGGATCGAACCGGCCGGCGAGCTCGAGCACTCGCGCCCGCTCGGGCAGGTCCGCCTCGAGAGCATCCGGCGCCGATTGCGCGAGCGCGAGCTTCAGCATCAGGCTGGCGAGATCGGCGAGCGCCGTATCGAAGGACAGGCTGCGCGTCTGCATCTCGGCCGCGACCGCGACCGCGGCCGCCGCGTCGCCCGCGGCGATCGCCTCGAGCAGGCGCAGGAGAAAGCCCTGGTCGATCGCCCCCAGCATCTCGGCCGCGCCGGCGGCGGAAACCTTGCCGCCGCCGTGGGCGATCGCCTGGTCGAGCAGCGACAGCGCGTCGCGCATGCTGCCGGCCGCGGCGCGGGCAACGAGCGACAGCGCTTCGCCCTCGGAGGAAATCTTCTCCTCCTTGAGCAGATTCTCGAGATGCGCGCGGATCGCCTCGCGCGGCATCTGCTTGAGGTTGAACTGCAGGCAGCGGCTGAGCACCGTGACCGGGATCTTCTGCGGGTCGGTGGTCGCGAGGATGAATTTGAGGTGCTCGGGGGGCTCCTCCAGCGTTTTAAGCATCGCGTTGAAGGCATGCCCGGAAAGCTGGTGCACTTCGTCGATGACGTACACCTTGAAGCGCCCCGCCGTCGGCGCGTAGACCGAGCGCTCGAGAAGCTGCGTCATCTCGTCGACGCCGCGGTTCGACGCCGCGTCGAGCTCCACGTAATCGGGAAAGCGGCCGGCGTCGATCTGCGTGCAAGCGCTGCAGCGGTTGCAGGGCTGCGCGGTAGTGCCCGTCTCGCAGTTGAGGCATTTCGCAAGAATGCGGGCCAGCGTGGTCTTGCCGACGCCGCGCGTGCCGGTGAAGAGATAGGCATGGTGCAGCCGTTTTTGCTCGAGAGCGTGACGCAGCGCGCGGACCACATGCTCCTGGCCCACCAGGCTGCCGAAGTCCCTCGGCCGCCACTTACGCGCAAGTACTTGATAGCTCATCGATTAGAAAAGGTTGTGGCGAGCCTTGCCCCCGGCACTTGCAGGGACCGGCTGTGGCTGCTTCCTTCCGGATCTGACCAGGTTCACCAGACTGCAATGCGGGGAGGCCCGCCACCATGAATTGTAAGGCCAAGCCAGCGAACCAAAGGTGTACGAAAGCGCCCCGTCAGCTTGCAGTCAGTGCATGCAACTTATTCTGGGGGCGAAGTATCCTCCTCCATCGCGTGCCCGATGCGCGATGGTTCAACGCCCAGCGTGCGAAAGCCGCCGGGCGTTTTCTTTTATAGACTTGGCCTGGTGAAAATCAGCTTCCAGATGGCGATGTGGATGTGCGGGATATTCGCCGTGGTCGCGCTCGGGGGCGCGTTCACGGCGTTCTCTGGCCTTGCCGGCATTGCCGATGCGGCCGAGCGCGACGCGGCGGTGGGCTACGCCTGGTTCTGGACCTTCCTTGGCGTCGTGGCGATCGTCTTCGGCGTCCTGTCCTGGATGATCACGCGCGGGAAGTTCGGCAAGCTCGACTAGCGGGCTGGCGGAGAGAGTGGGATTCGAACCCACGGTACGCTATTAACGTACACACGCTTTCCAAGCGTGCGCCTTAAGCCGCTCGGCCATCTCTCCGCAGGGCGACGATTCTAGCCCCGGGGCCAAAAAAAAGCCCGTCGCGAGGACGGGCTTCTTGGAGCATGCGGCCCCTTGCTAGGTCTGGTGCTGGTAGCTCCGGATGTCCCGCGTACGGGTCTCCCGCAGGAAGAGCGTGCCGATGATCAGCGACATTACGGCGACCACGATCGGATACCACAGGCCGTAGTAGATGTCGCCGCTCGCCGCGACCATCGCAGTGGCGGTCAGCGGCAGCATGCCGCCGAACCAGCCGTTGCCGATGTGGTAGGGCAGCGACATCGACGTATAGCGGATCTCCGTCGGGAAGAGCTCGACCAGGAAGGCGGCGATCGGGCCGTAGACCATGGTCACATAGATCACCATGATCACCAGCAGCACTTCCGCCATAACCCAGTTGACCTTCGCCTTGTCCGCGCTCGGCGGGGCGCCGGCCGTCTTCAGGGTCTCGGCGAGGACTTTCTGGTCCCAGCCTTCGACCTTCGCCGTGCCGATGGTGGTGACTACTTTCCCGGTACCGTCCACCGACTTGAACGACAGGCCTTGCTTGGTCAGGAAGTCCTTCACGCGATCGCATTCGGAGAACTGGCTCCACGGGCCGACGAAGATATGGAACTTGCAGTCGGCCGGGTTGGCGGTGACCGTGATCTGCGTCTTGTTCGAGAACTCCTCGAGCGTGGGATTCACGTAGTGCGTCAGTCCCTGGAACAGCGGGAAGTACGTGACCGAGGCAATCAGACACCCCGCCATGATGATCTTCAGCCGGCCGATCCTGTCGGAGAGCCAGCCGAAGAAGATGAAGAACGGCGTACCGATGAGCAGCGAGAGGCCGATCAAGCTGTAGGCCGAGACGTAATCCAGCTTCAGCGTAATCACCAGGAAGAACAGCGCGTAGAACTGGCCGGTATACCAGACCACTCCCTGGCCGGCGGTCGCGCCCAGCAGCGCAAGCAGCACGAACTTGTTGTTCGGATACCTGAGGAAGCTGTCGGTCAGCGGCTGCTTGGAGCCTTTGCCCTCGGCCTTCATCGCCTGGAACACGGGCGACTCGTTCAACTTCAGCCGGATATAGACGGAGAAGACGAGCAGGATGAGCGAGAGCCAGAACGGAATGCGCCAGCCCCACTCGGAGAAGGCCTTGGCGTCCATGTTGCTGCGGCACAGGTAGATCACGAGCAGCGCGAGGAAAAGGCCGAGCGTCGCCGTGGTCTGGATCCAGCTCGTGTCGTAGCCGCGACGATCGTGCGGGGCGTGCTCCGCCACGTAGGTGGCGGCGCCGCCGTATTCGCCGCCGAGCGCCAGGCCTTGCAACAGCCGACAAGCGATAAAGAGCACCGGAGCGGCAATGCCGATCGAAGCATAGGAGGGCAGGATGCCGACCACGAAGGTCGCGACGCCCATCACCGTCATGGTCACCAGGAAGGTGTACTTGCGGCCGATGA
>JAXDQC010000035.1:0-2710 GCA_034668045.1 Betaproteobacteria bacterium | reverse complement strand
GCCGGGGTCTCCACGAATTCGACGGTTCCCTGGCGGCGGCGGACTCGGTGATAAGCGAGCCCGGTGCCCGCCGGGATGAGGCGCCCGACGATGACGTTCTCCTTCAGCCCGCGCAATTCGTCGCGCTTGCCCATGATCGCCGCCTCGGTGAGCACCCGGGTGGTTTCCTGGAAGGAAGCCGCCGAGATGAACGAGTCGGTGGACAGGGACGCCTTGGTAATTCCAAGCAGCATGTACTCGTAGACCGCGGGTTTCTTGCCCGCGGCTTCCACTTTCTCGTTCTCCTCCAGCACCTCGGCCCGCTCGAGCTGCTCGCCGGTGATGAAGCGGCTGTCGGCCTGGTCGGTGATGGTCACGCGCCGCAGCATCTGGCGCACGATCACCTCGATGTGCTTGTCGTTGATCTTCACGCCCTGCAGGCGGTAGACGTCCTGCACCTCGTTACAGATGTAGCGCGCCAGCTCCTCGACGCCCTTCAACCGCAGGATGTCGTGGGGATCGGCCGGACCGTCGACGATGATCTCGCCCTTGTTCACGACCTGGCCGTCGTGCGCCATGACGTGCTTGTCTTTCGAGATCAGGTACTCGTGGGCGACGCCCTCGGGATCGGTGATGACCAGGCGCTGCTTGCCCTTGGTGTCCTTCCCGAACGAGACCGTCCCGGTGACCTCCGCGAGCACTCCCGCGTCCTTCGGCGAGCGCGCTTCGAAGAGCTCGGCCACCCGCGGCAGACCGCCGGTGATGTCGCGCGTCTTCGAAGTCTCCTGCGGAATACGCGCGAGCACCTCGCCCACGCCGACCTCCTGGCCGTCGCGGACCGTGATGATCGAGCCGATCTGGAAGGTGATGTTCACCGACTGATCGGAACCCGCCATCTTGATTTCCTGGCTGGACTGGTCGAGCAGCTTCACCTGCGGCCGCAGGCCCTTCGCCTGCACGCTGCCGCGGCGCTTGGGGTCCACCACCACGAGGGTCGAGAGGCCGGTGACCTCGTCCACCTGCTTCATGACGGTCGAGCCCTCCTCGACGTTCTCGAACTTGATGCGGCCCGCGTACTCGGTGACGATGGGGCGGGTGTGCGGATCCCACATCGACAGCACGTGGCCCGCCTTGACCGTCTCGCCGTCGCGCGCCAGCAGCGTCGCGCCGTACGGCACCTTGTGGCGCTCGCGCTCCCGCCCGCTCTCGTCCTGGATGACGATCTCGCCGTTGCGCGAGATCACGACCAGCTCGTTGCGCGAGTTGGTGACATAGCGCATGCCGGCGAAGCGCACTACGCCGTTCGACTTGCTCTCGATCTGGCTCACCACCGCGGTGCGCGAAGCGGCGCCGCCGATGTGGAAGGTGCGCATCGTCAGCTGCGTGCCGGGCTCGCCGATCGACTGGGCGGCGATGACGCCGACCGCCTCTCCGACGTTCACCGGCGTGCCGCGGCCGAGATCGCGTCCGTAGCACTTGGCGCACAACCCGTAGCGCGTGTCGCACGAAAGCGGCGTGCGGACCCGGACTTCATCAATCCCGGCGGACTCGATCGACTCGACCGCGTCCTCGTCGAGCAGGGAGTTGATCGCGCACATCACCTTGCCGCTCTCGGGATTGACGACGTCGGCCGCGCACACGCGGCCGAGAATGCGCTCGCGCAGGCTCTCGACCACCTCGCCGCCTTCCACCAGCGCCTTCATGGAAACGCCGTACTGGGTGCCGCAGTCGTCCTCGGTGACCACCAGGTCCTGCGTCACGTCCACCAGGCGCCGGGTGAGATAGCCCGAGTTCGCAGTCTTCAGCGCCGTGTCCGCCAGGCCCTTGCGCGCGCCGTGCGTGGAGATGAAGTACTGCAGGACGTTGAGGCCCTCGCGGAAGTTCGCGGTGATCGGCGTCTCGATGATCGAGCCGTCGGGCTTCGCCATCAGGCCGCGCATCCCGGCGAGCTGCCGGATCTGCGCCGCCGAGCCCCGCGCCCCGGAATCCGCCATCATGTAAATCGAGTTGAGCGACTCCTGCATCACGGTCGCGCCCTTCTTGTCCTTGCGCTCGACCCATTCGTGCTTCTTCGGGTCCCAATCCTTCACCGGCTCGACGCCGAGCTGCTCCATCATCGCCTTGGCGACGAGGTCGCCGGCGCGGCCCCAGATGTCGACCACCTTGTTGTAGCGCTCGCCCTGGGTCACCAGGCCCGAGGTGTACTGCTTCTCGATCTCCTGCACTTCCTTCTCGGCGTCCGCGATGATCTCGACCTTCTGGGTCGGGATCAGCATGTCGTCCACCGCGATGGAAAGCCCCGCCCGGGTCGCCATGGCGAAGCCGGCGTACATCAGCTTGTCGGCGAAAATGACGGTCTCGCGCAGCCCGCAGCGCCGGAAGCTCGCGTTGATGAGCCGCGATATCTCCTTCTTCTTCAAGGCCTTGTTGATGAGCTCGAAGGACAGCCCGGGAGGCAGGATGTCCGACAGCAGCGCCCGGCCCACGGTCGTTTCGTAGCGCGTGAGCTTCTCCGTCTTCTCGCCGTCGGCGTCGACGTCCTGCTCCCGGATGCGCACCGTGATCTTGGCGTTGACCTCGACCTGGCCGCTGTCGTGCGCCAGCGATACTTGACCTTGGCGTGGAGCGTGACCGCCTTCGCGTTGATCGCGTGCTCGACGTCCGCCATGGTGCCGAAGAACATGCCCTGGCCCGGCGCGTTGTCGCGCATGATCGACAGGTAGTAGAGGCC
>JAXDQC010000034.1:0-11059 GCA_034668045.1 Betaproteobacteria bacterium | reverse complement strand
ATCAACCACACATCTTGCGGTGCAAAAAGTGGGCTATGTCCCAATATGAATAAACAAGGACTTACCGTACTGGATCTCATCGGCAATACGCCGATCGTCGAGGCACGCCGGCTCGATACCGGGACCTGCCGCCTATTTCTGAAGCTGGAGAGCCAGAACCCCGGCGGCTCGATCAAGGACCGGATCGCGCTGACGATGATCGAGGCGGGCGAAAAAGACGGAGTTCTAAAAGCTGGTTCTTTGATCGTGGAAGCGACGGCGGGCAACACCGGTCTCGGTCTCGCGCTGGTGGCCTCGCAGAAGGGCTATCGCGTGCTCATCGTCGTCCCCGACAAGATGAGCCAGGAAAAGATCTTCCATCTGCGCGCGCTCGGCGCCGAAGTGGTGATGACCCGCTCGGACGTGACCAAGGGCCACCCCGACTACTACCAGGACAGGGCGGCGAGCATCGCCGCCGAGAAGGGCGCGTTCTACGTCAACCAGTTCGCCAATCCCGCCAATCCGCTCGCGCACGAAAAGACCACCGGTCCCGAGATCTGGCGGCAGATGGAGGAACGCGTCGACGCGGTGGTGTGCGGGGTCGGCACCGGCGGCACCATCACCGGGCTGTCGCGCTTCTTCGCCAAGGCCAGCCCGGAAACGGAAATGGTGCTCGCTGATCCAGCCGGTTCTGTCCTTGTCGAATACCTTCAAACCGGGAAGTTCGGAAAAGCTGGCTCCTGGCTCGTGGAAGGAATCGGCGAGGATTTCCTGCCGCCGATCTGCGACCTCTCACGCGTGAAGCACGCCTACAGCATCCCCGACCGCGAAGCGTTCCAGGCCTGCCGCGAGCTGCTGAAGAAGGAAGGCATCCTCGCCGGCACCTCGTCGGGCACCCTTCTCGCCGCGGCGCTGCGCTACTGCCGCGCGCAGAAGACGGAGAAGCGGGTCGTCAGCCTGGTGTGCGACAGCGGCAGCAAGTACCTGTCGAAGGTCTACAACGACTTCTGGATGCTCGACCAGGGCCTGCTCGACCGCCCTCGCTCCGGGGACCTGCGCGACCTGATCGCGCGCCGCCATGCCGAGCGCGCGGTCGCCACGGTGGGCGCCGACGAGGCCGTGCTCGCCGCCTACCAGCGCATGAAGCTCTACGAAGTTTCGCAGCTGCCGGTGATGCGCGACGGCAAGATCATCGGCATCGTCGACGAAGAAGATATCCTTATGGAGGTCGTCGACAACCCGGGGCACTTCGACGAGCCGGTGACCGAGGCGATGGAGAGCCACCTCGTCACCGTGCCGCCGGAAGCGCCGGTCGAGAAGCTGGTGGAAATCTTCAAGCGCGGGATGGTGGCGATCGTGGTCGACGGCGAGGAGTTCCTCGGCCTGGTGACCCGCATCGATCTCCTCAACTGGTTGCGCCGGAGGCGTGAGCAATGAAGTTCGAGACCAAAGTGATCCACGCCGGGCAGGAGCCCGACCCGCGCACCGGCGCGGTGATGACGCCCATCTACGCCACCTCGACCTACGCGCAGTCGAGCCCCGGCGAGCACAAGGGCTTCGACTACGCGCGCACGCGCAACCCGACACGCGACGCGCTCGAGGCCTGCCTCGCCGAGCTCGAGTCCGGCAAGCGCGCCTTCGCCTTCGCCTCCGGCATGGCGGCGATCGGCACCGTGCTCGAAGTGCTCGACTCGGGCGCGCATGTCGTCGCCATGGACGACCTCTACGGCGGCAGCTATCGCATCCTGGAGCGCGTGCGAAAGCGCTCGGCGGGGTTGAAGACCACTTTCGTCGACCTTTCAAAGATCGATCTGGTCGAAAAAGCCATTCAAGCCGATACGCGAATGGTCTGGGTGGAGAGCCCGACCAACCCGCTGCTGAAGATCGTCGACCTCGCGGCCATCGCGGACATTGCAAGGAAGAACAACATCATCTCGGTGTGCGACAACACGTTCGCCTCGCCGTGGATCCAGCGGCCGCTCGAGCTTGGCTTCGATGTCGTGGTGCACTCGACGACCAAGTATTTGAATGGCCACTCGGATGTCATCGGCGGGGCGGCCATTCTCAACAATGAGAAGTTGATCGAGAAAGTCGCGTTCCTGCAGAACGCGGTCGGCGGCATCCCGAGTCCATTCGACGCCTTCCTGACCTTGAGGGGCATCAAAACGCTGGCGCTGCGGATGGAGCGCCACTGCGGCAACGCCATGCACGTCGCCGCGTTCCTCTCCAAGCATCCGAAGGTCGACAAGGTCATCTACCCGGGCCTGCCGACCCACCCGCAGCATCTGCTCGCCGCAAAGCAGATGAGCCAGCGCTATGGCGGCATGGTGACCGCGGTGCTGAAAGGCGGTTTGCCCGCGTCGAAACGCTTCCTCGAGCGCTGCAAGCTCTTCACGCTCGCCGAGAGCCTCGGCGGCGTCGAGAGCCTGATCGAGCACCCGGCGATCATGACGCACGCTTCGGTGCCGGAGGACGTGCGCGCCGGCCTGGGAATCGACGACGGTCTGGTGCGTCTTTCCGTCGGCATCGAGAGCATCGACGACCTGTTCGCGGAATTGAAGGAAGCGCTCGGCTAGCGTGTCGGCGCTGTCACTGCGCCTGCGGCTGCACGTCGAAGCGCTCGCCGCCCGCGAACGGAACACGGACCTCGAGTCCGCGGCGAGCTATGTCGAGTCGGCCTTGTCGCACGCCGGCCTCGCGCCGCGCTCGCATTATTTCCAGAGCGGCGGCCGGCGGGTGCGGAACGTCGAGGCGGGAGAAGCGAGCCCCATCGTCGTCGGCGCGCACTACGACACCGTGCCGGGCTCGCCCGGCGCCGACGACAACGCCTCGGCGGTGGCGGTGCTGATCGAGCTCGCGGCGATGCGGCTTCCGGCGCGGTTCATCGCTTTCGCCAACGAGGAGATGCCGTACTTCCACACCGACGAGATGGGCAGCCAGGTCTGGGCGAGGCAGGCGCGTGAGCGAGGCGAGCGCATCGCAGCCATGTTCTCGCTCGAAATGCTCGGCTACTACAGCGACGCGCCGGGGAGCCAGACCTATCCGCCGCTGCTGCGCTTCTTCTACCCCGACCGCGGAAACTTCATCGCCTTCGTCGCCGATCTGGGCGCATGGCGCCTGCTGCGCGACGCGCTGCGCCTGTTCCGCAAGTGCTCGACGTTTCCCTCGCAGGGGCTGGCCGCGCCGGCCTTCGTGCCCGGAATCACGCGCTCGGATCACTGGTCGTTCCGCCGCCACGGCTTTCCGGCGTTGATGGTGACCGACACCGCGTACCACCGCAATCCGCATTACCATCTGCCGAGCGACACGCCGGAGAAGCTCGACTACGAGCGCATGTCGCAGGTGACCCTCGGACTGGCAGGGATGCTGCGTGAGCTCGCGAATCAGACTCGCTGACCTGGAAGTGAATCGTCTCGGTTTCGGCGCCATGCGCGTCTGCGGCCCGAACGTGTGGGGCCCACCGAAAGACCGCAAGCATGCGCATCAGGTGCTGCGGCGCGCCTACGAGCTCGGCGCCAATTTCTTCGACACCGCCGATTCCTACGGTCCGCACGTCGACGAAGAGCTGATCGCCGAGGCACTGCATCCGTATCCGAAGGATCTCGTCATCGCCACGAAGGGCGGCCTGGTGCGTCCGCGGCCGGGCGCCTGGCCCGAGGACGGAAGGCCGGAGCACCTGAAGCAGGCGATCGATGGCAGCCTGAAGCGGCTGAAGCTCGAGCGGATCGATCTCTACCAGCTGCATGCCATCGACCCGAAGGTGCCGCTCGAGGATTCGCTCGGGCCGCTAGTGGACGCGCAGCGCGCCGGCAAGATCAGGCACATCGGCGTCTCCAATTTCAACGTCGCCGAGCTTGAGCGCGCGCGCAAGGTCGCGAAGATCGTCTCCGTGCAGAACGAATACAACTTGGATAATCGCTCCTCCGAGGACATGCTTGACCACTGCGAGAAGCTCGGCATCGCCTTCCTGCCGTGGTATCCGCTGGGTGCTGGTGCAGCCCTGCGGTCCCCACGAGTTCTGTCTCTTTCCAAAAAATTGAAAGCGACCCCGGCCCAGGTCGCGATCGCCTGGCTGCTGGCCCGCTCGCCGGTGCTGCTGCCCATCCCGGGCACCAACTCGATCGAGCATCTGGAGCAGAATATGGGCGCGCTGGCATTACACATAAAACGGGAGGATCTGGAATGATTCGCTTCATCGCCCTGCTCTGCGGGCTTGCCTTGCTGGGTGCCGCGCAGGCGCAGGACTATCCGAACAAGCCGATCCGCATCGTCGTCGGCTACGCCGCCGGCGGCGGCAACGACATCATCGTGCGCGTCATGCAGCCGGAAATGCAGAAGGGGCTCGGCCAGCCGGTGATCGTCGAGAACAAGCCCGGCGCGCAATCGATCATCGCCGCCGAGACCGTCGCCCGGTCGGCGCCCGACGGCTACACGCTGCTCATGGGGCCGAGCGGGCCGATGACCATCAATCCCGCGACCTACTCGAAGCTGCCGTACGACGCGCAGCGCGATTTCACGCCGATCTCGATGATCTGCGAGTTCCCGCTGCTGGTCACGGTCGATGCCAGGCTGCCGATCCGCAGCGTCAAGGAGTTGATCGCGTTCGCGAAAGCGAACCCCGGCAAGGCGAACTACGCCTCGAGCGCGGGCATCTTCCAGATCAGCACGGAGATGTTCAACCAGAGGACCGGCAGCAAGTTCGTGATGATCCCGTACAAGAGCAGCGGCGAATCGGTGCAGGCGCTGATCTCCGGCAACGTCGCGCTGACGATCGTCGACCCGCCGCCCGCCACCGGGCCGCTCAAGGCCGGCACGATCCGCGCCCTCGCCGTCACCTCGACCAAGCGCCATCCATCCTGGCCCGACCTGCCGACGATGGCCGAGGCCGGCGTGCCGGACATGGAAGTGCCGGTCTGGACGGCGTTCTTCGCGCCGGCGAGAACGCCGCCCGCGATCGTCGCCCGGCTGCAGAAGGAAATCGCGCGGGCAGTGCAGACCGCGGAAGTGCGCGAGCGCTTCGGGCAGATGGGGCTCGACCCGGTCGGCGGCAGCGCCGAGGATCTCGCCCGGCGCGTGAAGCTCGACATCGAGAAGTGGACCGCCGTCGCCAAGGCGGCGAACCTCAAGAACGACTAGCGCTTCAGGGTTTTCGCGAAGAAATCCGTCACCTGGCCGATGCTGTCGCGCCAGGCATCGGCGTTACCGGCGGTGGTCGCGCCGCGGCCGCTCGGCGACGACGGATTGATGCGCTCGGCGATGTAGCGTTCCGGCCGCGAGCTGTCGAATGAGTGATGCGCGCCCGGATAGACCTTCACCGTCACGCGCTCGCCGGCGAGCGGCTTGCACTCGGCCGCGGGCGTCCAGTCGTCGAGCTCGCCGATCAGAATGAGGAGCGGAATCTCCGGCTTGATCTGCGAGAACGACCTGCAGCGCGGATAGAGCGCGACCGCGGCCAGGAAGCCGCTGCCCGGATTGGCGAGCGTCGCCAGAGTCGTGGCGCCGCCGTGCGAGCCGCCCATCAGCCCGATGCGCTCCTTGTCGACGAACGAGACCGTCTGAAGAAACGCCAGGGCAGCACGCGCGTCCCGTGCCCGCCGACCCGGACCCACGTTGAGGCGGCCGCGCGAGCCATCGGTGCACACGCCGTTCGGATAGCCGCGCGTGCCGAAGCTGTCGGGCAGGATGACGACGTAGCCCTGGTCGAGGAGCTTTTCCGCCCAGCGATCGGGCGAGCCGCTCGAGCGCGGACCGAGGCCGCTGCAGTCGTGCATGATCACGACCGCCGGAAAAGGACCGTTCCCCGCCGGCTTGAGCAGCCGCGCCGGGATCTTTTCCTCCCGGCCTTGCGGCGTGGTCGTGGAAAGCGAAAGCTCCTCGGCGACCGCGGGACCGGCGAGGAGGCCGGCGAAGGCCAGCCCGACGGCGAGGCTACGCAAGCTCGGACCTGGCGATGCGCAGGCGCGTTTCGCGCATGTCATCGCCCCGCAGCTCGCGCAACGCGTAGCCGGCGAAGTCGTCGGCGACTTCTTTGCGCCAGTAGAGGTCCATGTCGGTGTTGTCCATGGGCTTGGCGCGGTTGGCGACCAGCTCGGCAACCTGCGCGATGACCTCGTCGCTAAGGGACTTGCCTTTCAGGAATTCGCCTGCCTTCTCGACCAGGAAGGGCCGCGAAGCTACTGCTCCCAGCGCAATCCTTGCCTCGGTAATGACTTCTTTTTCAAATTTCAATGCAGCGGCGACGCCGAGGATCGGAAAGTCGAACGAACCCCGCCGCCGCAGCTTCCAGTAGGTGCTGGTCCAGCCCTTCGGCACGCGCACCTCGGTGAGGATCTCGTCGGGCTTGCGCGAGAGGTACTCGATGCCGTCATTGCGATAGAGGTCCTCGACCTTCACTTCTCTTTCACCCTGTGACGAGACGAGCGTAACGGCCGCGTTCAGCGCAATCAGTGCCGGCGCCGTATCCGTCGAAGAGACCGCGACGCAGCGTTTGCTCGCCGTCGCCACCCAGCAGATCTTGCCGTCGACCTTGAGACAGAAATCGATTGCCTTGCGCCACTCGTAGCTCTGGTTGTAGTAGTTGCAGCGCGTGTCGAGGCACAGGTTGCCGCCGAGCGTGCCCATGTTGCGCAGGTGCGGCGTCGCGACCTGCGCGGCGGCCTGCCGCAACGCTGCCGGGGTCTTGGGGTTTTGAACGATCTGGTTCAACGTAAGCGCAGACCCGAAGTTCGTCCCGCTGCCGTTTGAAAAGTTCTTGAGTTCAGAAACACCACGCAAAGACACCAGGACCTTCGGCGCCTGGTGGCGGCGCTTCATGTTCGGCAGCAGGTCGGTGCCGCCGGCGATGAGCATCGCCCGCGGGCCCTCGCCCGCCAGGATCTTCGCCGCCTCCGCTACGGAGCGGGGCGCGCGGTGCTCAAACCACGGCAGCCGAAGCATCGCGCTTGGTCTCCTTGCCGTCGCCGCCTTCCCAGGGCGGCAGCACGAACATGGGCTCGGGATACGGAACCGACGGGAAGCTTTGCGGCCCGACGCGCTTCGATTCGCTTTCCAGAGCCCTCAAAACCTTGTCGGGCGTGATGGGGATTTCGTCGATGCGCACGCCGACCGCGTCGTAGATCGCGTTCGCCAACGCCGGCATCACCGGCAGCAGCGGCCCCTGCCCCACTTCCTTCGCACCGTAGGGGCAGTTCGGGTCCGGGTCTTCGATGAGCGCCACTTCCACGTCCGGCATGTCGAGCGAGGTGAGGCTCTTGTAGTCGAGCATCGAAGGTGCGCGATGCACGAGCGCGCCGGAGAGCTTCTCGGGCAGCCGGCGGAAGGACTGCTCCTCCATCAGCGCCTCGCCGAGGCCCATGTACACGCCGCCGATGACCTGTCCGCGGGCAAGCGTGGGATTGAGCGCGCGGCCGATGTCGTGGGCGATCCAGATCTTCGGCACGTGGATCCAGCCGGTGCGCTCATCGACCTCCACTTCGACGACGCACGAGGAGAAGCTGTAGGCCGGCGACGGGCCGACGCCCGCGCCCTTGTATTTGCCCGGCGCCTTCGGCGGCGAGTACGAGCCGACCGCGGAGAGCGTGCCGAGCTGGCTCTCGGCCGCGGCCACCGCCTCGACGAACGACATGCCGGGTCCGGAATGGTCGGCCGCGAACACACGGCCCTGCGAGAAGACCACTCGGTCGGGCAGCGTGCCGAGTGTTTCGGAGACCACCGCGGCGATCTGCACGCGCAGGCGCTCGGCGGCCTGCACGGCGGCGTTGCCCGCCATGATGGTCACGCGGCTCGAGTACGAGCCGAGGTCGACCGGTGTGATGCCGGTATCGCCGCTGACGACGCGGACCACGCCGGTGTCGACACCCAGCGTTTCTGCAACGATTGCCGCCAGAACGTCATCCGAGCCCTGCCCGATCTCGGTGGCGCCGCAGTAGACGATGACGCCGCCCGAGCGGTCGAGCAGGACCTGCACGCCCGAGTGCGGCATCTTGTTCCAGTAGATCGCCACGCCGGCGCCGCACATGTACGTGCTGCATGCCAGGCCGAGGCCTCGCCCTCTGCCGAGCTTTCCGCGCCGCTGCTTCCAGCCGGACATCTCGGTGACCTTGGTAATGCAGTCGCCGAGACCGGTGGAGCCGACCCTGAGCCAGCTGGCCGTGAGCGAATCGGCCTTGGTCAGATTCTTCAGCCGCAGCTCGGCCGGATCCATGCCGAGCTTGCCGGCGATCTTGTCGAGCTGCACTTCCTGGCCGAAGCGCGGCTGCGGCGTGCCGTGGCCGCGCTTAGGCCCGCACGCCGGCTTGTTGGTGAACACCCGGCACGCCTCGAACTTGAAGCGGGGATAGTGGTAGGTGACCGGGGTGAGCACGCCGGTGTAGAACGTGCTCGCCGGCCCGTGCGAGCCGTAGCCGCCGCCGTCGAGCAGCGTCTGCAGGTGCATGCCGGTGAGCTTGCCGTCCTTCGTCACGCCGGTCTTCATCTTCATCAGCACCGGGTGGCGGCCGCGATGGACGTAGAACACCTCTTCGCGCGTCAGGCCGATCTTCACCGGCCGGCCGAGAACCAGCGCCGCTTTCGAGACGACGAACTCGTGGCCGCCGGGATCGCACTTGCCGCCGAAGGCGCCGCCGTTCGGGGTCGCGACGACGCGGATCCTTGTCTCGGCGATCTGCAGCACGCGCGCGAGCTGCCGGTGCAGGTAGTGCGGGTTCTGGGTGCTCGAGGAGATCTGCAGCCTGCCTTCCGGATCGACGAACGCGAGCGAGGCCTGCTGCTCCATGGGCAGGTGCGTGTTGCCCTCGTAGAAGAACAGATCCTCGAAGACCAGATCCGAACTTTTCAAGGCTTCTTCAGTTTTTCCAAATTCGTAAGACTGATTGCGGTGAATGTTTCCCTGCTCGCCGTAGTCGTGAATCCGGGGCTCGGGGTTGTTCAGGCCGGCTTCGGGGCTTTCGATCGGCTTCAAAATCCTGTAGCGAACCTCGATCAGGGCGATCGCTTCGACGGCCGTCTGCTCGTCGACCGCGATGACCGCCGCGACCGGGTCGCCGACGTAGCGCACGCGCTCGGGCGCGAGCGGATATTCGTCGACCGACACCGGCATGATGCCGAAGGGCACCGGGAAGTCCTTGCCGGTCAGCACCAGATGGACGCCGGGATGCCGTCGTGCTTTCTCCGCGTCGATTTTTTCGATCACCGCGTGGGGGTGCGGCGAGCGCAACAGCTTGGCGTACAGCATGCGCGGCATGAAGAGATCGTCGGCATAGCGCAGCGCGCCCGTTACCTTGGCGCGGGCGTCGACGCGGCGCCGGGCCTTGCCGACGACATCCAGCTTTTTCTTCATTTCGCCTCGGCTCGCAGTTTGGCGGCCGCGTCCTCGATCGACTCGACGATCTGGTTATAGCCGGTGCAGCGACAGAGGTTGCCGGCGGTGGCTTCCTTGATCTGCTGCCGGGTCGGATTCGGGTTCTTCTCGAGCAGCGCCTTGGCCGTCATGATGACGCCCGGGGTGCAGTAGCCGCACTGCGAGCCGCCGAAGTCCGCGAACGCCGCCTGCAGCGGGTGCAGCTCGGGCCCTCGCGCCAGGCCCTCGATGGTCTGCACCGCCCGCCCCTCGCACTCGAGCGCGAGGACAAGGCAGGAGAGCACCGGCTCGCCGTCGAGCAGCACCGTGCAGGCGCCGCACTCGCCGAGCTCGCAGCCGTGCTTGGTGCCGGTGAGGCCGAAATCCTCGCGCAGCGCCTCGAGCAGCGTCTTGTAGGACAAGACCAATGCTTCGGCGCGCTCGCCGTTCACCGTCAGGCCGCAGCGGAACTTCTCGCCCATTAGTTTGGACCCCAAACAATCGCCGCCGCTACTTTACGCCAAAAAAGCCAAGGTGGCGAAAGTGGCTTTTCCGGGGTTACCATTTTTCTTTCCCCGGAGAACCCCCATGGCACTGCGCATCGGCGACACAGCCCCCAATTTCCAGGCCCAGACCACCGAAGGAGAGATCGACTTCCACCAGTGGATCGGCGACAAGTGGGCGGTCCTTTTCTCGCATCCGAAGGACTTCACCCCGGTGTGCACCACCGAGCTCGGCACGATGGCGAAGATGAAGCCCGAGTTCGACAAGAGGGGCGTCAAGATCATCGGCCTTTCCGCCGACCCGGTGGACGACCACAAGCGGTGGGCCAACGACATCAAGGAGACCCAGGGCACGGCGCCGAACTACCCGATGATCGGCGACTCCGACCTGAAGGTGGCCAAGCTCTACGAAATGCTGCCGGCCGAGGCGACCCCCGGCAAGCGCACGCCCGCCGACAACTTCACCGTGCGCACCGTGTTCATCATCGGCCCCGACAAGAAAATCAAGCTGATGCTGTTCTACCCGATGACCACGGGACGCAATTTCGACGAGATCCTGCGCGTGATCGACTCGATGCAGCTCACCGCCAAGCACAAGGTGGCGACGCCGGCCAACTGGAAGCAAGGCGGGGATGTGATCATCGCCGGCTCGGTGAGCGACGACGATGCGAAGAAATTGTTCCCCGGCGGCTGGCAGGCCCCCCGCCCGTACCTGCGGATTACGAAGCAACCCACGTAGTTTGTAACAATCGGTTACCCCTTGGCCGCGACGGCGGGTGTAGCCTGAGGCGATGAGAAAGACCGTCTTCATCCTCTCGGCGCTCGTCCTGGCCGTCTCGGTCAGCGGCGAGGCCGGCGCCCGCGGCCGTGCCCATTTCGGGGTCTTCGTCGGCGGACCGTATTGGGGTCCCTACTGGGGCCCGGCGTACTACTACCCGCCCCCGTATTACTACTACCCACCCGCACCGGCGCAGCCGCAGGAGTACGTGGAGCGCATCGACCAGTCCGAGCAGGGCTGGTGGTACTACTGCGAGCAGTCGCGCGGCTACTACCCCTACGTCAAGGAATGCGCCACCGGCTGGAAGCGCGTATCGCCGACGCCCGCTCCGTCCTCCTCCACGCCGCCGCAATGACGAAGGGACTTCTTGCAGCGACCGCGGTCGTTCTCGCGGGATGCGCGACCATCCCCGACGGGCCCGGCGTTATGGTGCTGCCGGGCAGCACGAAGAGCTTCGATCAG
>JAXDQC010000033.1:0-10291 GCA_034668045.1 Betaproteobacteria bacterium | reverse complement strand
TCAAAGTAGTGGAGGTACCTATCGACGCAAGCTAAGGGTCCCAGGTACTCGGCCTCGTATTCCTTCACGGCTTTCTTTAGATCGGCGTCGGAAGCTCTTACATATCTAGGGTCGTCGCGAAGCTGCTCTTCGAGGGAAAACCCTAGATTCATTTTTCTCTTTATCGATAGGGCGCGGTCGAACCCATAGTACTCAGACTTGCCGTCGCTTTGCAGCTGATAGCGATTCTCTAGACGTTCAATTTCCAATAGCGTCGGTGGTCCGCCCTCGTCATCCTGGCCGGGCAGGATCACGCATTTCATGTACAAATATTTCTCGCTGTTCTTATGACGCTTGAGCAGCGCCTCCAAAGCCATCTTGCGCCGGTTGCCATTAATCAGGAAGCCATCGCAGGTAATGATGGCTGGGTCGTTTTGCCCGGTGTGTTCGATGGATTTAATTAGGTCGTCCGTCTTCTCCGGGTGCTTGTTGTGCAGAAACTCACGGAGGATTTCTTGGGCGTGCGCATCTTTCTCGTCCAATAGCCCGTTCGCATGCTCATAGTTCATGACGTCCGACGCGATCCGCCCGTTGTCCTTTCGATACCGTAGCAACTCAATCGGGACCGATTCAATTGGGCGCTCGTACCCTTCTAATTTCTCGTTGCGAAAGTTAATTACATGAGTCGCGGGTTTGACGTTCTTCGCTTTCCGTTCGCGGATGGCTTTCGCGAAGTCCGGAACAATATGCCGCTGTGCCTCTTGTGTGATGGGCTTAATCATTAGGTCCTCTCCCCTGGAGGAACAAGCATACCGGAGGCCACCAGATAGCAGTGCAACATGGCGGCGCCGCTGCTTGTTCCGCTATTCGAATACGTCCGCGTGCGTACCGGTCCGGACAAAGACGATGGACTCCGTTCCGTCCTTCTCCGCCGTGACGCGGTAGATCAGAACCCAATCCCCGCGCACGTGGCAGTCCCGATGGTCCTTCCAGTCGCCCTGCAGGGGATGGTCGTTGTACTCCGCCGGAAGCGGAGCCTTATTCTCGATCAGGAGCGTCATTACGTCTTTGAGCTCCTGCATGGGGAAGCGCCCGCTCTTGGCGAGACGCTTCCAGTCCTTACCGAACTGCTTAGTGCTGCCGCTTCTTCTTGCTTTGCTTCGCGGCTTTGGCGCGTTTTCCTTCGAGGTCATGGAACAGATCCTTTGGTGAGTCGAATCTCGCCCGGATCTGCCGCGCCTCGGTCATGGCAGCGCGAGTGGTCGCATTCGGGACTCTGACCTCGAACGGCAAGCCCTGTTCTGCCACCACCTGGCGCAGAAACAGTCGGATTGCGTCGCTGAAGTTCAGTCCGCATGCGCTAAGCACGCGTTCGGCGTGCTCCTTAAGATCGGGTTCAATTCGAGAACGAATTTCGGTCGAGAGCATTGGGTAACTCCATCATCATCGTCATCATCAGATCAATTAGTTTCAAATCAACGTAGCATCAATGTAGCTACATTGTAGCGCAGCTGTTCAGGCAAAGCCAGTAGGCCGTCTGGTCATTCAGTAGCCTTCGCAGCGGGCAGATCGAGTCATGGCATACCTATTCTGCTCAGCAGGCTTGGGTTGCCGGATGCAAGCGGGCAGGTATTGAGAAGTTCCGCTGGCACGATTTGCGGCACACCTGGGCAAGCTGGCACGTTCAGCTTGGCACGCCGCTCTACGTGCTGAAGGAGCTGGGAGACGCTAGAGATGGTTAACCGCTATGCGCATCTCGCCCCCGAGCATTTGAAGGCGCATGCAGCGCGGCTAAGTCTCACGGCACAAATTCGTCACAGCGACGATGCGGTGACGAAAAGCCGTAAGCAGTTGAAAAGTGGCGGAGAGAGAGGGATTCGAACCCCCGGTACCGCAAGCGGTACAACAGATTTCGAGTCTGCCGCATTAGACCACTCTGCCATCTCTCCGCGGCGGATTTTATCAGGGGCGGGCGAGCTTCTCCTGCCCGTGCATGTACGGACGTAGTGCTTCCGGCACGGTCACCGACCCGTCGGCGTTCTGGTAGTTCTCCAGGATCGCCACCAGGGTGCGGCCGACGGCGAGGCCGGAGCCGTTCAGCGTGTGCACGAGCTCGGTCTTGCCCTTGTCGTTGCGAAAGCGCGCCTGCAGGCGCCGCGCCTGGTAGGCCTCGAAGTTCGAGCAGGAGCTGATCTCGCGGTAGGCATTCTGGGCCGGCAGCCAGACCTCGATGTCGTAGGTCTTGGCCGCGGCGGCGCCCATGTCGCCGGTGCAAAGCGTCATGACGCGATAAGGCAGGTCGAGCTTCTGCAGGATCGCCGCCGCGTGGCCGGTGAGCACCTCGAGCACCTCGTAGGATTTCTCCGGCTGCACGACCTGCACCAGCTCGACCTTGTCGAACTGGTGCTGGCGGATCATGCCGCGCGTGTCCTTGCCGTAGGAGCCGGCCTCGGAGCGAAAGCACGGCGTGTGGCAGACGAGCTTCAGCGGCAGCTTGTCGAGCGGCAGGATCTCATCACGAACGATGTTGGTGACGGGCACCTCCGCGGTCGGGATGAGAAACCACTTCTCGTCGCCGTGCGGCACCATGAAAAGATCCTGCTCGAACTTCGGCAGCTGGCCCGTGCCGAAGGCGCTCGCGGCGTTGACGAGGTAGGGAACGTAGACCTCGGTATAGCCGTGCTCGCGCGTGTGCACGTCGAGCATGAACTGCGCGATCGCGCGGTGCAGCCGCGCCAGCTCGCCCTTCATCACCACGAAGCGCGCGCCGGTGATCTTCGCCGCGACGGCGAAGTCGAGGCCGCCCAGGCCCTCGCCGATGTCGACGTGGTCCTTGGCCGGGAAAGCGAACTTGCGCGGCGCGCCGCGCTTGCGCTCCTCGCGGTTGTCGTCGCTGGAGGTGCCGGCCGGCACCGACTCGTGCGGAATGTTCGGGATGCGAGCGAGGAAGTCGTGCAGCCCCGCCTGCAGCTTCTCGAGCTGCTCGCCGGACTGGTCGAGCAGCGACTTCAGCTTCTCCCCCTGCGCGATCAGCTCGCCGACGTCCTGCCCCTGCGACTTGGCGACGCCGATGTCCTTGGCGAGCTTGTTGCGCAGCGCCTGCGCCTGCTCGACCGCGGTCTGCAGCTTCTTGCGCGCGTCCTCGAAGCCCTGGAACTGCGTCACGTCGAGCACGCCCAGGCCGCGCGTCGACAGGCGCTTTGCCACCGCTTCCGGGTCCTTGCGCAAGAGCTGTATGTCGATCATGGTTGGAGTTCGATCATTTCTTTTTCAGCTGCTCCATTTTTTCGCGGATCTTCGCCTCCAGGCCGCGGTCGGTCGGCTTGTACCACTCGGGCTCCTGCATGCCCTCGGGGAAGTAGCGCTGGCCTTCGGAATAGCCGCCCGCCTCGTCGTGCGCGTAGCGGTAGCCCTTGCCGTAGCCGAGATCCTTCATGAGGCGCGTCGGTGCGTTTCGGATGTGAAGGGGTACGGGGCGCGTGCCGTCTTTGGCGACGAACTCGCGGGCCGCATTATAGGCTTCGTAGATCGCGTTCGACTTGGGCGCCACCGCGAGGTAGATCACCGCCTCGGCGATCGCCAGCTCGCCTTCGGGGCTGCCGAGCCGCTCGTAGGTCTCGCAGGCATCGAGGCACAGGCGAAGCGCCCGGGGATCGGCGAGGCCGATGTCCTCGACCGCCATGCGCACCACGCGCCGGGCGATGTAGCGGGGGTCGGCGCCGCCGTCGAGCATGCGCACCAGCCAGTAGAGCGAGGCGTCGGCATCCGAGCCGCGCACCGACTTGTGCAGCGCCGAGATCTGGTCGTAGAACTGCTCGCCGCCCTTGTCGAAGCGGCGCAGGTTCTTCGCCAGAGTCTGCTCGACGAAGGCGCCGTCGATGTTCGTCTTGCCGGTGTTGGCGAGAATTTCCACCGCGTTGAGCAGCCGGCGCGCATCGCCGTCGGCGAAGCCGATCAACCGGTCTTTCGCCGCCTGGTCGAATTGCAGCTCGGTCCTTTCCAGCAGGACGTTCAGCTCATCGGCCGACAGGGGCTCGAGAACGTAAACCGCCGCGCGCGAAAGCAGGGCGCTGTTCACTTCGAACGAGGGATTCTCGGTCGTCGCGCCGATGAAGGTGACGAGGCCCTGCTCGACGAAGGGCAGAAAGGCATCCTGCTGCGCCTTGTTGAAGCGGTGCACCTCGTCAACGAAGAGGATGGTGTGGCGGCGGGTTTGCGCCAGCTCGTCCTGCGCCGCCTGCATCGCCTCGCGGATGTCCTTGACGCCGCTGAACACAGCGGACAGGGCGACGAACTTCGCGTCGAACGCCTTCGCCATCAGGCGCGCGAGCGTGGTCTTGCCCGAGCCCGGCGGGCCCCAAAGAATCATCGAGTGCGGCTTGCCAGCCTCGAAGGCGACGCGCAGCGCCTTGCCCGCGCCGAGCAGGTGGCCCTGCCCGACCACTTCGTCGATCGTCTTCGGCCGCAGCCGCTCCGCGAGCGGCGCCACAGGCTCGACCTTGAACAGGTCGTTCACGTCGAGCCCCTCATTTATCCCCTAATACGTCGGCGCCTTTCGGCGGCTCGAAGCGGAATTCCTTCGCCTCGACCTTCGCGTTGGGCTCGAGCGCGGTGAAGCGCAGGATGGTGGTCTGGCCGAAATTGTCGGTGAGCTCCATCGCCTGCAGGCCGCTGGCATTGAAGCCCATGCGGATCCTCTCGAAGCCGGCTTCGCGGTCCTTCGGTTTCGCCTCCAGCCATTCGATCCCGTCCTTGGCGCCGGCCTCGGCCAGCTCGAACGCTTTTTCGACGTCGGTCGAGCCGGCAAGCAACGCCGCCGGCGTCGAGCCGAGGGCGCGCGCCAGCTTGCGCACCGTCACCTGCGCGAGGCCGCGGTCGTAGATCCAGACGCGATCGCCATCGCCGACGATCACCTGGTCGACCGGCTTGTCGTAGACCCAGCGGAACTTGCCGGGTCGCTGGAAAGCGAAGCTGCCCTTCGACTCCTGGCTCAGGCGGCGGTCGCGGTCGTAGACCTTCTGCTCGAAGCTGCCGCGCGCGGTTTGCGTGCCTTTGGCGAAGGCCTTGAAGCGTTCGATCGCCGCGGCGTCTACGACTCCACTCAAAAAAATCAAACCTAAGGCAATAAGACTTCTCATGCCCAGAGCCTACTCGGCTTTCGCCGGTACCAATACCTCGCGGTTGCCGTTGGACTGCATCGGCGAAACCATGCCGGCGCGCTCCATGTCCTCGATCAGGCGCGCGGCGCGGTTGTAGCCGATGCGCAGGTGGCGCTGCACGAGCGAAATCGACGGCCGCCGCGTGCGCAGCACGATCTCCACCGCCTGGTCGTAGAGCGGATCCTTCTCGCCCGCCGGTGCGTCGCCTTCCGCGCCACCGACGCCCTCCAGGGACTCGGGCGGCTCGAGCACCTCGGTCATGTACTCGGGCTTCGCGAGCGAGCGCAGGTGCTCGGCGACGTTATGCACTTCGTGGTCGGCGACGAAAGCGCCGTGCACCCGCTGCGGCAGGCCGGTGCCCGGCGGCAGGTAGAGCATGTCGCCGGAACCAAGCAGCGCTTCGGCGCCCGACTGGTCGAGGATGGTGCGCGAATCGATCTTCGACGACACCTGGAAGCCGATGCGCGCCGGGATGTTGGCCTTGATGAGGCCGGTGATCACGTCGACCGAAGGCCGCTGCGTCGCGAGGATGAGGTGGATGCCCGCGGCGCGCGCTTTCTGGGCAAGGCGGGCGATCAGCTCCTCGACCTTCTTGCCGACCACCATCATCAGGTCGGCGAGCTCGTCGATGACGAGGACGATGTTCGGCATTGGCGTCAGCGGCTGCGGATTGCCGGTGTCGAGCGCGAACGGGTCGTCGATCTTGCGCTCGGCCACCTTGTGGTTGTAGCCGGACAGGTTCCTCGCGCCGACGAAGTTGAGCAGCTTGTAGCGCCGCTCCATCTCGGCGACGCACCAGGTGAGCGCGTTCACTGCCTGCTTCATGTCGATCACGACCGGCGCGAGCAGGTGCGGGATGTCGGCGTAGACCGAGAGCTCCAGCATCTTCGGGTCGATCATGATCAGGCGGATGGTCTTCGGCTCGGCCTTGTAGAGCAGCGACAGGATCATCGCGTTCAGCGCCACCGACTTGCCCGACCCGGTGGTGCCGGCGACCAGCAGGTGCGGCATCTTCCCCAGGTCGACCACGACGGGATTGCCGGCGATGTCCTTGCCGAGCGCCAGCGCGAGCGGCGAGCTGAGCGAGTGGTAGGCCTCGGAGCCGAGGATCTCCGAGAGGCGCACGGTCTGCCGGTTCGGATTGGGGATCTCGAGGCCCATGCACGACTTGCCGGGGATCGTCTCCACCACGCGGATCGACTGCACCGAGAGGGCGCGCGCGAGGTCCTTCACCAGGTTGGTGATCTGGCTGCCCTTCACGCCGACCGCGGGCTCGATCTCGTAGCGCGTGATCACCGGCCCCGGATAGGCGGCGAGCACCTTCACCGAGACGCCGAAGTCGGAGAGCTTCTTCTCGATCAGGCGCGAGGTGAATTCGAGCGTCTCGGCGCTCACTTCCGCGGCAGGGTCGTGCTTCGCCTCGTCGAGGAGCTTCAACGGCGGCAGCGGCGTGTCGGGAAGCTCCTCGAAGAGCTTCGCCTGCTTCTCCTTCTGCACCCGCACCGACTTCTTGATCTCGACCACCGGCGGCTCGATGCGCAGCGGCGGATGGTCCTCCTCGCGCCTCTTCTCGCTCTCGACCACCAGGCTGCGCTCCTCGCGCGCCAACGCGCCGAGCTTGCGGTCCCGGCGACGCTCCCAGGCGCGCAGGGCGCGGTCGTAGCCGGCCTCGAGGCCGCGCCCCACCAGCTCCGACACCATGAGCCAGGAAATGCCGGTGAAGAGGCTGAAGCCGACCGCGGCGGCGGTGAGGAGAAGCAGCGTCGCCCCCGTATAGCCGAGCGCCGTCGCCGCCGCGCGCCCGGTCACCTCGCCGATGATGCCGCCGTGCACCGAGGGGAGCTCGGCGCCGAGCGAGGCGAAGCGCAGGCTCTCGAGCGCCGCGCTCGCCGCCAGCAGGATCGCGAAGCCGACCAGCGCGACCGCGAGCGGCCGGCGGTCGATGCGGCGGTAGCCCCAGACGGCGACGTACGCGCTCAGGGCGACCCACCAGTAGGCCGAGACGCCGAACAGGTAGAAAAGCAGGTTGGACACCCAGGCGCCGACCACGCCGCCGGCGTTGCGCACCGCGCCGCCGGTCGCGCTATAGGACCAGCTCGGGTCGTCGCGGTGGAAAGTGACGAAGATCAGCAGCAGGTAGACCGCGAGCGCAAGCAGCACCAGCCATTTGGCTTCGCGCAGCAGTCCGACGAGCTTCGCGGGTAACGGGGCGCTGGCTTTATCCGCCGCGGCCAGGATTCCTACTCCGGCAGCATGATGGTGTCGCGCAGGACGATGTTGGAGCCGCGCATCTCGATGTAGCCGCCGGTCTGCAGGTCCTTCATCACCCGGCTTACCATCTCGCGCGAGGCGCCGATCATCTTGGCGATATCCTGCTTGGGCAGGCGCTTGGTGACGATCTTCTCGCCGTCGACGTTCTCCGCCATGTCGAGCAGCAGCCGGGCCACGCGGCCGTAGACGTCGAGCAGCGCCAGGCTGCCGATCTTGCGGTCGGCCTCGCGCAGGCGCCGCACCAGGCCGCGCATCACCGCCTGGGTCATCTCGAAATTCTCGGCCATGCACTTCTTGAAGTCGCGCTTGGCGATCGCCAGCAGCTCGCAGGCCTCGATGGTCACCACGCTCGCCGAGCGCGGCTCGTCGTCGATCAGGCCCATCTCGCCGAAGAACTCGCCCGGGCCGAGGATGCTGAGGATGACTTCCTTGCCGTCGGAGTCGCTCATCATCACCTTCAAGCGGCCCGACAGGATGATGTAGAGCGAGTCGATGGCGTCGCCGGCGCCCATGATGGTGTTCGAGCGCGGCGCACTCCTGCGCGTCACCATGGTGGTGAGCGTGCGCAGATAGTCTTCCGGCAAGCTGGTGAACAACGGCACCGTTTTCAGGACCGCCGTAGAAACCGCAGTCGCCATAGGGAAAATTTGCCTCCTGAGGGCGATTATAATCGTGATCCCTTTTGTCCGTCCGAGCTTACTAGCCACGCCGAATGCCGACGCGCCACGTCAAGCTCCTGATCCTCGGTTCCGGCCCCGCCGGCTATAGCGCCGCGGTCTATGCCGCGCGCGCCAACCTGAAGCCGGTGCTGGTCACCGGCATCGCGCAGGGCGGCCAGCTCATGACCACCACCGACGTCGACAACTGGCCGGCCGACGCCGAGGGCGTCCAGGGCCCGGACCTGATGCAGCGCTTCCAGCGCCACGCCGAGCGCTTCGAGACCGAGGTCGTCTCCGACCACATCAAGGCCGCCCGCCTGGGCGCCCGGCCGTTCGCGCTTGAGGGCGACAACATCACCTACACCTGCGACGCGCTGATCATCGCCACCGGTGCCTCGGCCAAGTACCTCGGCCTGCCTTCGGAGCAGAAGTTCATGGGCCGCGGCGTCTCGGCCTGCGCCACCTGCGACGGCTTCTTCTACAAGGGGCAGGACGTGGTGGTGGTGGGCGGCGGCAACACCGCGGTGGAAGAGACACTCTACCTCGCCAACATCGCCCGCCACGTGGAATTGGTCCATAGGCGGGACAAGTTCCGCGCCGAGAAAATCATGCAGGACAAGCTGATGAAGCGCGTCGCGGAAGGCAAGGTCGGGCTGGTGCTCGACTCCGAGGTCGAGGAGGTCCTGGGCGACAACACCGGGGTGACCGGCATTCGCACGCGGCAGAAATCAGGCGGAAAGAAGGACATCGTCGCCAAGGGCCTGTTCGTCGCCATCGGCCACACGCCCAATACCGAGCTCTTCACCGGCCAGGTGGAGATGGAGAACGGCTATATCGTCACCCGCGGCGGCCGCGAGGGCTTCGCCACCGCCACCAGCGTCGCCGGGGTTTTCGCCGCGGGCGACGTGCAGGACCACGTCTATCGCCAAGCCGTCACGAGCGCCGGCAGCGGCTGCATGGCGGCGCTCGACGCGGAGAAATTCCTCGATGGGCTGGCCACCTGAAGACGTAGACCCGCTGCCGGAAACCAAGCGCGCCGAGCTGCCTCGGCAGCGCCCGGCGCCCTATCCGCGCCAGACCCGGCTGGACGAAAAGGCAACGCTGCTCGAGTCGCTCGCCCCCTTCTCGCCCGACGAGGCGATGGAAACCGGCGAAGAGCTGCTCTTCGTCCGGCCCGGGATCTCGCGTCAGACGCTGCGCAAGATGCGCCGGGGCCACTGGGTGGTCGAGGCCAACCTCGACCTGCACGGTCTCACCCGCTCCGAGGCGGCGGCAAGCGTCACGGAGTTCCTGCATCGCTGCGCGGCGCAGCGGCTGCGCTGCGTGCGCATCGTGCACGGCAAGGGGCTGGGGGTGCTGAAGGCGAAGCTGCGGAGGTGGCTGCCGATGAAGGACGAGGTGCTGGCCTTCACCCAGGCACCCGCCGCACAGGGCGGCGGCGGGGCGATCCTGGTCCTGCTCAGGAGCTAAACGGCAGCTTCGTTGGTCTCGCCGGTGCGGATGCGCACCACGTGCTCGACCGAAGTGACGAAGATCTTGCCGTCGCCGATCTTGCCGGTGCGGGCGGACTTGACGATCGCGTCGATCGCGCGCTCGACCTGGTCGTTCGCCACCACCACCTCGATCTTCACCTTGGGCAGGAAGTCGACCACGTACTCGGCGCCGCGGTAGAGCTCGGTGTGGCCCTTCTGGCGGCCGAAGCCCTTCACTTCCGTGACCGTCAGGCCGGTGACGCCGACCTCGGAGAGGGCTTCGCGCACCTCGTCGAGCTTGAACGGTTTGACGATGGCTTCGATCTTTTTCATACCGGTCTCCCCACTTGGAAGGGTCATTGTATCGTAGCGACTTGGACAGCGTCCGCATCGCCGATTCGCTCGCCGGCGTCGACCGCGACGAATGGAACGCGCTCGCCGGCGGACAGCCTGCCTCTCTCCAACCATTTGTCCGCCACGAGTTCCTTAGCGCCCTGATCGACACCGGTTGCGCCGCCGCCAAGAACGGGTGGCTGCCGCAGTTCGTGCTGCTGCGGCGCTCGGGCGCGCTCGTCGGCGCGCTGCCCCTCTTCGCTAAGAGCCACTCGTACGGCGAGTACGTCTTCGACTGGGCGTGGGCGGATGCGCACGAGCGTCACGGCATCGACTACTACCCGAAGCTCGTCTCGGCGATCCCGTTCACGCCGGTGCGCGGCGCGCGGCTGCTGGGCTCGCCGGAGATAAAGAAGAC
>JAXDQC010000032.1:0-4777 GCA_034668045.1 Betaproteobacteria bacterium | reverse complement strand
CTCGGGGTCGATCCCAAGCACGCCGACCAGATGGTGCGCGGAACGGTGGTCCTGCCCCACGGGCTCGGCAAGAGCAAGCGGGTGCTGGCGATTGCCGGCGCCGAGAAGCAGAAGGACGCGCTGGAAGCCGGCGCCGACTTCGTGGGTGGTGAAGAGCTGGTCGACAAGATCCAGGGCGGCTGGATGGACTTCGACGCCGTGGTCGCGACGCCCGACATGATGCGGGCAGTCGGCAAGCTCGGGAAGGTGCTCGGCCCGCGGGGCCTGATGCCCAACCCCAAGACCGGCACGGTGTCGGACAACGTCGGCGAGGCGGTCAAGGCGGTGAAGGGCGGGCAGGTCGAATTCCGCGCCGAGAAGGCCGGTCTGATCCATGCCGGCGTCGGCAAGGCCAGCTTCAGCCAGGAAGCGCTGCAGCAGAACATCAAGGCCTTCGTCGATGCGGTCAACAAGGCCAAGCCCAGCGGCGTGAAGGGCACGTACATCAAGAAAGTCTCGGTGAGCTCGACCATGGGCCCCGGGATGAAGCTCGATATCGCGAACGTATTGGAGAGCTGACGATCGGACACCGTCATCCCCGCCGGCGCGGGGCTGACACACACCAGACGACCCTGTTCGAAGACTGCAGGGCCCGAGGCTTCGGCCGACGGTTAATCGGGCAACCGCCCTGCACAGATCAGGAGGAGACCACGTGGCACGTGCGACGTGGAGGCCTCCCGGACAGGCACGGAAGGATCGGCCAGGTAGGACGATCCTAGTGCAACCGGTCTTGGGAAGCCTCGCCGTGGGGCGCCAGGCCACAACGTGGAGATGTATTTGGAACGATCAGAAAAGACCGAACTGATCGAAGGGCTGAACAAGGTTTTCAGCTCGGTGAACATCGTCGTCGTGACCCGGCCGACCGGGCTCACGGTGGCGGAGACGACCGAGCTCCGTCGGCAGATGCGCGCCGTCGGTGGCGGTTATCGGGTAACCAAGAATACGCTGGCCAAGCGCGCGCTTGCCGGCACTGCGTTCGAAGGCCTGGCCGACATGTTCGTCGGTCCGACCGCGATCGCTTATTCCCAAGACCCGGTCGCGGCCGCCAAGGCGGCGGTCGAGTTCTCCGAGAAGAACCAGAAGCTGGTGATCGTCGGCGCGGCGTTCGAGCGGCAAGTGCTCGATGCGGCGCGCGTGGCGGCGCTGGCGAAGCTTCCGTCGCTCGATCAACTGCGCGGCATGCTCGTCGGCCTGATCCAGGCGCCCGCCACCCGCATCGCGCGGGTGATCCAGGCACCAGCAGGCCAGCTTGCCCGCGTTCTCAACGCCTACGCGACAAAAGACGCCGCGTGAGGCCCTTGAAACCAATCAGATAAGGACCAGATATACATGGCTGCCAATCTTCAGGAAATCGCCGACAACCTCTCCAAGCTCACCGTCCTCGAGGCCGCTGAGCTCAGCAAGATGCTTGAGGAGAAGTGGGGCGTCTCGGCCGCTGCACCGGTTGCAATGGCTGCCGCGGGCCCTGCGGCTGCAGCGGCTCCGGCCGCCGAGCAGACCGAGTTCAACGTGATCCTCACCGCTGCCGGTGAGAAAAAGATCAACGTGATTAAAGAGGTTCGGGCCGTTACCGGTCTCGGCCTCAAGGAAGCCAAGGACCTCGTCGAGGCCGCGCCCAAAGCCGTCAAGGAAGGCGTGAACAAGGACGAAGCCGCGGCGATCAAGAAGAAGCTCGAGGAAGCAGGCGCTACCGTCGAGGTGAAGTAACGGTGCGTCTTACGACTACACGTGGTGCGGTGGTGCGCTTCAGGCGCGCCGCCGTTTCACGCGTCCGTATTTGAAGTTCGAGAACACGAGGACACACCCACATGGCGAAATCTTTCACGACCCGTATGCGCATCCGCAAGGATTTCGGCCGCATCCGCACGGTCGCGCAGATGCCGAACCTCATCGAGGTTCAGAAGGCATCGTACGATCAGTTCCTGCAGATGGACGTGCCGGCGACCGAGCGGAAACCGCAGGGGTTGCAGGAAGTGTTCCGCTCGGTGTTCCCGATCAAAGATTTTTCTGAGCGCGGCACGCTGGAGTTCGTGAAGTACGAGCTCGAACAGCCGAAGTACGACGTCGATGAGTGCCAGCAGCGCGGCATGACCTTTGCCGCGCCGCTCAAGGTGACGCTGCGCCTCGTGGTGTTCGACATCGACGAGGAGACCGGTTCGCGTTCGATCCGCGGCATCAAGGAGCAGGACGTGTACATGGGCGACATGCCGCTCATGACCGACCACGGCACCTTCATCGTGAACGGCACCGAGCGGGTGATCGTCTCCCAGATGCACCGTTCGCCCGGCGTGTTCTTCGACCACGACAAGGGCAAGACCCATTCGTCCGGCAAATATCTGTATGCCGCCCGCGTGATCCCGTATCGCGGCTCGTGGCTCGATTTCGAATTCGACGCCAAGGACCTCGTCTATGTGCGCATCGACCGGCGCCGCAAGCTGCCGGTGACGACGCTGCTGTTCGCCCTGAACTCCAAGGAAACCGAAAAGGCCAAGGCCAAGCGCGAGGCCGATGGTGGCAAGCTCGCGCCCGAGGAGACCATCGGCATGTCGGCCGAGGAGATCCTCAATTACTTCTACGGCACGGTCTCGTTCGTGAAGACCCGGCAGGGCTGGAAGTTCCCGTTCGATCCGGAGCGGATGCGCGGGGCGAAGCTCAACAACGACCTGATCAACGCGAAGGACGGCAAGGTGATGGCGGAAGCCGGATCCAAGCTGACCCCGCGTGCGGCGCGCAAGCTGCAGCAGGACGGGCTGAAAGAGGTGCTCGCCAACGAGGACGATCTCGTGGGCCGCTACATGGCGACCGACGTTATCAACGAGGAGACCGGCGAGATCTTCGTCGAGGCGGGCGATGAAATCACGCCCTCGATCCTGAAGACGTTCGACGAACTCAACCTGAAGGAAATCCAGACGCTGGCGATCGATCACGTCAACGTCGGGCCGTACATCCGCAATACCGTGGCGGTCGACCGCAACCGTTCGCGGCCCGAAGCGCTGATGGACATCTATCGCGTCATGCGCCCGGGCGAGCCGCCGACGCTGGATTCGGCCGAGGCGATGTTCCAGAGCCTGTTCTTCGATCCGGACCGCTACGATCTGTCGGCGGTCGGCCGCGTGAAGATGAACGCCCGGCTCGACCTCCAGGCGGAGGACACCGTGCGCGTGCTGCGCAAGGAGGACATCCTCGCCGTCGTGAAGCTCCTGTGCGAGATCAAGGACGGCCGCGGCGACATCGACGATATCGACCATCTCGGCAACCGGCGCGTGCGCTCGGTCGGCGAGCTGATGGAGAACCAGTACCGCATCGGGCTGTTGCGCATGGAGCGGGCGATCCGCGAGCGCATGAGCTCGGTCGACCTGGACTCCGTGATGCCGCACGACCTGATCAACGCGAAGCCTGCCGCGGCCGCGGTGCGGGAGTTCTTCGGCTCCTCGCAGCTGTCGCAGTTCATGGACCAGACCAACCCGCTGTCGGAGATCACGCACAAGCGGCGCCTTTCGGCCCTTGGGCCAGGCGGTCTGACCCGCGAGCGCGCCGGCTTCGAGGTGCGCGACGTGCACCCGACGCATTACGGCCGCATCTGCCCGATCGAGACGCCGGAAGGCCCCAACATCGGCCTGATCAATTCGCTCGCCACCTTCGCGCGCGTGAACCAGTACGGCTTCATCGAGACGCCGTACCGGCGCGTGCGCAACGGTCGGGTGACCGACGAGGTCATCTATCTGAACGCGATCGAGGAAGGCAAATACACCATCGCGCAGGCGAACGCGCATCTCGACAAGTCCGGCAAGTTCGCCGACGAGCTGGTGAGCTGCCGCGAGGGCGGCGAGTTCGTGATGTCGCTGCCGGATAAGATCGAATACATCGACGTGTCGCCCAAGCAGCTGGTGTCCGTGGCCGCGGCGCTGATTCCGTTCCTGGAGAACGACGACGCGAACCGCGCGCTGATGGGCTCCAACATGCAGCGCCAGGCTGTGCCGCTGATCAAGTCGGAAGCGCCCCTCGTGGGCACCGGCATGGAAGAGGCGGTGGCGCGCGGCTCGGGCGCGGTGATCGTTGCCCGTCGCTCGGGCGTGGTCGACCAGATCGATGCCACGCGCATCGTCATCCAGGCGCGCGGCGACTCGCAGCTCTCCTCGCCCGGCGTCGACATCTACAACCTGCGCAAGTTCCAGCGCTCGAACCAGAACACCTGCATCACGCAGCGGCCGCTGGTTCGCGTGGGCGACCGCGTGCACGCCGGCGACATCATCGCCGACGGGCCGTCGACCCAGCTGGGCGAGCTCGCGCTGGGGCGCAACGTGCTGTGCGCGTTCATGCCGTGGCACGGCTACAACTTCGAGGACTCGATTCTGATCTCCGAGCGGATCGTGGCCGACGACGTGTTCACGTCCATCCACATCGAAGAATTCGAGGTGATGGCGCGCGACACCAAGCTCGGCCAGGAGGAAATCACCCGCGACATCCCGAACGTGGGCGAGGAAGCGCTCAAGAACATGGACGAGGCGGGGATCGTCTACATCGGTGCCGAGGTCAATCCGGGCGACATCCTGGTCGGCAAGGTAACACCGAAAGGTGAAAGCCCGATGACGCCGGAGGAAAAACTCCTCCGCGCCATCTTCGGCGAGAAGGCCTCCGACGTGCGCGACACCTCGCTCCGGCTGCCGCCGGGCGTCACCGGCACGGTGGTCGAGGTGCGCGTGTTCTCCCGCCGCGGCGTGGAGAAGGACGAGCGCGC
>JAXDQC010000031.1:0-32961 GCA_034668045.1 Betaproteobacteria bacterium | reverse complement strand
GATCACCTGGCTGCACTCGCCATCGACGGCGACTTCCATGCCGTAGACGCGGCGATCATTGGCGATGACCTCGTCGCTGAGGGCCCGATCGCCGGTGCTCAGCGCCTCGAGGGCGCGGCGGATCTGGGACTCGACCAGACCGCCCATTTCCAGCACGCGAGAGCGGATCGCTTCCAGCTCGGCGTCGAATTGCTTTGAAAGGTGCTCGTTCACATCGGGCCTCTGTATCGGATGCCGTCGGCGCCAAGGCTAGGGCGGCCTCATGACGGTTTCGTGACAGCCGCGGCAGCGCCGTCACGAAACGGCAACAAAGCGGAAATAGCCTACCACGCGGTACCGACAACCCTTCTGGAGAAATCCCGGATGCAAAGACGATTCTTCATAGCCGGTCTCGCGGCCGCGCTGCTCGCGGCGCCGGCCCTGGCGGCCGACATTACAGGCGCAGGCGCGACCTTCCCCTATCCCATCTACGCCAAGTGGGCGGACGCGTACAAGAAGTCCACCGGCGTCGGCATGAACTACCAGTCGATCGGCTCGGGCGGCGGCATCAAGCAGATCACCGCCAGGACGGTGGACTTCGGCGCGTCGGATGCGCCGCTCAAGCCCGAGGACCTGGAGAAGAACGGCCTGATCCAGTTCCCCGCCATCATGGGCGGCGTCGTGCCCGTGTACAACATCAAGGGCATCGAGGCCGGCAAGCTCCGCCTCTCGCCGGCGCTGCTCGCGGATATTTACCTCGGCAAGGTCAAGAAGTGGAACGAGGCGCCCATCGCCAGCCTGAACCCCGGCGTCAAGCTGCCCGATCAGGCGATCTCGGTGGTGCACCGCTCGGACGGCTCGGGCACGACCTTCCTGTTCGTCAACTACCTCTCGAAGGTGAGCCCCGACTGGAAGAGCGCGGTCGGCGAGGGCACCGCCGTGCAGTGGCCGGTCGGCGTCGGCGGCAAGGGCAACGAGGGCGTCGCCAACTACGTCAGCCGCATCGATGGCGCCATCGGCTACGTCGAGTACGCCTACGCCAAGCAGAACAAGCTCGCGCACGCCTTGCTCTCGAACCGGGACGGCAAGTTCGTCGCGCCCGACGACGACGCGTTCAAGGCGGCGGCTGCGGGTGCGGACTGGGCGAAAGCGCCCGGCATGTACCTCATCCTCACCGACCAGCCCGGCGCGAAAAGCTGGCCGATCACCGGTGCGTCGTTCATCCTCATGCACAAGGTGCAGCAGAACGCCGCGAACGCCAGGGAAGTGCTGAAGTTCTTCGACTGGGCATTCAAGAGCGGTGACCAGATGGCCTCTGATCTCGACTACGTGCCCATGCCGGATCCGGTAGTGAAGCTGATCCAGACACAGTGGAAGTCGCAGCTCAAGGATTCCTCCGGCAAGCCGGTCTATTAGAATCCGGGGTCTTTGAGTGAGCGCGGTAATCCCGATCAGCCAGAGCGAGAACGCAGACCTAGGTCGGACCGCTTCGCCGGGCGGTCCGACTCGCATCCGGCCGTCGCGCTGGATGGACTTCGCCTTCGAGCACCTGACGCGCTTGTTCGCGCTGCTGGTGTTCAGCCTGCTCGCCGCCATCCTGCTCTCGCTCGTCGTCGGCAGCCAGCTGTCGCTCGAGAAGATCGGCTTCTCCTTCCTCTGGAGTTCGGACTGGGATCCGGTGAAGGAGCGCTTCGGCGCCCTGGTGCCGATCTACGGCACGCTCGTCACCTCCCTCATCGCCATGGCGATCGGCGTGCCGGTGAGCTTCGGCATCGCCCTCTTCCTGACCGAGCTCTCCCCGGCCTGGCTGAAGCGGCCGCTCGGCACCGCGATCGAGCTGCTGGCGGCGATTCCCTCGATCATCTACGGCATGTGGGGCCTGTTCGTCTTCGTGCCGATCTTCCAGACGTACCTGCAGCCCTGGCTGATCGGCTCGCTCGGCGAGGTGCCCGGCATCGGACTGCTGTTCGCCGGGCCGCCGCTCGGCATCGGCATGCTGACCGCCGGCCTCATCCTGTCGATCATGGTGATCCCGTTCATCGCCGCGGTGATGCGCGACGTCTTCGAGCTGGTGCCGCCGCTCCTGAAGGAATCGGCCTACGGCCTGGGCGCGACCACGTGGGAGGTGGTCTGGCGCGTGGTGCTGCCCTATACCAAGGTGGGCGTCATCGGCGGCATCATGCTCGGCCTCGGCCGGGCGCTCGGCGAGACGATGGCGGTGACCTTCGTCATCGGCAACGCGCACCGGATGGCGCTGTCGCTCAATGCGCCGGGCAACAGCATCGCCTCGGCGCTCGCCAACGAGTTCACCGAGGCGGTCGGCGACCTGTATTTCTCGTCGCTGATCGAGCTCGGCCTGATCCTGTTCCTGATCACCACCATCGTGCTCGCGCTCTCCAAGCTCCTGCTCATGCGCCTGGCGCGGCAGGAAGGGGCGAGGACATGAGCGGCTCGGCGGTCGTCCGCACCTCCAATCCCCTCTATCGGGCGCGCAAGCGGACCAACATCCTGCTGCTCACGGTGTCCGGGTTCGCCTTGCTGTTCGGGCTGTTCTGGCTGGCCTGGATCCTCGGCACGCTGTTCTACGAGGGCGGCCACGCGCTCGTCCGCGCGACGCTCTACTACCAGATGACGCCGCCGCCGGGGGCCGACGGCGGCCTCGCCAACGCCATCGCCGGCAGCGCGATCATCATTACCGTCGGCACGCTGATCGGCACGCCGGTCGGCATCCTGGCCGGGACCTACCTCGCCGAGTTCGGCAAGCGGGGCTGGCTCGCCGGCGCGACGCGCTTCCTCAACGACGTGCTGCTTTCCGCGCCGTCGATCGTCATCGGCCTGTTCGTCTATTCGGTGTACGTCGCCCGCGTCGGCCACTTTTCCGGCTGGGCCGGCGCCCTGGCGCTGGCGCTGATCGTCATCCCGGTCGTCGTGCGCACCACCGACGACATGCTGAAGCTGGTGCCGAACAGCCTGCGCGAAGCGACGGCGGCGCTCGGCTGCCCGCCGTGGAAGATGATCGTCTTCGTCACTTATCGCGCGGCGAGCACCGGCATCCTCACCGGCATCCTGCTGGCGGTGGCGCGCATCAGCGGCGAGACGGCGCCGCTCCTCTTCACGGCGCTGAACAACCAGTTCTGGTCGGTCAACATGAACGCGCCGATGTCGAACCTGCCGACCGTGATCTTCCAGTTCGCCATGAGCCCCTACCAGGACTGGCATCGCCTCGCCTGGGGCGGCGCGGCGCTGATCACGCTCACGGTGCTGATCCTCAACATTCTCGCGCGCGCGCTGTTCCGGAGAACGGATTGAAATGGAAACCACCAGCAACCGCCTGATCCGCACCACGGTGCGCCCGTCGACGGCGCCGGCCCTGCAGGATCTCAAGCCCAAGCTGCAGGTGCGCGGCCTCAATTTCTTCTACGGCGGCTACCAGGCGCTACGCGATATCACGCTCGACATTCCCGAGCGCAAGGTCACCGCCTTCATCGGACCCTCGGGCTGCGGCAAGTCGACGCTGCTGCGCACCTTCAACCGCATGTACTCCCTCTATCCCGAGCAGCGCGCGGAAGGCGAGGTGGTGATCGACGGCGAGAACCTGCTGACGCGCACCCGCGACGTATCGCTGATCCGCGCCAAGATCGGCATGGTGTTCCAGAAGCCGACGCCGTTCCCGATGTCGATCTACGACAACATTTCCTTCGGCGTGCGCCTCTACGAGCGCCTGTCGAAGCGCGAGATGGACGACCGCGTCGAGCTGGCATTGACGCGCGCCGGGCTGTGGCAGGAGGTGCGGAACAAGCTGCACCAGAGCGGCAACAGCCTGTCCGGCGGCCAGCAGCAGCGCCTCTGCATCGCCCGCTGCATCGCCATCCAGCCCGAGGTGCTCCTGCTGGATGAGCCGTGCTCGGCCCTCGACCCGATCTCCACGGCGCGGATCGAGGAGCTGATCCATGAGCTGAAGAACGAGTACACGGTGGTGATCGTCACCCACAACATGCAGCAGGCGGCGCGCGTCTCGGAGTTCACCGCCTACATGTACCTCGGCGAGCTGATCGAATACGGCGCCACCGACTCGATCTTCATCAAGCCGCAGCGCAAGGAGACCGAGGACTACATTACCGGCCGCTTCGGCTAGGTCACTTCAGTGCGGCGATCGCCTGCTCGGCGTCCTTCGCCAGCGGGTGCTGCGGCTCGCGCTTGATGAAGTCCTGGAAGCCGGCGGTGGCCCTGGCCTTGTCGCCGAGCGCGGCGTGCGCCAGCGCGCTGCCGAACACGGCGTTGGCGGCGAGCGGACTGCGCGGATTCTGCTGCAGGAATGCGTCGTAGGCCTTGACGGCCTCGGCGAACTTGCCCGAGTCGGCCAGCGCCTGCGCCCCTTCCAGGGCCTTGCGCTCGGCGATCGAGCCGGCGTCGCTTTCGCGGTCGCCGCGCCAGTAGGGCTTGAGCTCCGACTCGGTGGCCTCGCTGCCGCGCAGGCCGGCGGTCACGGTCGTGGTCGGCGCCGTGGCGCTCGAGCGCGGCGTCGCCGCGCGCAGCCGGCCCCACAGGCTGCCGAGCATGTCCTTGATCTGCGCGCTCGAGGATTGCGCGGTCGCGTCGGGAAGCGCGGTGGCGATGGCCAGCGCGGCGAAGGCGGCGGAGAGCGTTGCGATCTTCATGGTGTACCTCCTGAGGCTAGTTGCCGAGCAGCTTGGCGAAAGAGCCGTATTGCGTCGCCAGGCCGGCGTTGAGCTGCGTTGCTTCCTTGAACTTGGTGCGCGCTTCCGCCAGCTTGCCCAGGCGGTAGTAGGCGAGGGCGGCGTTGACGCGGATGCCGGCATCGCCCGGATCGACTTCCTCGGCGGTGCGGTAGGCGTCCAGCGCGCGCTCGAAATCGCCGGTGGCGAAGTAGAGATTGCCGCGGTTGTTGAGCGCCGAGACGTGCCGCGGCTCCTGCGAAAGGATGGCCTCGAACTCGCGCTGCGCGACGTCGTTGACGCCGTTGCGTGCGTAGATGGTGCCGATCTGCAGCCGCGCGTCCGCGTCCTTCGGATTTGCGGCGAGGGCGCGGCGGTAGGGCATCACCTCGCGCTCGAGACGGCGCGCGAGCAGCAGCGACTGCTCTCGCTCGATCAGACGGGTCACGCGCTCGCCGGTCGGCACCTCGACGGCTTGCGGCGCGGGAGCGAGCGTCGCCGGCTGGTATTTCTCCCAGGCCTTGCGCAGCGACACGATCTTCGCCTGGTTGGCCTTGGCCGCCTCGTGATACTTGCGCGCGCCTTCCTGCCAGGCCTCGGTGAACGAGGTGGCGATCAAGGTTGCCTCGACCGGGATCCAGACTTCGCCGTCGCGCAGGACGAGCAGCTCGTCCTGCAGGCTGATCAGCCCGCGGTCGGCCTCCTTGAGGCCGGTGCGGAACATGAGGAAGAGGTGGCCGGGGACCTCGACCAGCGCCGCCTCGATGCCGAGGTTCTCGAAGCCGGCGGCGAGCAGCACCGACAGGTCGTCGCAATCGCCGCTCTTCAGCTTCAGGGTCTCGCGCGGGAACTGCACGTAGTCGACCTGCTCCGCGCTGAGCCGCGAAAAGGGCGTGTTCGGGTCGGGCTGGTAGCGCAGGCCGAGTGCGCTCAGGGTGTTGAACAATGTCGCCGCCTGGCTGAGCGGGCGGTTGAGCACGGTCTGCGACGGGCCGCCGTACTTGTTGTTCGCCTCGCGCACGAAATTGCGCAGGGTGTCGTCGCGCGGCGTGACGAACGAGCCGATCATATCGGAGTTCGACCAGACGATCGCGTTCTTGCCGTAGAGCGTCATCGCCTGCGTGATCTCCTGCGAGCCGTCGCGCGCGTCCTGCATCGCCAGGGTGGCGACCACCAGCACGCGCGTATCCTCGTCGATGCCGAGCACCTTGCTGTTGAAGGTGGCGTTCAGGGTCAGCTCCTGCGAGCTCTTCGCCTTCAGCTCCGGGATCTCCTTGGTGACCGGGAAATCCATGTACTCCTTGATGAAGAACGAGAGCTTCAGGTTCTTCAGGTCCTCGCCGCTGTCGTTGCGCACCTTGACCCGGCCCAGGGGCTCGGTCGCGTACTGCTTGTGCGCCGAGACGAAGACGCGCTCGAGGCGCAGGTCTTCCATGGCGATGCGGCCCCCGGTGCCCGCCTGCGCGCGCTTCTTGCGGTCGTAGGCGGCGTTCAGGTCGCGCTTGTTGGCGTCGTTGCCGTTGACCGCCACTGCGCGCGTGAACGACGCGATCGCAGCGTCGTACGAGCGCTGCGTGAGCTGCATCTGCGCCAGCGCCAGGTAAGGCCCGTCGCTGCGCTCGTTCAGCTGCGCCGCGCGCTCGAGGTGCGTCTGCGCCTCGGCAAAAATGCCGTTGTCGGCGTAGCTGCGGCCGAGCTTGTAGTGAATGTCGAATGAATCGGGCTGCAGCGTCAGCCCCCGCTTCAGCGCTTCGATGGCCTCGCCATTCTTGCCCTGCCGGTAGGCTGCGTCCGCCCCGAGGAGCAGCGCGTCCAGGTTCTTCGGATCCAGGCGCTGTGCTTCGCGGGCGGCGTTGCCGCAGTCCTGCCAGCGCTCGAGCGCGGCAAGCGTGCGCGCTTGCGCGAGGCGCAGCTCGAAATCACCCGGCGCGAGGGTCACGGCGCGCTCGAGCGGCGCGAGCGCCTGCGCATGGCGGCCGGCCTTGATCTCGAGCTCGGCGAGCTGGCGGTACACCGCGGCGCTGGCATCGGGCAGCGCCGCCGCGGCCGCGAGCGCGTCGCGCGCCTTGCGCTCGTCCTTCAGCGCGAGGTAGGCCTCGGCGAGGCTGCCCCAGGCGGGCCCGTTCTTGCCGTCGAGCTTGGTGGCGCGCGCGAGGGCGATCACCGCCTCATCGGGCTTTTCCTGCTTGAGCGCGATGCGGCCGAGGACGTACTGGCCGCGGCTCTCCTGCACCGGGCTGCCGACCAGCGAAAGCGCGATGGTGCGCGCCTGGTCGAGCTCCCCCAGCGCGAGGTGGATCTCGGCGCTGGCGAGCAGCGCTTCGGCGTCGCGCGGCGCGATCTCACGCACGCGCAGATAGCGCGCCAGGGCTTCCTGGTTGCGCCCCAGGCCGTGCAGCACGTGCGCACTGCGGCGCCAGAGCTCCGCGTCGCCGGGACCCGCCGCCGTCGCTGCATCGAGCTCGGCGATGCCCTTGTCGACCGTGCCGAGCTTGACCAGCGCCTCGCCGCGCATGGCGCGGGCGTAAGGGTTGGTCGGCTCACGCTCGAGCGCGGTATCGGCGCAGCGCACGGCGCCCGCCGGGTCGGCGAGCAGCAGGCTGAAGTCGGCGCAGAGGGTAAAGGTCGTGGTGTCGGCGTTGCCGGTCGCGATGGCGCGCTCGACGACCGCGCGCGCACCGAGCACGTCGCCGCCGGCGGCAAGCGCACGCGCCTCGAGCTGCCGGCCGACGGTCTCGAAGCCCTTGCGGCGGGCGAGATCCTGGAACTGCGCGAGGGCGGCTTCGTTCTTGCCCAGGGCGAGCAGGGTGCGGCCGAGATATTCGATGTGCGCCGGATGCTCGGGCGCGCTCTTCGCCGCGCGCTCGAAGCCGGCCAGGGCGACGTCGTACTTGCCGTCCTCGTAGAGGCGGAAGGCGGCGCGGAAGAGATCCTCGACCGGGGCCGACATCTCGCCTTCCACGTCCAGGCGGGTCACGGCGCTGACGCGGTAGTGCGTAAAGGCCTTCAGGGGATCGACCTCGAAGGAGAGATCGCTTTCCTTCGGCTCGGCGATGCGCACGTACTGTCCGTCGCGCTCGGTCGATGCGTAGACGCGGTAGCCGGCGACGAAGCGCTCCGCGGATTTGCGCCAGGCGACCTCGACCCGCTTCGGCCCGCCGCGCACCGCGAGCGCGCCGGGTCGTTGCGGCGCCTGCAGGAAGTGATAGACGGCGAACTGCTTCTTGTCGGCGTCGTGGATGGCGATGTCGTAGCCGGCGAGCGGGATCGACAGCGTCGCCTCGCGCGAGGCCTCGACTTTGGGCGCGCGATAGGCCGCGAACGAGAACTCGAGCTCGCCGCCGCGGTAGACGTCGACCAGCTGCTTGGCGCGATCGGTGGTGGCGAGCACGTAGAGGCGGTTGTCGCTGTCGAGCGCCAGGCCGTGGATGGACTCATAGCCGCGGCCGGCGCCCAGGCTCTGGCGCCATTCGCGCGCCGGCGAGAAAACCTGCACCAGGTGCGACTCGTCGTCGCCGACGTAGATGTTGCGCGCGGCGTCGGTGATCACGGCGACCGGCCGGCCGAGGCGGCGCTGCTCCGCCTTCGCGTCCGCGGGATCGCTGATCTTGTTCACCAGGATGCCGTCGCGCGTGAAGATCTGCACCCGGCGGTTGCCGGTGTCGGCGACGTAGAGGTAGTCGGCGAGGTGCAGGCCGCCGATGTCGGAGAACTCGCCGTCGCGCGAGCCGCCGCGGCCGACGGCGAACTTCGCCGTGCCGTCGTGGGCGAAGATCTTGACGCTGTCGCCGTCGGCGATGGCGATCTCGCGCGCGTCGTACGTGGCGCGACGCGCGCGCTCGAGCTTGCCGGGGAAGGCCGACTTCAGCTTGCCGGCGGAGTCGAGGCGCGAGACCGCGCCCTTGCGCGGGTCGAGGCAGAGCAGGTCGCCGTCGACGAAGGAGTAGAGGCGCTCGCATTCGACCGTCGTCACCGAGGTGCGGCGCACGCTCGGCAGGCGCTCGACTTCCGCCGTCGCGGCGGCGGGCTCGGGGACGCGGAAGAACTCGATCTTCTTGTTGCCGACGTCGGCGACTGCCAGGTCGCGCCCGGAGATCGCCAGCGCCGCGATCTCGGCGAACTGGCCGCGGCCGCGGCCGGGGCTGCCGAATTTGCGCAGCGCGACGCCCTTTTCCCAGTCGAGCACGGTGATGTTGTTGTTGGCGCCGTCGGCGACGAACAGGCGTCCGGACAGGTCCGCCGTGAGCGCGCGCCAGCGCGCATCCTGGCTGCCGGGCACCGACTGCGGCGTCAGGCGCTTGAGCAGCTTGCCGTTGCGATCGTGGATCGAGATGCGGCCGTTGCCGGTCTGCTCGAGGACGTAGACGCGCTCGGCGGCGTCGACCGCGACCTGCACCGGCTTCGCCAGCGCGAGGTTCGGGTCCTTGCTGATGCCGATCGCCTGCAGGAAAACGCCGTGCTCGGAGAAAACGACGACGCGGTTGTTGCCCTCGTCGGCGACGTAGATGCGCCGCTGCGGCGAGGCGGCGATTCCCTGCGGATCGTCGAGCTCGCCGTCGCCCTTGCCGCTGCTCGAGAACACGCGCTCGGGCTTGCCTTGCGGATCGACGATGGCGAGCAGGTCGTTGCGGGTGTTGACGACGGCGAAGCGGTCGGGACCGAGCCAGGCGATGCCGCCGGTCTTCTTCGCCTCGAAGGCGAGCTCCTTGCCGGCGAGGTCGACCGAGGTGGCGGCGTCGCCGGCGACGCGCCACATCTGGCCGCGGTCGCGCTCGACCCAGTAGACGCTGCCGTCGGGCGCCATGGTCAGGCCGCTCAGATCGGAGAAGGTCGTCTTCTCGGGCGCCTGCCAGGTGCGGAGGAACTGGATTTCGGACTGCTGCGCCGCCGCCTGCAACGCGACAAGGCCCAGCAGCCAAACGATCAGCGCCCTAGAATAGCGTGGAAACAGAACGTTTCCTCCCCCTTAACGCACTCACTCCATGGCTAAAAATACGCAAAAAAAACAGGGAGCAAGAGCGTGGTTCATTGTAGCACCGGCCCGCATCACGAGATCGTTGGGAATCGTCATCACGCTCGCCGTTTGTGCGCTATTTCTCGCCGCCGGTCTCGCCGAATTCGAAGTGCCGCTGCTCGACCAGCTCGAGCTGAAAACCTACGACATGCGGATGCGCGCGCTGGAGCGCTCGCCGCCGCGGTTTGTAACTATTGCCGCCATCGACGAGCAGAGCCTCGCCAAGGTGGGACGCTGGCCGTGGAGCCGCTCGGTGCACGCGGACATCGTCCGGCGGCTGGACGAGGCCGGCGCGCGCGTCATTGCGTTCGATATTTTCTTTTCCGAGCGGGAGTCGGCCAAGGCTGACGCGCAGCTTGCGCGCGTGCTCGGCAGCTCGAAAAAAACCGTGCTCAGCACCGTGTTCCTGCTCGATCAGCGCGAAGCGCGCTATCTCGGCGAGTTCGGCGCCGAGGCGGGCCTGAAGGCAATCGCGCCGCAGGCGATCGCCGAGGGTGGCGGGCGCGAGCCGCTGCAGAAGTCGTTCGGCGTGCTCGCCAACATTCCCGAGCTGCAGGCGAGCGCGCGCTATTCCGGTCACATCAACGTCCTGCCCGACGCCGACGGCATCTACCGCCGCGTGCCGCTCGTCATGCTGCACGGCGATCGCTATTTCCCGAGCTTCGACGTGCAGGTGGCGCGCGCCTTCTCCCCGGACCAGGAGTTCGAGCTGAAGCTCGCCGACTATGGCGTGGTGAGCATGAAGATCGCCGGACGGGAATTCCCGCTCGATACCCAGGGACAGCTCCTGGTGCGCTATCGCGGCAAGGCCGGAACGACGTTCCCCCGCGTTTCGATCGCCGACATCCTCGACCGCAAGGCCGATCCCGCCCTGCTGCGCGATCGCGTGGTGCTGATCGGCGGCACCGCCACGTCGCTCGGCGATATCCGCGCCACGCCGTTCGACAGCGCCCCCGCGGGCGTCGAGCTGCGCGCCAACGTGATCGAGAACCTGCTCGAGGGCGGCGTGATCGAGCGGCCGGAGTGGATGGCGCTGGGCGACGTGACGATGATGGTGCTGATCGGCTTGCTGATGGTCTGGCTCCTGCCGCGCTTCGGCGTCTCCGGCGGCGGACTGCTGGCGGCGGCGCTGTTTGCGGGCTACGTCAGCCTGGCCGTCTATCTTTTCCGCAGCCAGGGTCTCTGGCTGAACCTGGTCTACCCGTTGCTGCTGATCGTGCTGCTCTTCGCGACCGCGACCCTGGTGAGCTATTTCTTCACCCTGTCCGAGAAGCGCTACCTCAAGCTCGCCTTCCAGCACTACGTGCCGCCGGCGGTGGTCGAGGACCTGGTCGCGGACGCGGGCGCGCTGCGCCTCGGCGGCGAGAAGCGCGTGCTGACGGTGCTGTTCTCCGACATCCGCGGCTTCACCACGCTCTCCGAGGGCATGCAGCCGGAGGAACTGGTGAAGCTGATGAACGAGTACTTCACGGTCATGACCGATCGCGTGTTCGCCGAGAGGGGCTCGCTCGACAAGTACATCGGCGACGCGATCATGGCGGTGTACGGCGCGCCGGTGGCGGAGACCGAGCATCCAAAGCAGGCTTGCCGCTCGGCGCTCGCCATGCTGCGCGCGCTCGAGGAGCTGCAGCAGAAGTGGAAGCCCATGGGCCTGCCGGTGATCGGCATCGGCGTCGGCATCAACACCGGGCCGATGATCGTCGGCAACATGGGCTCCGCCACGCGCTTCAACTACACCGTGGTCGGCGACGCGGTGAACCTCGCTTCGCGCATCGAGTCGCTCAACAAGACCTACGGCACCAGCATCCTCATCAGCGAGTACACCTACGAGCACGTCAAGGATGAGTTCAGCAACGTGCGCGAGGTCGACAGCGTGCGCGTTCGCGGCCGCGAGCAGCCGGTGCGCCTCTACGAGATCTTCCCCGAGACGAAGTTCACGGCGGATTTTCTCGCCGAATACCGCCAGGCCTACGCGGCGATGACGAGCGGCGACTACGCGCGCTCGGCGGCGATGTTCCAGAAGCTGCACGCCGGCTGCGGCGACGGCGTGAGCGGCTTCCATGCCCAGCGCAGCGGGCCCGACCGGCGGCGGGTCGGCGAAGCAACCGTCATGAGCTGAGGCGGGTCAGGCCCTTCTCTTCGGCGGTTTTCAGCACCCGGATGCAGGGCACGTAGCCCTCGTGCACGATGCCGTGCATCTCCATGCGCTTCTGCGAGCGCAGCAGGTTGGCGACGTACTGGGCGACTTTGCGGGTGATGAGCTGGCCGGGCACCAGCACCGGAATGCCGGGCGGGTAGGGGACGATCTGGTCGGCGCAGATGCGCCCGGCGAGGCCGCGGTTCACCCGCTCGCGCTCATCGAGCACCGGCAGCAGCTCGCCGCCGCAGTAGTACGCATCTCTTGGCAAAAAAACCAGTTTTGTAAAAGCGGGAATCTCGGGAGTCTGGACCAGCCGCCGCGGCGGGCGCCCATCGCGCGCGATGCGCATCAGCGCATCGTAGAGCCGCGACACTTTCGAGCGCGTCGTGCCGATGGTGAGCAGCAGCGTCAGCGTGTTGAAGGTCGATTTCTCGGTCTGGATGTTGTAGCGCTCGAACAGCACTTTCTGCAGGTCGTCGACGGTGTAGCCGCAGCCCGAGATGTCGATCGTCACCTTGGTCGGATCGAGGCGGATGCCGTCGTGCCTGACGCGATCGGGAACGAGGTCGTCGAGCTCGAGGACGCGGAACACCCGGGTCGAATTGATCAGCCGCCGCACCTCGTTCGCCAGCTCCAGCGTGCGCGAGAGCAGCTTGAAGCCCTCCATCACCGCCTGCTTGCGCGCCACGTCGAGGCTCGCAATGAGTCCGTATTGCGGGCTCGTCGACGTATGCATGTTGAAGTTCTCGCGGAACAGGTGCTCGCGGAACGTCGGGTCGTTGACGTGGATCATCGAAGCCTGCGAGAAGGCCGAGAGCACCTTGTGCGTCGACTGGGTGGCGTAGTCGGCGCCGGCTTCCAGCGCGGTCGGGCGGAACTCGGGATGGAAGCGGGCGAAGCCGTACCAGGCCTCGTCGATGATTACCTTGATGCCGCGCGCGTGCGCCGCCTCGACGATCGGCGCCAGGTCGTAGCGCAGGCCGTCGTAGGTGCACGAGGTGAGGATCAGTGCTTGCGCATCGGGATGCTTCTTTATTTCTCTTAGAAGGAGCTTTTTCGGCACCGGCCCGTAGAGGCCGTACTTCTTGTTGAGCGCGGAGTCGAGGTAGACCGGGTGGGCGCCCGAGAGCACCACGCCGTGGTGCACGCTCTTGTGGCAGTTGCGGTCGAGCAGCAGCTTCTCGCCCGGGGCGAGCAGGGTCTGGAAGATGACCTTGTTGGCCGTCGAGGTGCCGTTGGTGGCGAAGAAGGTGCGCTTCGCGCCGAACGCCTTCGCCGCCATCGCCTGGGCTTCGGCGATGACGCCGGTCGGCTCCATCAGCGAATCGAGCATCGGCACCGACACCGACAGGTCGGCATCGAATACGTGCTCGCCCATGAAATCGTAGAAGTCGTTCACCCAGGGGCTGCCGCGCAGCGACTCGCCCGAGGAATGCCCCGGCGTGTGCCACTGGTCCTTCGCCATCCAGACGTAGTTCTTGAGCTGGTCGTAGAACGGCGTGCGCGCGCGCTCCTGGATCTGCGCGTTGAGGATGCGGTAGATCCCGCGGTAATCGCGCTCTTCCCGGTAGAAGTAGCCGTCGACCGCCTCGGCGAAGAGCGCGTCGACCACGTCGTCTTCCTTCTCCTGCGCGATCAGGATGTAGACGTCGAGCTCGGGACGCAGGCGCGTGATCCGCTGCACCAGCTCGATGGCCGTCGTCTGCAGGTGCTTTTTCGAGGAGGAGCCGTTCCTGGTCAGGGAGTACAGGCGGTCGTCGACCAGCACCGCCTGCAGGTTGCCCTCGGACTCGATGACCGCGAGCGCCTCCTTGGCGGTGGTGACACCCATGAAGCCGATGCCGAGCGGATTGTCGAGCGCGCGCGCCGCCGCGTTGAGGCCCTTCACGAACTCGCGCAGGACGAGGTGCTCGTCGTTGATGACCAGGATGCGGCAGGCGGGCTTGGGCATCGGCGCTTTTACCTATAATCGCGCATGCCCGACCCGGCCATCGTCGAGTTCATCATCCAGGGCCTGACCCGGGACGGCAAGCCGTTCCGGCCGAGCGACTGGGCCGAGCGCCTGTGCGGCGTCATGTCGGCGTTCGGCGGCGACCATCGCATGCAGTATTCGCCGTTCGTGCATCCGGTCACGGCCAACGGCGTGCGCTGCGTGGTGGTCGACGTGCGGCTCGAGGAGGTCGAGCCGATGGCGTACCGCTTCCTGCTTTCCTTCGCCAAGGACAACGAGCTGCAGGTTCGCGACGGGCGCATTGCGGAGCGCTCGAAGCTGGCCGAGATGCAGCGGGTAGGAGATACCGCTTGAGTGCTACTTCAGGCCTTTGACGGCGTGCGCCAGGCGGCTCTTGTGGCGGTTGCCGGCATTGCGGTGCAGGACGCCCTTGGCGACGACGCGGTCGATGGCTCGCTGCGAGGCGAGCAGCGCTTGGGCGGCGGCATCCTTGTTGCCGGCGGCGACCGCTTTCTTCACGTTCTTGATGGCAGTGCGCACCGCGGTGCGCAGGCCGACGTTGTGGCCGCGGCGCACGATGGCTTGCTTGGCGCGCTTGCGGACTGACTTGATGTTTGCCATGGATTCTTTTGGGCCAAAAAGGGCGCGAATTTTAACATGAACCTTCTTCGCGCCCTTGCGACGGTCAGCAGTTTGACGATGGTGAGCCGCGTCCTCGGCTACGCCCGCGACTTCGTCATCGCCCGGGCCTTCGGCGCCGGGCTCTACACCGACGCGTTCTTCGTCGCCTTCCGCCTCCCCAACCTGCTGCGGCGCCTCTTTGCCGAGGGCGCGTTCTCGCAGGCTTTCGTGCCGGTCCTGGCGGAGCAGAAGAACAAGAGCACGCCGGAGGAGACGCGCAAGCTGATCGACGGGGTGGGGACGCTGCTCTTCCTCGCCCTGGTCGCCGCGGCCCTGATCGGCGTCCTCGCCGCCTGGCCGATCGTCTGGATCTCGGCGCCGGGATTCGCCGCCGACCCGGCGAAGTTCGATCTGACGGTGAAACTGCTGAGAATCACGTTTCCGTACATCGCCTTCATCTCGCTGGTCGCGCTGTCGGCGGGCCTGCTCAACACCTGGAACCGCTTTTCGGTGCCGGCGATCACGCCGGCCTTCCTCAATATCGCCTTCATCGTCGGCGCGCTCGCGTTCGCCGACTACTTCGACCCGCCGATCGTCGTCCTCGCCTGGGCGGTGTTCGCCGGCGGCGTGCTGCAGCTCGCCTTCCAGATTCCGTTCCTGCTCAGGCTCGGGCTCCTGCCGCGCTGGCGCCTCGACCTGCAGCACCCCGGGGTGCGCCGCGTGCTGACGCTCATGCTGCCGGCCGCCTTCGGCGTATCGGTGAGCCAGATCTCGCTGCTGATCAACACCATCTTCGCCTCGTTCCTGGTCGCGGGCAGCGTTTCCTGGCTCTACTACGCCGACCGGCTGATGGAGTTTCCCGCCGGGGTTCTGGGCGTCGCGCTCGGCACCATCCTGCTACCCAGCCTGTCCAAGTACCATGCCGACGCCGACCACGCGGAGTACGCCCGCCTCATCGACTGGGGGCTGCGCCTGACCGTGCTGCTCGCCGTGCCCGCAGCAGTGGCGCTGGCGGTGATGGCGCTGCCGCTGATCGCGGCGCTGTTCCACTACGGACGATTCACCGCGGCCGATGCTTTTCTCACTCGCGAAGCGCTGGTCGCCTACAGCGTCGGCCTGGTCGGGATGATGGCGGTGAAGATCCTCGCGCCGGGCTTCTACGCGCGCCAGAACATCGCCACGCCGGTGAAGATCGGCATCTTCACGCTCATCGTCACGCAGCTCATGAACCTCGCCTTCATCGGCCCGTTCAAGCATGCCGGCCTCGCGCTCGCCATCGGCCTCGGCGCCTGCCTCAACGCGACTCTCTTGTTCTACTTGCTGAGGAAGCAAAGAATCTATCTGCCGCAGCCTGGATGGCCGATCTTCCTGCTCAAGGTCGCGGGCTCGGTCGGCTTCATGGCGGTCGTGGTCTATACGACGATGGGCGAGGCGCGCTGGTGGCTGAACGCCTCCTGGCAGCTCAAGCTGCCCGCGGTGGTGGGCCTCGCGCTGCTCGGCGCGGCGGCCTACGGAGCGTGCCTGACGCTGCTCGGCTTTCGTCTGCGCGATTTCTCGCGCCGGGGGGCGGGGTGACCGCCGGCCTCGAGGCGTTTGCGAAAGTCCTTGCCGAAAAAGAGGAAAGAATAGACCTCGCCCGGGCCTGCCTGCTGATCGCGCAGGACGCGTACCCCGAGCTGCAGGTCGACCGCTACCTGGGCGAGATCGAGCGCATGGCGATCCGCCTGCGCGGCCGGCTGCCGGCGAGCGGCGGCGCGGAGGAGCGCGTCATCGCGCTCAACCAGTTCCTGTTCGGCGATCTCGGCTTCGTGGGCAATGCGCGCGAGTACTACGATCCCCGCAACAGCTATCTCAACGAAGTGATCGACCGCAAGACCGGCATCCCGATCACCATGGCGATCCTGTACATGGAAGTCGGGCGGCGCATCGGCCTGCCGCTCGCCGGCGTTTCCTTCCCCGGGCATTTCCTCGTCCGTCTCAAGCTTCGCGCCGGCACGCTGGTGCTCGATCCGTTCTCCGGCGGCGCGCCGCTCTCGGAGACCGAGCTGCGCGAGCGCCTGCGGCGCGTGATCCCGGAAGGCGCGACCGGCAACGTGCCGGTCGCCGCGCTGCCGCTCGACCAGTTCCTCGAGCCGGCGAGCAACCGGCAGATCCTGACGCGCGTGCTGCGCAACCTGAAGGGCATCTACCGCGAGACCGGCAAGCCCGAGCGGATGCTCGACGTCCTCAATCGCATGCTGGTGGTCGTCCCCGACGCGAGCGGCGAGCTGCGCGACCGCGGCTTCGTGTACCACACGCTCGAGTGCTATCGCGCGGCCCTGAAGGACCTCTCCGATTACGTCGAGCGCGAGCCCGACGCGCCCGACGGCGACGAGGTGCGGGTGCGCTTGATGGAGCTGTCCGCCCTCTGCGCACGGCTGAATTAGGGCTACAATCGCCGCTCCATTTTCGGAGGGGGTTCGATGAAGCGTAGATCATTCCTGAAGAAGGCTGCCGCCGGCCTCGCCGCCGGCGCCGTTGCTGCGCCGGCGATCGCGCAATCGTCGCCGACGATCCAGTGGCGCATGGCCACCAGCTGGCCGAAGAGCCTGGATACGCTCTATGGCGGGGCTGACTGGGTGGGCAAGCGGGTCGCCGAGATCACCGAAGGAAAATTCCAGATCCGCGTCTTCGCGGCGGGCGAGATCGTGCCGGCGCTGCAGGTCCTCGATGCAGTCTCGGCCGGCACCGTGGAGTGCGGCCATACGGCGCCGTACTACTACTTCGGCAAGGATCCTGCGTTCGCTTTCGGCACCGCGCTCTGCTTCGGCCCCAATGCCCGCCAGCAACAGGCCTGGTGGCACTTCGGCGGCGGCAAGGAAGCGATGGCGCCGCTCTACAAGGACTACGGCTGCGTTTCCATGCTCGCCGGCAACACCAACTGCCAGATGGGCGGCTGGTGGCGGAAGGAAATCAAGACCGTCGCCGACCTGAAGGGCGTGAAGATGCGCATCGGCGGCATGGCGGGCCTGATCATGGCGAAGCTCGGCGTCGTGCCGCAGCAGCTGGGCGCGCCCGACATCTACCCGGCGCTGGAGAAGGGCACGATCGACGCCGCGGAATGGGTCGGCCCGTACGACGACGAGAAGCTCGGCTTCAACAAGGTCGCCAAGTTCTACTACTACCCGGGCTTCTGGGAAGGCGGCCCGATGCTGCACGTGCTGGCGAACGAGAAGAAGCTCGCCGAGCTGCCCAAGCATTACCTGGCCGCGCTGGAAACCGCGTGCGGCGACGCGAACCAGTGGATGCAGTCGAAGTACGACGCGCAGAACCCGCCGGCACTGCGCCGGCTGGTCGCCAGCGGCACGCAGCTGCGACCCTTCCCGCGCCCGGTGCTCGAAGCGGCGGAGAAGGCCGCTTACGAGGTTTACGAAGAGATGAGCGTGAAGAGCGCCCACTTCAAGCGCATCTACCCGGAGTGGAAGAAGTTCCGCGACGAGCAGTTCCTCTGGTTCCGCGTCGCCGAGCAGAGCTACGACAACTACAGCTTCAACTCCAAGATCGGCCAGCCGGCTGCGGCTGCGAAGAAGGCCTGAGCGGCCTTCGGCTGCAAAAAAACCCCGCCTCGGCGGGGTTTTTTATTTCTGCGGCGTGCTGAAATCGGGCGGCGCCTCGTCTTTGTTCCTGTCGTCCTGGATCTCGATCTGAATGGTGGACGGATCCACCGTCGAAGGCTTGTCGAGGAAGGCGGTCACCAGCTGCGGGAAGGCGATGACGATGCCGACCATGATCAGCTGCAGCACCACCCAGGGGATCGCGCCCCAGTAGATCTGCGAGCTCTTCACTTCCTTGGGCGCGATGCCGCGCAGGTAGAAGAGCGCGAAGCCGAACGGCGGGTGCATGAACGAGGTCTGCATGTTCACGCACAGCAGCACGCCGAACCAGATGAGGTCGATGCCGAGCTTCGCCGCCACCGGCGCGAGCAGCGGCACGATGATGAAGGCGATCTCGAAGAAGTCGAGGAAGAAGGCGAGGAAGAAGACGAACAGGTTGACGAAAATCAGGAAGCCGACCGCGCCGCCCGGCAGGTGCGACAGCAGCTGCTCGATCCAGGTGTCGCCGTCGACGCCGCGGAACACCAGCGTGAAAATGGTCGAGCCGATGAGGATGAAGATGACCATCGCCGTGATGCGCATGGTCGATTGCGATGCCTGCAGGATCAGGCCGCGAAGGTCGGCGATGGCCACCGCTTCCCAGAGCACGAGCGCGAGCGCGGTGTAGAAGATGATGAAGAGCGGCGCGCGCACGGTCTCGAAGAACTCGCCGCCGAAGAGCGCCAGCAGGGTGATCACGCCAATCGCGACCAGGCCGATCCAGGAGGCGATCCTGCCGCGGCGCGAGAACTCCGGACGGTGCAGTACCGCGAGAACGATCGCGCCGACCATGCCCATGGCGCCGCCTTCGGTCGGGGTGGCGAGACCGAGGAAAATGGTGCCAAGGACGAGGAAGATCAGCACCACCGAAGGGACGATGCCCCACAGGCATTTCTTCACCAGCGGCCAGCCGGTGATGGTGCGCGACTCGGGCGGAATTCCCGGCACCCAGTGCGGCTTGAAAATGCTGACGCCGAAGACGTAGAGGGAGAAGAGGATGACCTGGATCAGGCTCGGACCCCAGGCGCCGGCATACATGTCGCCGACCGAGCGGCCGAGCTGGTCGGCGAGGACGATGAGGACGAGCGATGGCGGGATGAGTTGCGTGATCGTGCCCGAGGCGGCGATCACGCCGGTGGCGAATTTCATGTCGTAGCCGTAGCGCATCATCACCGGCAGCGAGATGAGGCCCATGGCGATGACCGAGGCGGCGACCGTGCCGGTAATCGCGCCGAGGATCGCGCCGACGACGATCACCGCGTAGCCGAGGCCGCCGCGCACCGGGCCGAACAGCTGCCCCAGGCCGTCGAGCAGGTCCTCGGCGAGGCCGCAGCGCTCGAGGATCGCGCCCATCAGCGTGAAGAAGGGGATGGCAAGCAGCGTGTCGTTGGAGAGGATGCCGAACACGCGCTCGGGCAGCGCCTGCATGAAGCTGAACTGGAACATGCCCTGCTCGATGGCGATAAAGCCGAAGAACAGCCCGACCGCGGCGAGCGAGAAGGCGACCGGGTAGCCGATCAGCATGAACAGGACGAGGCCGCCGAACATCAGCGGCGCCATCAGGTCATGCGGAATCACTGCAGCGGCCTCTCATAGTGGAGGTCCGCTTTCATATCGCCCCTCAGAATCGCCACCCGCTTGATCAGCTCCGAGATGCCCTGCAGGCTGAGCAGGGCGAAGCCGATCGGCAGGAAGATCTTGATCGGCCAGCGCAGGAGTCCGCCGGCGTTGCTTGAGATCTCGCCCTGCATGAAGGAGTTGTAGAACACCGGCCAGGAGAGATAGGAGAGGATCAGCGTCGCCGGCAGCAGGAAAAGCACGCCGCCGATGATGTCGATCCAGATCTGGCGGCGCGTCGAGATGTTGCTGTAGACGATGTCGACGCGGACGTGCTCGTTCTTCTTCAGCGTGTAGGACGCGCCGAGCAGCACCAGCGTGCCGAACATGTACCACTGGATCTCGAGCCAGGCGTTGGAGCTGATGCTGAAGGCGTAGCGCGAGAATGCGTTGGCGGCGCTGATCAGGCAGGAAAGCAGCACCAGCCAGTCGGCGATCACTCCCAGCTTCTCGTTGAGCGCGTCGATCCCTCTCGACAGCGCGAGCCATCTTGTCATGAAGTGCCGGTTGTCAGTTTCTTGTCAGGCCGCGCGCAGCTGCTTCGCGCGCTCCTCGACGGCCGAATGCAGCCGCGGCTTGTAGCCTAGCGCAAAGAAGATCTCCGCGCAGAGGAAGATCGGCGCGACGAAGATCTGGAACAGGTTGTCGGCGAGCGCCGGCTTGCGGCCCTCGAACACGTGGCCGACGAGCTGCAGGATCCAGCCGCCGACGAACAGCGCCGCGAACCATGACCAGCCGGCGAGTGCGCCCTGGTCCGCGATCGTCTGCCCCAGCCAGAGCAGCGTGCCCATCACGATGCACATTGCCAATCCGAGCCAGAGGTCGAGCGCAAGGTAGTACGCGAGCAGCGCCGCGGTGATCATCATCGCCGCCGAAACCGCGTCGATCCGCAGCCATGAAAGCGGGATCATCAGCGAGAGCACGATCGCCGGCACGCCGACGAAATGCGTCGCCTTGTTGCGCGCGTCCTGGTGGTATGCGGCATAGACGCTCATCTGCTCTTCTAGAGGCTTCATAATTTCACTATAATTCAACATTTTAACGACGTCCATGGTGGTTACACACGGCTCGTTGCAGCCGACCCGCAGCCGCTGTGCCCTAACCATCGGTAACTTCGACGGCGTGCACCGCGGCCACCGCGCGCTCATCGAGCGGGTGGCCGCCAAGGCCCGCGAGCTGAGCGTGCCCTCGTGCGTACTGACTTTCGAGCCGCATCCCCGCGAATTCTTCGCCGGCCCCGAGGCGCCGACGCGGCTCACGCGCCTGCGCGACAAGCTCGAGCTGCTCGCCGCAGCCGGCGTGCAGCGCACCCACATCGCGCGGTTCGACAGCCGTTTTGCCGCACTCGACGCCGAGCGGTTCATCGAGGAAGTGCTGAAGAAAGGACTTGGCGCGCTTTGGCTCCTCGTCGGCAGCGATTTCCGCTTCGGTGCGCAACGCGCGGGCGATTTTTCTACTTTGCAGAATAGGGGCTTCGAGGTGGACGCAATGCAGGATGTTCAGTTCGAGGGTGCGCGCGTCTCGAGCTCGGCGATCCGTGCCGCGCTTGCCGCCGGCGATTTCGCGCTTGCCCAGCGCCTGCTCGGCCATCCCTATACTCTCAGCGGACGCGTTGCGCACGGCGCCAAGCTCGGCCGGGAACTCGGTTTTCCGACCGCGAACATCGTCCTGCGGCGGCCATCGCCGCTGTCGGGGATCTATGTCGTCGATGCCGGCGAGCGCGGCCCAGGCGTGGCGAGCGTCGGCCGCCGGCCGACCGTGAATCCGGTCGACGTGCCGCTGCTCGAGGTGCATCTCTTCGATGAAACACGGGACCTGTACGGCGAGCACCTCAAGGTGCGCTTCCTGAAGAAGCTGCGCGACGAGCGCAAATACGACGACCTCGGCGAGCTGCGCGACGCGATCGCCCGCGACGCGGCGCAGGCAAGGGAATACTTCGCGACCCATGGCTGACTACAAAGACACGCTCAACCTGCCGGAAACGCCGTTCCCGATGCGCGGCGACCTCGCCAAGCGCGAGCCGCAATGGGTGAAGCAATGGCAGGAGAAGGGCACCTATCGGCGCCTGCGCCAGGTCGCGAAAGGCCGGCCGACGTTTGTCCTGCACGACGGGCCGCCCTACGCCAACGGCGACATCCACCTCGGCACGGCGGTCAACAAGATCCTCAAGGACATGGTGGTGAAGTCGAGGTCGCTCGCCGGATTCGATGCGCGCTACGTGCCCGGCTGGGATTGCCACGGCATGCCGATCGAAGTGCAGATCGAGAAGAAGCACGGTAAGAACCTGCCGCCCGCCGAGACGCAGCGCCTGTGCCGCGCCTTCGCGACCGAGCAGATCGTCAGCCAGAAAAAGGATTTCCAGCGGCTCGGCGTGCTGGGCGAATGGGACAACCCGTACCTGACGATGGCGTACGGCAACGAGGCCGACGAGATCCGCGTCCTCGGCAAGCTGCTCGAGAAGGGCTATATCTATCGCGGCCTGAAGCCGGTGAACTGGTGCTTCGACTGCGGCTCGGCGCTCGCCGAGGCTGAAGTCGAATACGAAGACCGGAAAGATCCGGCGATCGATGTCGGTTTTGCATTTGCGGAACCGGACAAGGTGGCGAAAGCCTTCGGCCTGAAAGAGCTACCCGCCAAACCCGGCTACGCAGTCATTTGGACAACGACGCCCTGGACGTTGCCGGCCAACCAGGCGCTAAACGTTCATCCGGACTTTGAATACGTTCTCCTCGATACGGATCGCGGGCTTCTCATCGTGGCGGGCGCCACGATAGAGCGCGAACCCGCCACGCTGACGCTTCCTGAGCCCACCGCAGCGGAAGCCGATGCAATGGAGAATCCGAAGATTCTTTCGCAGTACGGTGTAAAGCAGTGGAAGGTTATTGGGCGTGCGCCAGGCAAGGCCCTCGAGAAGATTCGCTTCAAGCACCCGTTCTACGATCGGACCGCACCGATCTATCTCGGCGAATACGTGACGCTCGACACGGGTACCGGGATCGTCCATTCCGCACCGGCGTACGGCGTCGAGGATTTTGATTCCTGCCGCCGCTATGGCATGAAGGACGACCAGATCCTCACGCCCGTGATGGGCGACGGCAAATTCGTCTCGACGCTGCCGCTCTTCGGCGGGCTGTCGATCTGGGACGCCAATCCGAAGATCGTCAAGACGATCGAGGAGAAAGGCGCGCTGCTGGCGGTCGACTGGAAGCACGTCCACAGCTACATGCATTGCTGGCGGCACAAGACGCCGGTGATCCTGCGCGCCACCACCCAGTGGTTCGCCTCGATGGACAAGAAGGTCGGCAAGGAATCGCTGCGCGAGACGGCGCTGCGCGGCATCGAGACGACGCAGTTCTTCCCCGGCTGGGGCAAAGCGCGCCTGCACGGCATGATCGCCAATCGTCCCGACTGGACGCTGTCGCGCCAGCGGCAATGGGGCGTGCCGATGCCGTTCTTCCTGCACAAGGAGACCGGCGCGCTGCATCCGCGCACGCCGGAGTTGCTCGAACAGGTCGCGCAACGCGTGGAGGAGGGCGGCATCGAGGCATGGCAGAGCTTCACCGCCGACGTCGGTCCGGAATACGAGAAGAGCAAGGACACGCTGGATGTGTGGTTCGACTCGGGGACCACCCACTTCACCGTATTGCGCAATTCGCACAAGGCGGAGTCGACCTTTCCTGCCGCTATGTACCTGGAGGGCTCGGACCAGCACCGCGGCTGGTTTCACTCGTCGCTTCTCACCGCGTGCATGCTCGACGGTCGTCCGCCGTACCTGAGCCTGCTCACCCACGGCTTCGTGGTCGCCGGCGATGGGCGCAAGATGTCCAAGTCGCTCGGCAATACCATGGCGCCGCAGAAGATCTCGGGCACGCTCGGCGCGGAGATTCTGCGCCTGTGGGTCGCCAGCACCGACTACTCCGGCGAGCTGGCGATTTCCGACGAGATCCTGAAACGGGTGGTCGAGGGTTATCGGCGCATCCGCAATACGCTGCGCTTCCTCCTCGCCAATACGTCGGACTTCGATGCGGAGACGCACGCCGTGCCGGTGGCCGAAATGGTCGAAATCGATCGCTATGCACTGGCGCTCACGGCGAAGATGCAGCAGGAGGTCGCGCGCGACTACGAGGCCTACCAATTCCACCTCGTGACGCAGAAGCTGCTCGCCTTCTGCTCCGAGGACCTGGGCGCCTTCTACCTCGACATCCTGAAAGACCGCCTCTACACCTGCGGCGGCGACTCAAAAGCGCGCCGCTCGGCGCAGACAGCCCTCTGGCATATCACCAACAGTCTCCTGCGCCTGATGGCGCCGGTGCTGTCCTTCACGGCGGAGGAAGCCTGGCAGGTATTCGCGGGGAAGGAGGATGACAGCGTCTTCTTCCACACCTCGCACAAGGTCCCGGAGGCGGAGATCGACGCCGTCACCCTGAACGCCTGGGGCGACGTGCGGCAGTTTAGGGAAATCGTCTCGAAGCGAGTCGAGGAAAAGCGCGCGGCGAAGGAGCTCGGCTCATCGCTGCAGGCCGAGGTCGAGATCGATGCTTCGGGCGCGCTCTACGAGTCGCTAAAGCGGCTCGGCGACGATCTGCGGTTCGTGCTCATTGCCTCGCGCGCGGCAGTACGGAAGGCCGATGGCCCGGCTGCGGCGATAGTGGCGGTGAGCTCGCATCCGAAGTGCGATCGCTGCTGGCACTACCGCGCCGACGTGAATGCCGATGCGCTGTGCGGGCGCTGCCAGCTCAATCTGAAGGGACCCGGTGAACCGCGCCGATTTGCTTAGCGCGAGGCGGTGGTTCGCGCTGGCGGCCGCGGTCGTGGTGGCCGACCAGATCGTGAAGGCGATCGTGCTGGGCGTCTTCGCCCCCGGCGAGCAGCGCGTGGTGACCGATTTCTTCAACCTGGTGCTGGTCTTCAACAAGGGCGCGGCGTTCAGCCTCTTCGCCCAGGCGCCGGGCTGGCAGGCGCCGCTCCTGAGCGCGTTCGCGCTGATCGCGGCGGTGGTGGTCAGCGTCTTCATCGTGCGCAGCCCCGGCCGCGGGCTGCTCTGCCTGGGGCTGGCGCTGATCCTGGGCGGCGCGCTCGGCAACGTCATCGACCGCCTGCGCTTTGGCCACGTGGTCGACTTCGTCGACCTGCACGCTTTCGGCTGGCACTGGCCCGCGTTCAACGTCGCCGATTCCGCCATCTCGGTCGGCGCCGCGATCCTCATCCTGGAAGGATTCATCGGCCGTGAAAAGCGACCTGACGCTCCTGCTTAAGGCGCTGGCGTTCGCGGCGCACAAGCACCGCGATCAGCGCCGCAAGGACGCCGGCGCTTCGCCGTACATCAACCATCCGATCGCGCTCGCCGACGTGCTGGTGAACGAAGGTGGTATCACCGACGTCGAAGTCCTATGCGCAGCGCTGCTGCACGACACCGTGGAAGACACCGACACCCAGCACCAGGAGCTGGTGGATGCGTTCGGCCCGCGGGTGGCGCGCATCGTCGCCGAGGTCAGCGACGACAAGTCGCTCTCTTCGCCGGAGAGAAAGCGCCTGCAGATCGAGCACGCGCCGAAGCTGAGCGCCGAGGCGAAGCTGGTCAAGCTCGCCGACAAGACGTGCAATCTGCGCGACATCGTCGTGCGCCCGCCGGCGAAGTGGGATCTGCAGCGCCGGCGCGAGTATTTCGATTGGGCGAAGCAGGTCGTGGACGGCTTGCGCGGCGCGCCGACGGAAGAAATGCGCCGCCTCGAGGCTGCGTTCGACGCTGCGTTCGCCAGGCGCCCGGCGTGAGAAAATCGCCCTGATGGAAATCCTTCTCGCCAAGCCCCGCGGCTTCTGTGCCGGCGTCGAGCGGGCGATCGAGATCGTCGAGCGCGCGCTGGCGCAGTTCGGCGCGCCGATCTACGTGCGCCACGAGATCGTCCACAACAAGAGCGTGGTCGAGGACCTGCGCGCCAAGGGCGCGGTGTTCGTCGAGGAGCTCGCCGAGGTGCCGACGGGCAACACCGTGATCTTCAGCGCCCACGGCGTCTCGCGCGAGGTGCGCGCCGAGGCCGAGCGGCGCGGGCTGAAGGTCTTCGACGCGACCTGCCCCCTGGTCACCAAGGTGCACCTGGAAGTCGCGAAGATGCTGAAGAACGGCTTCGAGATCGTCATGATCGGCCATCGCGGCCACCCCGAGGCCGAAGGCACGATGGGGCAGGCCGAAAAGGGCATGCATCTCGTCGAGACGGTGGAGGACGTAGAGCGGCTGCAGGTGGCCTCGCCGGACAAGCTCGCTTACGTCACGCAGACGACCCTTTCGGTCGACGATGCGACGACCATCGTCGCCGCGCTGCGCTCGCGCTTCCCGAGCATCCGCGGGCCGAAGAAGGACGACATCTGCTACGCGACGCAGAACCGCCAGGACGCGGTCAAGTTCATGGCGCCTCAGTGCGACGTGGTGATCGTGGTCGGCTCGCCGAACAGCTCCAACTCCAACCGCCTGCGCGAGGTGGCGCAGAGCCTTGGCACGTCGGCCTACATGGTGGACAACGCCTCGCAGCTGCAGGCGCAATGGATCGAAGGCAAGAAGCGCATCGGTGTCACCGCGGGCGCTTCCGCGCCCGAGGTGCTGGTGACGGATGTCATCGCCCGGCTCTCCGAGCTGGGCGCCAAGCGGGTCACGCAGCTTCCCGGCCGGGACGAGAACGTCGTCTTCGCCCTGCCGAAACAGCTCACCAATACCGCTTGACTGCGGCGGCTTGAGCCGGACCGACCGGTGGCGCGTCGCGGCAGCTCTTGCCGCCTCGCTGCTGGCACATCTCGTCCTGCTGAGCTTTATGCGCATGCCGCCGCCCGTGCCGCCGTCGGCGGCGGGCTCGCGCCTGAACTTGCTGCTCATCCCGGTGCCCGGAGAGCGGCGCGCGGAAAGCGCATTGGCCCTCCCGCCGTCAGTGGCGGCGCCGTCCGTAGCTCCCTCGACGGCGCAGGGCGAGAGAGAGAGGCGGTCGGTAGCCGCGCAGAGCGCCGCGCCGGAGCTGTCGCGCCGCCGCCAGCCGATCGTCTCGGCCGGCCCGATCTCGCCGCCGGTGACGCCGCCGGCCTCGCAGGTGTCGGAAGCGAATACCTACGTTGCACCGGAGACCCTGACCGCCTTCCCGGAGTTCGTGTCGCCGTTCGCGATGAGCTATCCGCGCCGCGCGTTCGAGGAGGGGCGCCGGGGCGTGGTGGTGGTGCAGGTCCTGATCGACGAGACCGGCCGGGTGGTCGAGGCGCTGGCCGCGCCCGGTGCGCCCGAGGACTTCGCCGAGGCTGCGCTCGCGGGCCTGCGCGCGGCGCGCTTCCGCCCGGGGCAGGCAGGCGGCAAGCCCGTGAGGGCCCGCGCCTACTTTGCCGTCAGCTTCGTGATCGAGTAAAGGTCAGCGGACCCGGTACGAGAAGCGCCGGACCGCCGCGCCGGTGGCGCTCGTGTTTACCGAACTGGTCGTCTTGCTCGTGTCAGCGCCGGTGGTGATCGCCTTGATGGCGCCCGAGGGCAGCTGCACGATCGCGACGCCGACCGTGATGGTGCCGCCGAGCGACTTGCCGACCACGCCGCCCTGCGAGGTCGACACCGCCCCGCCGGTCTTGAAGTCGAACTCGTACTTGATGCTGCTGCCGCCGACCGAGCACGAGCTGCCGCCGGATGCCGGCGTGTTGGTGATGACCACCAGCGTGCCGAGCACCAGGCGCGGATCGATCAGGTTCACCCCTTCGCCGGGGGTGTTGGGCACGCCGCTGAAGCTCGGGTTGAAGTCGATATACCAGCCGTCCTTGGTGTTCCAGTCCACGGTGCTGGTGGTGATGCCGCGGTCGGTCGGATTGAGCATGGTCAGCGCCTGCCGCACCATGTTGGTGTCCAGGCGCAGATTGCCGTAGTCGCTGTCCTTGTCCTTGAACGCGTAGAGCGTTTGCTGCCAGGAGATGCCGCTCGGCGCGCCCGGATCGGAAAGGTCGGGATTGCCCAGGTAGCGGCCGGTGCCGACGTAGAGCACGCGGTTGCCGTTCAGCCGGGTGAGCGACGGCCGGGTCGTGATCGGCTGCGCTCGCGGCGGCGTCGAGCCGTCGTTCAGCGTCGCGATGTGCAGCACGGTCGGCGGGTTCGGCAGAGTGTCGATGCGCCAGATGTTGCCGAGCTGGTCGCCCCCGTAGGCGTAGCGGAAGGTCGCATCGGTCAGCGCCGAATCGTAGAAGGCCGAGACCTTCATCAGTCCCGAAGGCGTGGCGACCGAGCCGGCGGTGGTCGCCACCTTGTCGAGCACCGCGCCGGTGATGGCGTCGAGAATGTAGAAGTAGCCGAGGCCCGTGCCGGTGCCGATGTTGTTCAGGCCCGAGGTGACCATGACGATCCACCTGCCGTCCCGGGCGCGCTTGCCGATCACCGGGTTGCCGTAGCTCAGGCCGAGATCGGCATCCGAGACCGCGCACAGCGTCGAGTCGGAGCAGAACTCCCAGAGGCCTTTCGGGTTGTTCGGATCGGTGACGTCGATCGCGTAGAAGCCGCGTCCGCCGCCCGCCACGCCGGCGACCAGGATCGTCTTCCAGGCGCTGGCGGTCGTGTCGAACACGTCGCCCGTTTCCGGCGAGCCGTCGGCGTAGTAGCGGTGCTGGCTGGCGTAGCCGGTGTCGGCGAGCCCCCACAGACCGGGCATCAGGAAGCGCGGCAGGTAAGCCCACGCCTCACTGCCGGTATCGCCGTTGAAGGCGTGCAGGTAGCCGTCGTTCGCCGCGACGTATACCCGCGGCGAACGGTTGATGTTGTCGGTAAGGAATTGCGAGTAGGGCGGCGTGACCGCGTCGGCGTAGTTGAACGTCGGCCGGCGCAGGTAGGAGGGCCTGGCGCTGATGGTATCGCCGAGCACCGTCTGCACCACCGCGTTGTTGTTGGAGATGTCGATGTAGGTGCGGTCGCGGAAGATCGTGCCCTCGTTGCCGAGCCAGCCGCGCAGAAAGCCCACCAGCGAGCTGCCATCGTTGGCGGTGGCGAGCTGCGCGGTCGTCAGGGCGGTGCATTGCGCCATGGTGGTCGTCGGCACGCACTTGTTGAGGAAGAATGCCTGCTCCGTGGCGGTGAGACCGGCCCAGCTGAACGCCTTGAGCTTGGTGCCGCTCGTGCCGTCGAAGGTCCAGATCACGCGCGTGTCGCTCGCCGCCGAAACCTTGGTGATCAGCTGCTGGTCGGCCTGCCACGCAATGGTCTGGTTGACGTCGCCGGTGATCGGGTCGATCGTCTGCGCGAACACCTTGCCGGACCAGGTATTGGTCTCGTAGGTGGTGCTGAAGATCTGGTTGTCGGTCTGCGTCACGTTCGGGCTCGAGGTGGCCGAGGCCGCGGCCGCCGCCTCCTGCGCGTTCACCGCCGTGAGGGCGGTTGCGATGCCGGTGGAGAGCGTGTCCGCGTTCAGGGCCAGGTAGAACTGGCCGCGGCCGTTGACCGCCGCGTGCCAAAGGTCGTCGAGCGCCGAGGCGTCGTCGGCGAAGGGCTGCGGCCAGTTGCAGGTACCGGTCACCCAGAAGCAGCCGTTGCTCGTGCCGTTCTTGATGCTGGCGAAATCGCCGCTCGCAGCGCCCTCGTAGTCGGCCTGATAGCGCATCAGGCCGTCGGCGAGGCCGACCGCGAAGGTCACCATGTGCTGGTGGGTGGCGAAATCCTTCGCTCCTGCCTTGGCAAGAATGGTGTTGGGCGAGACATCCACCGTGCCGCCGCCGCCGAGGTTGTTGGTCGGGCCGGCGGTGTTGCCGCGGATGTCGTTGCCGCCGCGCAGGTCGGAGCGGAAGTAGTACATCGCCACGTCGGCGAGCGTGTTGGGGTAGCCGCCGAGCGTCGTCGTCGTCGTCGCCGTGCCGACCACCGGGTTGCTCGGGTTGGGAGTGAACGCGGCGAGCGTCGGGGCGAGGTCGGTGCCGGCGGTCGAGGGCACCATGGCTCCCGACGGATCGTTGACCTGCGGGTTCGGCGTCAGCGCCCCGGGGGTGACAGCCGGGGGGCTCAGGGTGTTCGATGCCAGGGTGACCGTCGCGCCGCTATTGGTGACCTGCGGATAGGTCGGAGGCTGCGGCGCGCTGGCGTTGATCGAGGGCGTCGAGCTCGGCGCCGAGGGACTCGTGCAGCCGGTGAGGGCCGTGAAGGTCTGGCTCTTATTCGCGCCGTAGGTCGTGCTGACGGTGGCGCCGTCGTGCTGGATGACCGTCCTGTCGTAAGTCATCGTCCGCCGCCAATTACGGCGAACGCCGCTGCCGCAGCCGCAGTTGAGCTGCTCGCCGCCCTGGCCGTTGTTGGCCGAGGTGCCGAAGGTCGTGCTGCCGGTGCCGGTGCAGCGGTTGTCTTCGATCTCGGTCATCTCCGTGACGACGGTGTTGACCGCGGCGTTACACGCGCTCGCGTTCTGTGTCGAGTAGACGTACGCGGTGTAGGTGTCCGACGTAACGGATCCGTCGGTGTTCTGCACCACATGGTTGCGGTTGCCGGTTTGCCGGACGACCCGCTTGAAGGTGGTGGGGGTGGTGCAGCCGCAGGCCACCGTCGCGCCCTGGCCGAAATTGACCGTGGCGTTCCCCGAGCAGACCTGGTCCTGGATGCGGTTTGCGGGCGTGGTCTGGGTGATCACGTAGAGGCTGGAGCAGCCGGTAATGTTCTGGAAGGTCGACGTCGTCGTGGTCGTGTTGCCGGTCTGCACGCCGTCGGTGGTGGTGATGGTGTTCGTGCTCGTGTTCGTGCGCTGCTTGATGCGGTGCTGCCCTGCGGCGCAGCCGCAGGCAGTCTGGTTGCCGCCGTTGAAGGCGGTGGTATTGCCCGCCTGGCAGATCACCTGCTCGAGCTGGGTGGTCGGCGTGGCGGTCGCCACGATGGTGCCGATGCCGCCGTCGAACGTGCCCGTGCTGGAGCGGTCGACCGACGGCGACGAGTACGGGCTGTCGGTGACCGGATTGGCGTTGTCGAGGTTGCCGATCGGGTTGCCCGAGAGATCCTGGCCGGCGTTGCCGTTCCAGTAGCCGTCGGTGGTCAGCAGCGTGAAGTTGCGCTGGCAGGATTTCTCCATCGGATCGTCCGCGAGCGGGATGCCGCTGGTGAGCCCGGTGTTCAGCTTGCCGGCAAAAATCCAGCCGGCGCGCGACAGCGCCTCGCGCAGCGGCGTCGACTGGTTGGGATCCTGGGCATAGAACTTGGTGTACCAGTTGCCGGCATGCGTAGCGGTGAACCGGTCGATCTTCAGGTATCGGCTGGCCTGCACGCTGCCGAGGTCGGTGCTGCCGCCGATGGCGTAGTTCGGGTTGATGGTAATGAAGCCGATTTTCAGCTTGTCCAGGAGGGAGTTGCCCGTGGCGTTGATGAACGGCTGGAAGGCCCGCCCGGACGCGGTCTTCATCATCTGCATGCGCGTGCGGTAGTACGCCCACCAGCGCGCGTAGTTCTGGATTTCCTCGGTGTAGGTGCAAGACGGCGCGCCGATGCAATCGGTGCGCGTCGCGCTTCTCGTGAAGGGGCCGCTCGACGCCTGGATGATGTCGCGCTTGAAGTAGCCGAAGCGCGGCCAGGTCCATTGCGTGGCGCCGCTGCCGACGAACTTGCTGCGGCAGCGGGGCGTGCCGGCGGCGTCCGAGATGACCGCCGGTGAAAGCGCCTGCTCCTGGGTGCGGCAGAAGCGCACCGGCGCCGGGACGGTGAAGCCGGTCGGCGGCGCGGCGCCGATCGCCACGGCGACGCAGTTGCTGAGGTTGACGTCCGAGCAGTATTCCACCGGAATGACGAGGAACGAGTTCGCGGTGCCGGCCACCGTGCCGCGTGCGTTATAAAGCCCGGTCCTGATCCAGGTCGCAGCCGGCGAAGTATTGATGACGGTGGTCGTGCCCCCCGTTTGCGTATAGGTGAAGGTGTTCGCGTTGACCACCGTCACAGTTCTGTCGATGGAATTGACAGTGTTGTTGACCGCCGAATTGACGAGAACGATGTCGTTTGTGGCCAGTCCGTGCGCGGTCGAGGTGACGGTGACGGTGGTGCTGCCGGCCACGCGTGCTACGGTCGCCGCGCTGTGCTTGCGATAAGAAGCCTGGCGCGCGGCAATGGTGCCGCTGCTCGTGCTGGTATAGGTGAAACTCGTCGTGCTGGGAACGCTTGCGACCTGCACCGCCGGCAGGTCGATCCCGCCCTGTCCCGAGTCGTTGACATAGATCCAGTCGTTCACCGCCAGGGCGTGCGGCGCGATCGTCGTCGCCGTCACGACGTTGGTTGCGCGGCTGAAGCTGCCCTGCGACATCATCTCCGGCAGGCCGTAGATGAGCGTGCTGTTGTTGGAACTGTGGGTACGGTAGGGAAAGCGGCCGGCCGGATGCGTTACGCCCTGGTCGTCGTTGCCGCCGATCAGGGCGGTGCCGACGTTGTCCGCGCCGTTGCGCTTGCAGACGTTGTTGCCGTTGCAATAGCGGAGGTCCTGGATGCCGGTGGTCATGTTGCTGGTGCCGCCGGCTTGCACGCCGTAGGCGTCGTTCGGCACCGCCGTCACGGTCAGCGCGGGGCCCCAGACGGCTGGCGTCACCGTGACGTTGCCGACCTGCATCTTGCCGGCGGCATTGAGGGCCGGCTTGTAGGGCAGCAGCGGGTCGTAGCCGACGCCGTTGAAGCCGCTGGCGCCGCCGGCCGACCAAGGGGGATCGCCGATGGTGCAGGTGGTGCTGGGGCCCGAGCGGGTCATGCACTTGCCGCTGTCGTTCACGTAGTCCGGCAGGTAGTCGGAATCCATGCTGCCCGAGGCGTCGAGGACGAACAGCAGGTTGGGCAGCACCCCACCGCCGGCGGAGGTGGCGAGTGGCGTCGGCGAGATCGTCACCGTGGCAGCCGGCGCCGGCTGCGCTGCGAGGCAGAGGAAGCCGGCGGTGAGCAAGCCGGCAATCGGTTTTCTGAGCGCTGTTTTCATTTTTTCGGCCCTCCCCTTGGAGGCGGCTTACTGAGTGCGAACGAGCGTCTGGACGATGGTGATCGAGTTGCGCGGCCCCGTGGATTTCGCCGTGATGCGGTAGTGCGTGGCGGGCGGCCGCGTGAAAAAGTTTGCCCCGCTCAGGTCGACGCCCTCGCCGCTGATCGCGGTGTTGTCGGGCGTCGAGCCGCAGGTCGCATCGGGCGCCACGTTGTTGTTCCGGCACATGCGCTCGACGATGTAGGAGACGACGTTGCCGCTCGCATCCGGGTTGCCGGCGTTGACGACGGCGGCGTTGTTCCAGGTATTGAGGTCCATCCATGGGCGCTCGGTGACCGGCGAGCTCGACCAGTAGCCCTTGCTGCCGACGCCGATCATGTTGTCGTCGTTGTAGAGCGCCGTGCCGCCGGAGTTCGC
>JAXDQC010000030.1:0-9607 GCA_034668045.1 Betaproteobacteria bacterium | reverse complement strand
CGAGCCGGTCGACAAGGACCAGGTGATGTTCTACCGCGAGGACAAGCAGGGCCAGATCCTCGAGGAAGGCATCAACGAGGCGGGCGCGTTCTCCTCGTGGATCGCCGCCGCCACGGCCTACAGCCATTCCAACAGCGTGACGGTGCCGTTCTACATTTTCTATTCGATGTTCGGCATGCAGCGGATCGGCGATCTCGCCTGGGCGGCGGCCGACCAGCGCGCGCGCGGCTTCCTGCTCGGCGCCACCGCCGGCCGCACGACGCTGAACGGCGAGGGGCTGCAGCACGAGGATGGCCACTCGCACCTCCTCTCGTCGGTCATTCCGAATTGCGTCTCCTACGACCCGACCTACGGCTACGAGCTGGCCGTGATCGTCCACGACGGCCTGCGCCGCATGGTGACCAACCAGGAGGACGTCTACTACTACATCACCCTGATGAACGAGAACTACATCCATCCGGCGCTGCCCGAGGGCGTGGAGCAGGGAATCCTCAAGGGCATGTACCTGATCAAGGAAGCGAAGAGCAAAAACAAGCAGCGCGTGCAGCTCATGGGCAGCGGCACCATCCTGCGCGAGGTCGAAGCCGCGGCCGGGCTGCTGGAAAAGGACTGGGGCGTTTCCGCGGACGTGTGGAGCGCGACCAGCTTCACCGAGCTGCGCCGCGACGGGCTCGCCGCCGAGCGCTGGAACATGCTGCACCCCGAAGGAAAGCAGAAGATTCCCTTCGTTGAAAAGATGCTGAAAGACAGGCCGGCCGGTCCCGTCGTCGCCGCGAGCGACTATGTGAAGACCTTTGCCGACCAGATCCGCCCGTTCGTGCCCAAAGAGCGGCTGTACCGGGTGCTCGGCACCGACGGCTTCGGCCGCTCGGATTCGCGCGCCAAGCTGCGCCACTTCTTCGAGGTGAATCGCTATTTCGTCGCCATCGCCGCGCTGAAGGCGCTCGCCGACCAGGGCGAAGGCAAGGCCAAGGCGGTGGCCGACGCGATCAAGAAATACGGCATCGATGCCGAGAAAGCGGACCCGACCACGGTATGAGCCCGCATCTATGAGTCAAGTGCTCGTCCCTGATATCGGCGACTTCAAGGAAGTCGAGGTCATCGAGATCCTGGTGAAGCCGGGCGACGCAGTGACGAAAGAGCAGTCGCTGATCACGCTCGAGTCCGACAAGGCGACGATGGAGATCCCGTCGCCCTCCGACGGCGTGGTGAAAGAGCTGAAGATCAAGGTGGGGGACAAGGTTTCCAAGGGAGTGGCGATCCTCGAGCTGGATGCCAAGGAAAAAGCCAAGGCGGCCGCTCCCGAAAAGCCCAAGCCTGCCGAAAAACCCAATTCCGACTCCCAGACCGTGCCCGTTCCCGACATCGGTGATTTCAAGGAAGTCGAAGTCATCGAAGTGCTGGTCAAGCCCGGCGACAGCGTGGCGAAGGAGCAGTCGCTCATCACGCTCGAATCCGACAAAGCGACGATGGAGATTCCGTCTCCCGGCGCCGGCGTGGTGCAGTCGATCAAGGTGAAAGTCGGCGACAAGGTCGCCAAGGGCGCGCCGATCCTGGTTCTGCAGCCTTCTGGGGGCGCGAAACAGGAGGCGAAACCCGCTTCCGCGGCGAAACCCGTGCCGCAGGCGCCGGCGGCGGGGCCGCAGCCCGTGCCCGCCGCGGCCGCCGCGCCGCGGCCGGTGCCGCGCGAGCCGCGCGAGGAAACGAAGACCAAGCCGCACGCCAGCCCGTCGGTGCGCAAGTTCGCGCGCGAGCTTGGCGTCGATCTCGCCCAGGTGCAGGGCAGCGGGCCGAAAAGCCGCATCCTCCACACCGATGTGCAGACGTACGTGAAGGGCGCCCTCGCCGGGAAAGCAGCGCCTGCAGCGGCCAAAGGCGGTAGCGGTGGATTGCCTTTCAACCTGCCGGCCTGGCCGGAGGTCGACTTCGCCAAGTTCGGCCCGATCGAAACCAAGGCGCTGCCGCGCATCCAGAAGCTTTCCGGGCCGTACCTGCACCGCAACTGGATCTCGATTCCGCACGTCACGCAGTTCGACGAGGCCGACATCACCGACCTCGAGGCTTTCCGCAAGGCGCAGACGCTGGAGACCGAGAAGCGCGGCTTCAAGCTGACCATGCTCGCCTTCATGATCAAGGCCTGCGTCACCGCGCTGAAGGCTTTCCCCGACTTCAATTCCTCGCTCGACAAGTCGGGCGAGAGCCTGACGATCAAGAAGTACTTCCACATCGGCGTCGCCGTCGACACGCCCGGCGGGCTGGTCGTGCCGGTGGTGCGCGACGCCGATCGCAAGGGCGTCTTCGACGTCGCCCACGAGCTGGCCGAGATCTCGAAGCTGGCGCGCGACGGCAAGTTGAAGCCCGGCGACATGCAGGGCGGCACATTCTCGATCTCGAGCCTGGGCGGCATCGGCGGCACGTTCTTCACGCCGATCATCAACGCGCCGGAAGTCGCGATCCTCGGCGTCTCGCGCGCGGCGATGCGGCCGACCTGGAACGGCAAGGAGTTCGCGCCCCGCCTGATCATGCCGATCGCGCTTTCCTACGACCATCGCGTCCTCGACGGCGCCAGTTCAGCGCGCTTCACCACCTTCCTCGTCTCCGTGCTGTCGGACATCCGCAAGCTGATCCTCTAGGTGCCCCTCATTTGAGTAACGTCGAGGTGAAGGTCCCCGACATCGGGGACTTCAAGAACATCGAGGTCATCGAAATCCTGGTGAAGCCGGGCGACACGGTCGCCAAGGACCAGTCGCTCATCACGCTGGAATCCGACAAGGCGACGATGGAGATCCCGTCGCCGGGCGCGGGCAAGGTGCAGTCGATCAAGGTAAAGGTCGGCGACAAGGTCTCCCAGGGCGCGCCGATCCTGGTGCTCGATGCCGCGGCGGAAGAAACGCCCCGGAAGGAAGACAAATCCAAGCAGGAAATTCAGCCGGCGAAAAGCGGTGACTACGACTGCGACCTCGTCGTCATCGGCGCCGGGCCGGGTGGCTACTCCGCCGCCTTCCGCGCCGCCGACCTCGGCTTGCGCACGGTTCTGGTCGAGCGCTACCCGGTGCTCGGCGGCGTCTGCCTCAACGTCGGCTGCATTCCCTCCAAGGCGCTGCTGCACACCGCGGCGGTCATGGACGCCGCGCGTGACCTTGCCGACCACGGCGTCGCTTTCGGCGAGCCGAAGCTCGATCTCGCCAAGCTGCGCGCCTTCAAGGAGAAGGTGGTCGGCAAGCTGACCGGCGGTCTTGCCGCGATGGCGAAGATGCGCAAGGTCACGGTGATGACGGGCGTGGCGAAATTCCTGGATAAGAACACCCTCGACGTCGCAGGGAAAAAGCTTGGCTTTGCCAACGCGATCATCGCGGTCGGCTCGCAGGCCGCGAAGCTCCCTTTCCTGCCCCAGGATCCGCGCATCGTCGACTCGACCGGCGCGCTCGAGCTGAAGGGCGTGCCGAAGAAGATGCTGATCATCGGTGGCGGCATCATCGGCCTGGAGATGGGCACGGTGTACTCGACGCTCGGCACGCGCCTCGACGTGGTCGAGATGATGGACGGCCTGATGCTCGGCGCCGACCGCGACCTGGTCGCGGTCTGGCAGAAGATGAACGCGAAGCGCTTCGACAACGTCATGCTGGGAACGAAAACGACGAAGGTCGAAGCGGCGAAGGACGGGCTGAAAGTGACGTTCGAAGGAAAACCCGCGCAGACCTACGACGCGATCCTGGTTTCGGTCGGCCGGGCGCCGAACGGCAAGAACGTCGGCGCCAACAAGGCCGGCGTCAGCGTCGACGCGCGCGGATTCATCCCGGTCGACAGCCAGATGCGGACCAACGTGCCGAACATCTACGCGATCGGCGACGTGGCGGGGAACCCGATGCTGGCGCACAAGGCAGTGCACGAAGGCCACGTCGCCGCCGAAGCCGCCGCGGGACAGAAGTCGCACTTCGATGCGCGCGTCATCCCGTCGGTCGCCTACACCGATCCGGAAGTCGCCTGGGTGGGACTGACCGAGGACGAGGCGAAGAAATCCGGCACCGCGGTCGGCGTGGCGAAGTTCCCCTGGAGCGCCTCCGGCCGCGCCATCGCCAACGCGCGCGACGAAGGCTTCACCAAGCTGATCTTCGACGCCGAGACCCATCGCGTCGTCGGCGCCGGCATCGTCGGCACCGGCGCCGGCGATCTCATCAGCGAGATGGCGCTCGGCGTCGAAATGGGCGCCGACGCGACCGACATCGGCAAGACCATCCATCCGCATCCGACCCTGAGCGAATCGGTCGGCATGGCGGCCGAGCTCTTCGAGGGAGTCTGCACCGACATGCCGCCGCAAAAGAAAAAATGACCCAGGACGAGCTGAAGAAGCAGGTTGCCGAGGCCGCCCTGAAGTATGCGCAGGAAGGGATCATCGGCGTCGGGTCGGGTTCGACGGTCAATTTGTTCATCGATGCTCTTGCCACCATCAAAGGCCGCATCGAAGGCGCCGTGGCGGCATCGGACAAGAGCGCCGAGCGGCTGAAGCAGCACGGCATCAAGGTCTTCGACCTGAACAGCATCAATGACCTCGCGGTGTATGTCGACGGCGCGGACGAGGTGACCGAGAACCTGCACATGATCAAGGGCGGCGGCGGCGCGCTGACGCGCGAGAAGATCGTCGCCGCCGTGGCGCGCAAGTTCGTCTGCATCTGCGACGCGTCGAAGCTGGTCGGCGTGCTCGGCAAGTTTCCCCTGCCGGTGGAGGTGATCCCGATGGCGAGGAGCTACGTCGGCCGCGAGATCGTCAGGCTCGGCGGCCTGCCCGAGCTGCGCCTGGGCTTCACCACCGACAACGGCAACATCGTCCTCGACTGCCGCGGCATGACGCTGCTCGATCCGCCGAAGATCGAGAGCGAGATCAATCAGCTCGCCGGCGCGGTCACCAACGGCATCTTCGCCCGCCGGCCGGCCGACGTGCTGTTATTGGCGGAGCCTACGGGGACGAGGACGATTACCGCGCCGCGTGGGCGCTGAGGACGTCGGCGACGCACGCCGTCAGCTTCTTGGCGTAGTCGATGTGCAGGAACTCGTTCGGGCCGTGCGCGTTGGAGTGCGGGCCGAGCACGCCGGTAATGAGGAACTGCGCCTGCGGGAACTTCACACCGAGCATTGCCATGAAGGGGATGGTGCCGCCTTCGCCCATCCACATCGCCGGCTTGCCGTAGTGCTGCCGGGAAGCTGCGTCGACCGACTTCTCCAGCCAGGAAGCGAGCTGCGGTGAATGCCAGCCGGTGCCGGCCTGGCCGTATTCATAGCTGACCTTTGCGCCGTAGGGCGGATTTTTTTCCAGTAGCTGCTTCATTCTCTTCCCGGCGGTGGGCGCATCGACCGTCGGCGGCAGGCGAAGCGAGAGCTGCAGCTGTGTTTTCGGGCGCAGCACGTTGCCCGCGTTCGCCAGCGCCGGGATGCCTTCGGCGCCCGTGACGGCCAGCATCGGCCGCCAGGTGCGGTTCAGCACCAGCTCGGCGAGGTCTTTGTGCATCGGTCGCGTGCCGCCCGCAAAGGGAAACTTGCGCCAGATTTCCTTGCCCAGCACCGTGGCGGCGCGCTTCGCCTGCGCGATCCGCTGCTTCGGAATCGGCGCATGGAACTTCCTGTCTTTCACTATGCCGGTCGCGGCGTTGTCGATCCGATCGATGAGCTGGCGCGCGATGCGGAAGCTGGTCGGCACCACGCCGCTCGCGTCGCCGGAATGCACGCCTTCGGTGAGCACTTCCACCGTAAGCACGCCGTTCAGCAGGCCGCGCAGCGAGGTCGTGCCCCACATCTGGCGGTAGTTGCCGCAGCCGGAGTCGAGGCCGACGACAAAATCCGGTTTGCCGACTTTCCCGGAGAGATGGTCCAGGTAGGCGGGCAGGTCGTAGCTGCCGCTCTCCTCGCAGCACTCGATAAGGATGACGCAGCGCGCGTGCGGCCGGCCCTCGTCCTGCAGCGCCTTTAGCGCCGCGAAGGCGCAGAACACCGCGTAGCCGTCGTCGGCGCCGCCGCGGCCGTAGAGCCTGCCGTCGACCATGCGCGGCTGCCATGGACCGTACCCTTCGTGCCAGCCGGTCATCTCCGGCTGCTTGTCGAGGTGGCCGTAGATGAGCACCGTTTCTTTTCTTGCAGAAGGAATCTCTACAAAAAGAACCGGCGTACGGCCTTCGAGCCGCACCACCTCCAGCTTCATGCCGCGCAGGGGATTGGCCTCGCACCATTTCACCGCAAGCTGCAGCGCCGCCTCGATGTGGCCGTGCTTCTGCCAATCGCGGTCGAAATGCGGCGACTTGGCCGGGATGCGGATGTATTCGGTGATCGCCGGGACGATGGAATCGTCCCAGAGCTGCGCGATATTCTTCAAGCGACTACTTCGGCGGCGGGACGTAGCCCGAGGCGGTGTCGGCGCCCTCGCCGAAGAAATGGCGCTCGGTCTGCTCCATGAGGTACTTGCGCGCCTTCGGATCGGCGAGATTGAGGCGGTTCTCGTTCACCAGCATCGTCTGCTGCTTGAGCCACTGTGCCCAGGCTTCCTTCGAGACGTTTTCCCAGATGCGCTTGCCGAGGGCTCCGGGGTAGGGCGGGAAGTCCATGCCTTCGGCTTCGCGCCCGAGCTTTACGCACTTCACCATTCGCGCCATCGAGGAATTATAGGCGCTTCAAAAAGACCTTCGAACCGCGCTTCCAGTTGTAAAGCGCCTGCCTCTGCTCCGGCAGCGTCTTGACGTCGGCGGCGCGGAAGCCCTGCTCGAGGAACCAGTGCGCGGCGTGGGTGGTGAGGGCGAAAAGACGCCGCAGCCGCAAGCCGCGCGCCCGCTCCTCGCAGCTTTTCAGCAGCTGCTCGCCGTAGCCGGCATCGCGGTAGCCGTCGGCGACCGCGAGGCAGGCGAACTCGGCGCTCTTTTCGGCCGGATAGGGATAGAGCGCGGCGCAGCCGACAATCACGCCGTCGTGCTCGACGACGAGAAAGTTGCCGATCTCGGCTTCGAGCAGCTCGCGGCTGCGCTTGACCAGCGTGCCCTCGGCTTCCAGCGGCTCGATCAGCGCGAGGATGCCGCGCACGTCCTCGATCCTCGCCGGCCGCAGCTTCTCGACCGCGTCGGCGGTGATCATGGTGCCGACCCCGGCGTGTGTGAAGAGCTCCTGGAGAAGCGATCCTTCGGCGCGGCGCGTGACCAGGTGGCCGCGTCCGACGCCGCCCTTCACGGCGCGCGCGAGATGCTCGAGCGTGCGGGCCGCCGCCGGGGTGAGGTCGGTCTTCTTGCCGGAAAGGGTTGCCGCGTCGTCGGCCGTCAGCTCGGAAATCGTCGCCCCCTTTCGGTCGGCGGGCAGCCGGTCGGTGTACATGAGCAGCTTGTCGGCCTTCAGCGCCACGGCGACGTTTTCCGCCACGTCTTCCCAGGAGAGGTTGAACACCTCGCCGGTGGTCGAATAGCCGAGCGGCGGCACGAGCACGATGTCGGCCACGTCGAGGTGGCTGGAGAGCGCCGCCGCATCCACCTTGCGCACTGCGCCGGTGAACAGGAAGTCGACGCCCTTGCGCACGCCGATCGGGCGCGCGGTGATGTAGTTGCCGGAGACGACGCGGATCTGCGCCCGCGCCATGGGCGAGTTCGGCAGGCCCTGCGAAAGCAGAGCCTCGATCTCGACGCGCAGCACGCCGGCGGCGTGCTTCACCGCCGTCAGCGCGCCCTCGTCGGTGATGCGCAGTCCCTGCGCGTACTTCGAGCGCGTTCCCTGCTTCTTCAGGGCCGCCTCGATCTGCACCCGCGCGCCGTGCACCAGCACCAGCCGGATCTCAAGCGAGGCGAGCACGTTGATGTCGTGGATGAAGCTAGCGAAGCGCGCGCGCTCGGCCACCAACTCGCCGCCGAAGGCGACGACGAAGGTGCGCCCGCCGAAGTCGTGCACGTAGGGCGCGACCTGGCGGAACCAGCGGACGAAATCCTCGGGGTGCGGCGCGGCCATGAGACCTTTCTGCTTTTGCCGGATTCTAGCTAGAAGTCGCCTCGCAGCGCGTTCAGCGCTGCGAGGGCGGCCAAGGCGGCGGTCTCGGTTCTCAGCACCCGCGCTCCGAGTCGAACCGGCACGAAGCCGGCTTCAACCAGGACCGCTTCCTCGGCGGCGTTGAACCCCGCCTCGGGCCCTGCGGCGATGACGAACGCCTCGCCCTGGGTGGCGATCTTCGACAGGGGCGCTTCCGAAAGCGGCGACAGCAGCAGCTTCAGCCCGGGACCCTCGGCGCGATAGTCGGACAGAGCGACCAGCGGCATGACCTTCGGGATCTGGTTACGCCCGCACTGCTCGCAGGCGGCGATCGCGATCCGCTGCCAGTGCTCGTGGCGCGCCGCGGCGCGCTCGCCCTTCGGCCGGGCTACCGACGCGGCGGCGAGCACCGGGTGAATCTCGGCGACCCCGAGCTCGACCGCCTTGCGAACGGTGAAGTCCATGCGCTCGCCAGAGGAGACGCCTTGCACGAGGACGACGCGCAGCGGCGACTCGCGCTCGAAGGCGAGGTGGCCGAGCACGTCGATCGCGACGCGAGATCGTTCGATCGAGGCGATGCGCGCCGCGTACTCGCCGCCGCGGCCGTCGAACAGGGTGACGTCATCGCCGCTGCGCAGCCGCAGAACGCGCACCGCGTGATGCGCCGATTCCTCGGGCAGCACGCAGCTCGAGCCCTCGCGCAGTCGCCCCTCGATGTGGAAGCGCGGCGCCCGCGGCGTCACATCGTCGCGCCGAGCGTCCAGGGCGCGAACTCGTCCTCGCCGTAGCCGAATTCCTCGGACTTCGTTTTCCTGCCCGAGGCGGTCTCGAGGATCATGCGGAAGAAGCGCTCGCCGACCTGCTGCACGCTCTCGGTGCCGTCGATCACCGTGCCGCAGTTGATGTCCATGTCCTCTTCCTGGTGCGCGAACAGCGCCGTATTGGTGGCGAGCTTTAGCGAAGGCGACGGCTTGCAGCCGTAGGCGGAGCCGCGGCCGGTGGTGAAGCAGATCATGTTGGCGCCGCCGGCGACCTGGCCGGTCGCCGACACCGGGTCGTAGCCCGGCGTGTCCATGTAGACGAAGCCCTTTGCCGTCACCGGCTGCGCGTACTCGTACACGTCGACCAGGTTCGTGGTGCCGCCCTTGGCCACCGCGCCGAGCGACTTTTCCAGGATTGTCGTCAGTCCGCCCGCCTTGTTTCCCGGCGAGGGATTGTTGTTCATCTCGTTGCCGTTGCGACTGGTGTAGTCCTCCCACCAGCGGATGCGCGCGATCAGCTTCTCGCCCACTTCCTTCGTCACCGCGCGTCGTGTCAGCAGGTGCTCGGCGCCGTAGATCTCGGGCGTCTCGGAGAGGATGGCCGTGCCACCGTGTCTCACCAGGAGGTCGACCGCCGCGCCGAGCGCCGGGTTGGCGCTGATGCCGGAATAGCCGTCGGAGCCGCCGCACTGCAGGCCGACGGTGATGTGGCTGGCCGGCACCGGCGTGCGCTCGATGCGGTTCGCATCCTCGAGCAGCCACTCGACCAGCTCGATGCCGTGCGCGACCGTCTTCTTCGTGCCGCCGGTCTCCTGGATGTTGAAGGCATGCAGCGATGCGCCGGCGGGGTTGGTCGAATGCGC
>JAXDQC010000029.1:0-13852 GCA_034668045.1 Betaproteobacteria bacterium | reverse complement strand
TGGTCGCTCGCCGCCGACTCGATGGCGGCGAACAGCTTGGTCCAGGGCAGCGACAGGCGCTGCACCGTCTCGCGCGCGGCGGCGACTTCCTCGGCCGAGGCGGGTCTGGCCGGATGGACGGAACGCGGTCCGATCTTCGCGAACTCGGTTTTATAGTTGCCGTTTATTTTTTGCAGATCGTTGAATTGCAGCCCCACATCGGCGACCACGGTCAACGCGGCGGCGAGCAGCACCCGGCCGATCCACGGCGAAGCGCGGCGGCGGGCGAAGAAATCGAGATCGAGGCGCTGGAGCGCCATCAATGCGTCTCCGTCGCCAGGGCGAGCTCGCGGTAGCTGAGCGAATGGGTGCGCCAGTCCTTGTGCAGCTCGATGTCGAAGGCGCCCTGTGCGCAGACGATGACGCGCGTGCAGGGCTCGGCGAGGCCGAGGAAGGCGGTCTCGCGCTCGAGGATTTCGGGCAGCAGGTTGCGCCAGCGCTCGTCCGAGCGGCGCGCGCGGATGGCGAGCCATTCGCCGCGCTGGATCAGCGCCAGCGTCAGGCGGCCGCGCTCCTCGACCACGATCCAGCACGAGCCGTTGCCGACCGTCTTGCGGATGCGGTTGAAGGCGGCGACCAGGAACGGCTGCGCCGATTCCAGGCGCACGCCGGCGGCGACGAACTGCTCGGCGAGGCCGGCGACGAGCTCGCGCTCGACCGCGCAGGCGAGGCGCGCACCGCGCGGCGCGGTCTCGGTGACCTTGACCTGCCACTCGGCGGCCGGCGCGCCGTGCAGGGCGCCGAAGCGGTGCTGCGCCAGCGCCACCCACTCGGCCTCGCTTTTCAGCGTCGCGTTCCAGGGCAGCAGGGCGTAGCGGACGAACTGGTCGGCGAGCACCACCGCCACGTCCTGGTTGCGGAAGTTCTTGAGCACCTCGGGCAGCGCGGCCAGCGTCGAGCGCCAGTCGCCGGCGCCTTCGCCCTGGACGCGCACGGCGTCCTTGCTGCCGGAAACGATGATGGAGTCGGGTCCGAGCCCGATGCGATGAGTTTTTCTACGCCACAAAAGTGACACGATCGATCTCCTCTAGCGTTGTTTCGCCGGCGTTCACCAGCCGCATCGCGGCTTCCCTGAGCGGTACCGTGCCGGCCGCGCGCGCGGCTTCCTTGAGCTTTCTTGCCGGGGCGCGCGCGATGATCAGCTCCCGCAGCTCGTCGTTCAGGACCAGCAGTTCGCCGACTGCTTTCCTGCCCTTGAAGCCCGTGCCTCTGCAGCCCGGGCAGCCTTTCGATTCGCATTCCTTGCAGAACACCCGCACCAGCCGCTGCGCGAGCACGCCGTTCAGCGCCGAGACGAGGTTGTAGGCGTCGACGCCCATGTGCTGGAAGCGGCCCAGCACGTCGAGCGCGTTGTTGGCGTGCACCGTCGTGTAGACGAGGTGGCCGGTGAGCGCCGACTGCACGGCGATCTCGGCGGTTTCCGGGTCGCGGATCTCGCCGACCATGATCTTGTCCGGGTCGTGGCGCAGGATCGAGCGCAGGCCGCGCGCGAACGTGAGGCCCTTCTGCTCGTTCACCGGGATCTGCAGCACGCCCGGCAGGTGGTACTCGACCGGGTCCTCGATGGTGACGATCTTGTGTACGCCCGTGTTGGTCTCGGTGATGGTCGCGTACAGCGTCGTCGTCTTGCCCGAGCCGGTGGGCCCGGTGACGAGCAGCATGCCGTGCGGGTGGCTGGAGAGGCTGCGCAGGCGCTGCTTCATCTCCGCCTCGAATCCCAGCACGTCGAGGGTCAGGCCGGTCATCTGGTCGGAGAGCGCGCGGCGGTCGAGAATCCGCAGCACCGCGTCCTCGCCGTACACGCTCGGCATGACCGAGACGCGGAAGTCGATGTCGCGGCCCTCGCGGCGCGCCTTGAAGCGCCCGTCCTGGGGCACGCGCCGCTCGGCGATGTCGAGCTCCGACATCACCTTGACGCGCGAGATCACCTGCTCGGCGAGCTCGGTGCCGGGCATGGTCTGCGCGGCGGTGAGCACGCCGTCGATGCGGTACTTGATGGTCAGGCCGCTCGAGCTCGTCTCAAGGTGCACGTCGCTCGCGCCGGCTTTCAGCGCGTCGTAGAGCGTCGAGCTGACCAGGCGCACCACCGTGCTGTCGCCTTCGGAAGCGGACTCGAAGGAGATTTCCTCGGTATTGTCTTTTTCCTTTGCTTGGCTTTCTTGCGAAAAGCCGTCCAATGCCCGCAGCGCCGATTCCTGCTTCGAAAGGTAAGCGGTGACATCCTCGCTCTGCGCCAGGCGGTAGCGGAAGTCGGCGCGCATGCGGTCCTCGACCCAGTCCTGGGTGTCGAGGTCGAAGGCGTTGCCGAGCACGATCGACAGCCCGCCGGCGAAGTCGCGCACGGCGACGCAGCCGCGGCGCGTCGCTTCGGCGTAAGGAATGACGTCGAACGCCGGCTGCGAGGCGTGCAGCTCGACCAGATCGATGGCCTGGATGCGCAGCGAGGCGGCCAGGTCGGCGATTTCGCGGGTAATCATCGGATGTTCCCTGCCAGCTCGAAGATCGGCATGTACATGAGGACGACGACGCCGCCGACCGCCAGGCCGAGCACCGTCATGAGAAGCGGCTCGAAGGCGCGCGTGAACCAGTCGATGAAGCGCGCCACTTCTTCGTCGTGGAAGCGCGCGATCTGGCCGAGCATGTTGCCCATGTCGCCGCCGCGCTCGCCGACTTCCATCATGCGGGTCGCCACCGGGGTCGTCAGGCCGGCGGCGCCGAGCGCCACCGACATCGGCTTGCCCTGCTCGATTTGCCGCCTGGCGGCGATCAGTTGCGGCTGCAGGTGCGCGGCGAGCAGGTCCTTGACCATGTCGAGCGCGCGCACCGCCGGAACGCCGGCGCGAAGCAGCATGCCCGCCGTGCGGTACAGGCGGGCGAGCTGGTAGACCTTCATGCGCTCGCCCAGCGCGGGGATGCGCCACAGGCGCGCGTTGAAGGCGGCGCGCAGGGCGGGGCGGGAAACCGCCCAGAAGAAAAAGGCGATCACGCACACAGCGGCAAAAGCAATCGGCCACGCGTGATCGCCGACAAAACGTCCGAACGCGAGCAGCAGCCGCGAAAAGAGCGGCAGGCCGCCGGACATGTCCTCGTACACGCGGGCGAAGCGCGGCACGACGTAGAACATGAGAAAGCCGAGCACCAGGCTGCCGACGATCGCGAGGATCGCCGGGTAGATGGAGGCGGAGACGACTTTCTTCTTCACGCGGTCGAGCTCCTCCTGGTAGGTGATGTAGCGGCCGAGCGCTTCCTTGACGTTGCCGGTGCGCTCGCTCGCCTGGATGGTCGCCACGTAGAGCGGCGAGAAATGCCGCGGCAGCGAAGCCACGGCCTGCGAGAACGGCTCGCCGCGGTGGATCGCGGCGACCATCGCCGCGAGCACTTCGTGGCGCTCGCCGTGCGCTTCCTTCTCGGCGAGCGTCTGCAGGGCTTCCACCAGGTTCAGCCCCGCTTCCAGCAACGCCATCAGCTCGACGGAAAACAGACCCGCGGAAAACCGTGCGGTCCTCCGGGCGCCTATCCGGATTCCGGTGGATTTGATGAAAAACACATTCAAACCCTGCTGGCGCGCGCCGTCGCGAGCGGCGGCCTCGCTCACCGCTTCCAGGGTGAGCGAGACGACCTGCTGCCGCGCGTCGAAGGCTTTGAGGCTGAATTGCATCCGTTCGCCTAGTTGACCGAGGCTTTCGTGATGACCTGGCCGACGCCGATGTCGCTGTCCTCGCCGCTGCCGCCGGGCTTGCCGTCGCGGCCGTAGGAGACGACCTCGAACTCGGCCTTCTCTCCCGGCACGCGGTAGAGGTACGCCCGGCCCCACGGATCGTTGGGCACCGCCTTCTTCAGGTACGGGCCCTGCCAGTTGGCGGCGGTCGCCGGCTTGGCGACGAGGGCCTCGAGGCCCTCTTCCGCGCTCGGGTAGCGCCGCACGTCGAGGCGGTACTGGTCGAGCGCCTTCTCCAGGGACTCGACCTGCGCACGCGCTACCTGCGTCTCCGACTTGCCCACCTGCGCGAAGTAGCGCGGGGCTACGTAGCCGGCGAGCAGGCCGATGATGACGATGACGACTAACAGCTCGAGTAGCGTGAAGCCCTGCAGTTTGTGGTTTCTCATGGCAGCCTCCCTTGGCTGGTCGTGTCTAGTTATTGGGGAATCGCGACCGGGCCGATGACCGGCGTGGTCGGCGTGGATGTGGGCGTCGAGGTCGACGTCGACGTGCCGCTCGTGCCGCCGGTCACGCTGGTCGAGGCGCCGCCGACCGGCGTGCCCGAGACCCAGAACGAGCCGCTGGCGTTGACGCCGAAGCTCATCGAGCCGATGCCCGACTGGTGGGCGCCGACGTCGGGCGCGGCGTAGTCGTCGTTGAAGTTCGCCAGGCGCTGCGCCTTGCCGAAGCCGAGGCTGGTCGGCGAGAGCTGGTAGCTGCCGCCCGCCTCGCTCTGCCAGCCGTGGCCGCTCAGGTAGATCGGCGTGCCGACGAAGCCGTGCGTCTCGCCGCCGCTGACGTTGACCGAGCCGTTGCGCAGGTCGTAGTCCGCGTCGTCGGTCGTGCCGCCGGCGGTGTAGATCGAGTACGAGCCCGACTTCCACACGTGCAGGATGTTGTTGCGCGCGATGCTGTTGGTGAGCGGCTCGCCGGTGTTGCCGGAGATCCCGCCGCCCATGCCCAGGCCGTTGCTCGCGCCGGACTGCGTCGCCTGCAGCAGCGTGTTGTGCAGGAAGTAGCGCCGTCCGCCGCCGAAGCCGCCCTTTTCGCCCGACTTGTAGGCGTTGTTGCGGTCGTCGGAGTCGAGCGCCTTCAGCGACATCGCACGGCTGCGGTTGTGCACGTTGCGGAAGACGTAGAACGGACCCCAGTGGGCGACCGTGCTGGCGACACCGGTGTTGGTGTTGTTGGTGTAGTTGCCGTACACCCGCACGTTCTTGTTGCCGCCTTCGGCCTCGATGCCGTCGTCCCACGCTTCCGACAGCTTGTTGCCGTAGATGTCGGAGTCGTAGTTCGGGAAACCGGTGGCGGTGAAGTTGTCCTCGCCGCCGATCGCGTCGTTGTAGTAGTGCTGCTGGCCGGTCGTGCTGTAGATCTCGTTGTAGCGGATCACCTGGTTGCCGCCGCAGTAGCTGTAGGTGATGCCCTGCGGGCCGGCCGGGTGGCCCCAGTCCCAGCTGTTGGCGCCGTAGCGCGGGTCATGGATCTTGTTGCGCTGGACGATGCCGCGCTCGAAGTTGCTCGCGCTCTTGCAGCGGATGCCCGAGTCCATGTCGACGCCGACTTGCCAGCCGCCGCTGTTGGTGTAGTTCAGGCGACCCCAGCCGCTGATGTCGTTGTTCTCGATCACGACGTCATGCGCCGCGCCGGTGATGAGGACGGCGTCCTGCTGCGCGCCCTTCAGCGTCAGGCCGCGGACGATCACGTACGGCGCCGAGATGATGACGTTGTTGGCCTTGCCGTTGGCGACGTCGATGGTCGAGCCGCCGCTCGCCGCCTGGTACAGCACGTAGCCGCTGGCGGTGCCGCCGCTGGTGATGTTGAGCGTCGAGGAGCTGGACGCCGGCAGGGTGATGGTCTGCGCGATCGGGAAGCTCTCGCTCCAGGTCGCGACGGTGGCGCCCTTCTTGAACGACTGGCCGGGCAGGCCCATCTGCACTTCGTACTGCGTGCCGGGCTGCAGCTGGACGATCGAGCCGCGGCACTCGGAGTTGCGGCCGTCGAACCACATGTCCATCGCATCGCGCCAGGCGCTTTCGCCCTGCTTGCGGAACTGCATCTTGCAGCCGCTCGAGCTCGCGCCCGGGCTGGTCCAGTACATGCCGATCGAATGGAACGTCGCCACGCCGCGGACGTTGCTGCTGTCCGTGGGCATCGCGCCGGTCGACGGCGGCGGGGGAGGAGGCGTGGTGCCGACGCCGCCGACCGGCGGGGTGACGACCGGGGGAGTAACGACTGGCGGGATAACGACCGGCGGCGTGGTGCTGCCGCTGTTCTGGATGTTGATGCTGATCACGTCCGAGCGCGTCGCGCCGGTGGAGCTGGTGGCGGTCGCGGTCAGCGTGTGCGTGCCGTTCGAGAACTTGGTCGTGTCGAGCACGCACTGCATGCCGTCCGACATCGAGGTGTCGGTGTTGAGCGCGGTCGAGTCGATCTTGAACGCGACGTTGGCCATGCCCGAGCCCAGCACGTAGCACTTGGTGCCCGAGAGCGTGCCGGAGACGGTGTTGCCCATCTGCGGCGACTTGAACCACAGGCCGAGCGTGCCCGAGGTGGGCGCCGGCGTCGCGGTCGAGCCGGAAGGCGGCGGCGTGGTCGCGGTGTTCTGCACGTTGATCGAGACCTGCGACGTGGTGCTCAGGCCCGAGGCGTCGAACGCCTGCGCCTTCACCGTGTGCGTGCCGTTGGCGAGGGTCGTGGTGTTGAGGCTGGCGGAATACGGCGAGGTGGTGTCGGTCGCGAGCGTGGTGCTGTCGACCATGAAGACCACCTTGCTTACACCGTGGTCGTCAGCGGCGATGGCGGAGAGCGCGAGCGTGCCGGAGACGGTCTGGCCGCTGGTCGGCGCCGTCAGCGAGACACTCGGCGCAGCGTTGGCGGTCGTGGTCGTGCTGTTCTGCACGTTGATCGAGATCTGCGACGTGCTGCTCAGGCCCTCGGCGTCAAACGCCTGCGCCCTGATCGTGTGCGTGCCGTTCGGCAGCGTCTTGGTGTCGAGCGTGCCGCTGTAGGGTGCGGTGGTATCGGTCGCGAGCGTCATGCCGCTGTCGCGCGTGAAGACGACGCGGCTCACGGCCTTGTCGTCGGCGGCGGTCGCGGCGTAGGTGATGGTGCCGGAGACGGTCTGGCCGTTTGCCGGCGAGGTCATGGAGACGCTCGGCGCGGCATTACTGGTCGTCGTGGTGCCGGTGGAGCTGGTGCCGAAGGTGACGCTGCGCGTCGCGCTCGCCGTCGTGCCGTCGGAGGCGATGGCGGTCACTTTCAGCGTGTGCGCGCCGGCCTTGAAGTTACGGGTGTCGAACGCGCACTGATAGGGCGAGCTCGAGTCGGTCGCGACCTCCTGCGTGTCGACGTAGAACTTGACGCGGTTCGCGCCGCTCGCCGTGGCTTCGCACAGCGAGGAGTTGGAATACGCGCCGTACATGGTGGCGCCCGCGGTGGGCGTCTTCCACGCGACGGTCGGGGCGGCGAGCGCGAGAGGTGCGCCCAGGGCCAGGGTTACGGCAACGGCAAGCGATTTCTTTTGGAACTGCATGGCGACTCCCTTGAAGACGGACTTGTGTGCCGTCCTAAAAGCAGGAGCCGTGCCACTGTTTGCACTACAAAGCTAATCAACGACTTAACTACATTTGCGTCGTGCGCTCTGCGACGTACTTGTAGGGACTGGACGACGTGAGCCGGCGCTCCCGGCTCAAGTCACTGTTTCGATGGACTATCGACCCGTCGCTGCGGAGCGACTTCTGCCGAACACTTGGGCAGGGGCGCCTTTTTCCTCTGCGCCGATGTCGGGCGCGCTGCCGACAAAATTGTCGTTGAAGTTGGGAATGCGCACGCCGCGGTCGACTCCCTTGTCGGCGCCGCCGCTCACGCCGTGCTTCTCCGAGAGCTTGGCGTTCGAAAGGTCGTAGTCGAAGTCGTTGCCCGAGCCGCCGGCCTCGTTGATCGCCGGCCAGTGCGCCCGCCAGAGCTGGAAGATGTTGTTGCGCGACACCGTGTTGGTGAGCGGCTGTTTCGAGTTGCCGGAGATGCCGGTGCCGGCGCCGTTCTTGCCGTCGGGCTGCAGCACGCTGTTGTGGAAGACGTAGCGCCGGCCGTTGCCGAACTGGTCGCTCGAGCCGGCCTTCGCGAACGGGCCGCGGTCGTCGGACTCCGGCGGCCGCTCCGACTTCATGCGGCTGCGGTTGTAGACGTTGCGGAAGATGTAGACCGGTCCCCAGTGCGTGACGGTGGTGGCGATGCCGGTCCCCGTCTGGTCGAGATAGTTGCCCCAGATGCGCACGTTCTTGTTGCCGCCTTCGGCCTCGATCGCGTCGTCCCAGGCGTGCGTCACCACGTTGCCGTAGATGTCGCTGTCGGCGTTCGGGAAGCCGGTCTCGGAGAAATTGTCCTCGCCGCCGATGCCGTCGTTGAAGTAGTGGCCGGCCTCGCTCGTGATCTCGTTGTGCCGGATGACGTGGTTGCCGCCGCAATAGCTGATGGTGATGCCCTGCGGGCCGGCGGGATGGCCCCACGACCAGCTGTTGGCGCCGTAGCGGGGATGATGAATCTTATTTCGCTGCACGATGATTCGTTCCAGAGGTTTCGAAAACCTCTTGCAATCCGCGCGCACGCCCGATTCCATGTCGACGCCGACCTGCCAGCCGGCGCTGTTGACGTAGTTCATCCGTCCCCAGCCGCTGATGTCGTTGTCCTCGATCACCACGTCGTGCGCACCTTCGAGGAGGCGGATCGCGTCCTGCTCCGCGCCTTTCAGCGTCAGGCCGCGGATGATGACGTAGGGCGCCGAGACCGTGACGTTGAACTTGCCGCCTTCGAGCGTCGCAGCCCCGGTATAGAGGACGTAGCCCTCGGCGCTGCCGCCCTCCTTGATATCGAGTTGCCCTCCGGACGCCACCTGAATCGTCTTCTTGATCGGAAACTTTTCGTCCCAGGTCGAAGCGACGATGGTCTTGCCGCCGACTTCGATTTCGTATTTCGTCCCCGGCGAGAGCTGCACCAGGCTGCCGCGGCACTCGCGGCTGCGCGCGTCATACCAGAGCGGCAGGCCTTCTTTCCACGCGGTCTCGTCCTTCTTTCTGTACTTCACGGGACAGCCGGCGGGGCCGGGATCGGCCTGCGATTTCCCATAGAGGCCGATCGATTCGAAGGTGGCGACGAAGAGCAGGGCGTCGAGCATGTAGGGCGAAACACTACTTTCCGGGGTTTTCCGGCGCTACCGCGGCGCGTGCGCCGCGCGGAAGCGGTATTTGTAGACAATCGGCTACACCCGTGTCGCTACGCGCGGACTACCGGAAGTTCCCGCAGGTGAATATACTTTTCGCCTTCAGGGAACCAAGAACGGACCAAGAGGTGCACATGAGAATTCTCATCGCTGACGACCACCCGATCGTTCGTCATGGACTCAAGCAGGTGCTTGCCGCCGATCCAAGCGCCACCGTAGTGGGGGAGGCGACCAACGGCGACGAGGCGCTCGAGATGGCGCGCTCGCTCCAGTGGGACATGGCGATCTTCGACTTCTCCATGCCGGGCCGCAGCGGCCTCGACCTGCTCGGCGACATCAAGCGCGAGTTTCCCGGCAAGCCGGTGCTGATCCTGTCCATGCACTCCGAAGACGTGCACGGCTCGCGAGTTCTGCGCGGCGGCGCCGCGGGCTACATCACGAAGGAAAGCGCGCCGACCGAGCTGACCACCGCGGTGCGCAAGGTGGCGAACGGCGGCAAGTATGTCTCCGCGTCGCTGGCCGAGATCCTCGCCTCCGAGTGCTCGAGCGATCCGCAGAAAGCGCTGCACGAGAAGCTCTCCGATCGCGAGTACCGCGTCATGTGGCTGCTCGCCACCGGCAAGCAGATCAGCGAGATCGCCAAGGAGATGGGCCTCTCGCCCTCCACCGTCAGCACCTATCGCACGCGCATCCTGCGCAAGCTGAGCCTCACCAGCAACGCGGCACTCGTGCACTACGCTGTCAGACACCAGTTGGTCGGTTGAACAGCGCAGTCGAAACCGCCGAGTTCAAGGCCGACGCAGCCGCCGAGCCGACGGCGCAGGCGAAGATCCTGCTCGTCGACGACGAGCCGAAGAGCCTGTACGCGCTGCAGCAGCTGCTCTCGACGCTCGAGCAGAACCTGATGATCGCGCAGTCGGGCGAAGAGGCGCTGCGCCTGGCGCTGAAGAACGACTTCGCCGTCATCCTGCTCGACGTGCGCATGCCGGGCATCGACGGCTTCGAGACCGCGCGCCTGATCCGCGCGCGCGAGCGCTCGAGCCAGACGCCGATCATCTTCCTCACCGCCGCCGCCGACGAGATGGCGTCGATGTTCCGCGGCTACGAGGTCGGCGCGGTCGACTACCTGATGAAGCCGGTGGTGCCGGAAGTGCTGAAGTCGAAGGTGGCGGTGTTCGTCGAGCTGCACCGCAAGACCGAGCGCCTGCGCGAATCCGAGGACAAGCTGCGGCGCCTGGCGGCGCATCTGATCTCCGTGCGCGAGGAAGAGCGCGCCCACATCGCGCGCGAGATCCACGACGAGCTCGGCCAGGTGCTCACCGGCCTGAAGATGGAAGTGGGCTGGCTGGCGAAGCGGCTCAAGGACAAGGACCTGATCGAGAAGACCGACTCGATGGGCAAGCTGATCGACTCGACGGTGCAGACGGTGCGCAAGATCGCCACCGGCCTGCGGCCGGAGATGCTCGACGACATGGGCCTGATCGCCGCGGTCGGCTGGCAGGCGAAGGAATTCCAGAAGCGCACCGGCATCCGCTGCCGCGTGAAGCTGCCGCCGGAAGTGAAGCTGGACATCGACGTCTCGACGACCATGTTCCGCATCTTCCAGGAGATCCTCACCAACGTCGCGCGCCATTCGCGCGCGACGCGGGTCGACATCGAGCTCAAGGTCGCAGCCGACCATGTGGCGCTCGATGTCTCCGACAACGGCGTCGGCATCACCGACACCGACATGAGCGGCAAGAAGTCGCTCGGCCTGCTCGGCATGCACGAGCGCGCGCTGCTGTTCGGCGGCGAGGTGAAGATCAGCGGCACGCCGAGCCACGGCACCAACGTCGGCGTCAATATTCCCCTGCGAGGCAAGACATGAAAGTCATCATCGCCGACGACCATCCCGTCGTCCGGCAGGGGCTGCGGCAGATGCTCGCCGCCGAGTCCGATCTCTCCGTCGTCGGCGAAGCGAAGAACGGCCAGGAAGTGGTCGAGCTCTCGCGCCGCGTTCCCTGGGAAGTCGCCGTCCTCGACTACAACATGCCGGGCAAGAACGGCCTGGAGCTGATCAAGGAGCTGCGCCAGCGCTATCCCGGCCGCGCGGTCCTCATCCTCAGCATGTATCCGGAAGACCGCTACGCCGTGCGTGCGCTGAAGGCGGGCGCCGCCGGCTACCTGACCAAGGAGAGCGCCCCGGAAGAGCTGGTGAGCGCGATCCGCAAGGTCGCGGGCGGCGGCCGCTACGTCACCCCGACCCTGGGCGAGAAGCTCGCCCTCGAGCTCGAGGACAATCGCGGCAAGCCGCTGCACGAGACGCTGTCCGACCGCGAGTACCAGGTGATGTGGATGATCGCGTCCGGCAAGACGGTCCGCCAGATCGCCGACGAGCTCTTCCTGTCCCCCAATACCGTCAGCACCCACCGCACCCGCATCCTCCGCAAGATGAACATGAAATCGAACGCGGAGCTCATGCACTACGCCATCGCCCATCACCTGGTCGATTAGCAGCAAAACCCTGTAGTCAAACGACTACAAGACGCCGGGGGGATTTGGGATACCCGGCGTTCGCCATCGCCCCTACGATTCCACCTCTAAGTCAGTAGTCCCAAAGAACTATTCGGGATTGGGGAAATACATGGAAACGATCCAGGCTGGTCTCCAGATGATGCTTGACCGAGGGGAGCTGCTGAAGTGCCTGCGCGCCTTCAAGCGCGGTGACTTCGGTACTCGCATGCCGCTCAATCTCACCGGCATCGACGGCGAGATCGCGCAGGCCTTCAACGACGTCGTCGAGCTCGAAGAGTCGAAGGCGGCCGAGATCGCCCGCGTCGCCGAGGTCGTTGGCAAGGAGGGCCAGTTCCACCAGCGCATCACCGTGCCCGGCGCCGCCGGCGGCTGGAGCGACGTCATCGGCTCGATCAACGGCCTGATCGGCGACGTCATGCACCCGGTGAGCGAGGTGAGCCGCGTGATCGGCTCGGTGGCGAAGGGCGACCTCTCGCAGACCATGGTGCTCGAGGTCGACGGCCGGCCGCTGCGCGGCGAGGCGCTGCGCCTGAGCACGGTGGTGAACACGATGGTGGGACAGCTGAACGGCTTCGCCGCGGAAGTGACGCGGGTGGCGCGCGAGGTGGGCACGGAAGGAAAGCTCGGCGGCCAGGCGCAGGTGCCCGGCGTCGCCGGCGTGTGGAAGGACCTCACCGACAACGTGAACTCGATGGCGGCCAACCTCACCGGCCAGGTGAGGAACATCGCCGAGGTGACGACCGCGGTGGCGAAGGGCGACCTGTCGAAGAAGATCACGGTCGACGTGCGCGGCGAGATGCTGGCGCTGAAGTCGACCGTCAACACCATGGTCGATCAGCTCAATGCGTTCGCCTCCGAGGTTTCGCGCGTGGCGAAGGAAGTGGGCACGGAGGGCAAGCTCGGCGGCCAGGCGCAGGTGAAGGGCGTCGGTGGCGTGTGGAAGGACCTCACCGACAACGTCAACTCGATGGCGGCCAACCTCACCGGCCAGGTGCGCAACATCGCCGAGGTGACGACCGCGATCGCGAAAGGCGACCTGTCGAAGAAGATCACGGTGGACGTGAAGGGCGAGATCTTCGAGATGAAGGCGATGATCAACACCCTGGTCGACCAGCTGAACGGATTCGCGAGCGAGGTTTCGCGGGTCGCGCGCGAAGTCGGCACCGACGGCAAGCTCGGCGGCCAGGCGGTCGTCCTGGGCGTCGCCGGCGTCTGGAAGGACCTGACCGACAACGTGAACTCGATGGCGGCCAACCTCACCGGCCAGGTGAGGAACATCGCCGAGGTGACGACCGCGGTCGCGAAGGGCGACCTGTCGAAGAAGATCACGGTGGACGTGAAGGGCGAGGTGCTGGAGCTGAAGAGCACCATCAACACCATGGTCGATCAGCTCAACGGTTTCGCCGGCGAGGTCTCGCGCGTGGCGAAGGAAGTGGGCACCGAGGGCAAGCTCGGCGGCCAGGCGCAGGTGAAAGGCATCGGCGGGATCTGGAAAGACCTGACCGAAAACGTCAACTCCATGGCCGCGAACCTGACCGGCCAGGTGCGCAACATCGCCGAGGTGACGACCGCGATCGCCAAGGGCGATCTGTCGAAGAAGATCACGGTCGACGTCAAGGGCGAGATCCTCGAGCTCAAGTCGACGATCAACATCCTGGTCGACCAGCTCAACGCCTTCGCCGGCGAAGTTTCGCGCGTGGCGAAAGAGGTGGGTACCGACGGCAAGCTCGGCGGCCAGGCGCTGGTGCCCGGCGTCGCCGGCGTGTGGAAAGACCTGACCGACAACGTCAACCAGCTCGCGGCCAACCTCACCGGCCAGGTGCGCAACATCGCCGAGGTGACGACCGCGGTGGCGAAGGGCGATCTCTCCAAGAAGATCACGGTCGACGTCAAGGGCGAGATCCTCGAGCTCAAGTCGACGATCAACACGATGGTCGACCAGCTCAACGGCTTCGCCGCGGAAGTGACGCGGGTGGCGCGCGAGGTGGGCACGGACGGCAAGCTCGGCGGCCAGGCGCAGGTGCCCGCGGTCGCCGGCGTGTGGAAGGACCTCACCGACAACGTGAACTCGATGGCCGCGAACCTCACCGGCCAGGTGAGGAACATCGCCGAGGTGACGACCGCGGTGGCGAGGGGCGATCTGTCGAAGAAGATCACGGTCGATGTGCGCGGCGAGATCCTCGAGCTGAAGAACACCATCAACACGATGGTCGACCAGCTCAACGGCTTCGCCGGCGAGGTGTCGCGCGTGGCGAAGGAGGTGGGCACCGAAGGCAAGCTCGGCGGCCAGGCGCTGGTGAAGGGCGTCGGCGGGGTCTGGAAGGACCTCACCGACAACGTGAACTCGATGGCCGCCAACCTCACCGGCCAGGTGCGCA
>JAXDQC010000028.1:0-2833 GCA_034668045.1 Betaproteobacteria bacterium | reverse complement strand
CCTTGATCGCGGCCACGAACTCGAAGCCGTCCAGATAGGGCATGTCGACGTCCACCAGCAGCAGGTCGGGCTTGCTCAGCAGCAGCATCTTGCCGGCGACGATCGCGTCCTCGGCGACCACGACGTCGTAGCCGACGCCCGAGAGATGCAGCCGGACCAGGTCACGCATGATAGGGTCGTCATCGACCGCGAGTATCCGCGGTGCGCGCGACGACAGCTCGGCACGACGCGCCACGGCATCGGCAGCGGCGGCTACGTCGCGCGCGTCGCCTTGCGGAAGCAAAACGAAATCCATTGGTCCTCTGCACTTTCTTGTCGGCTAGAGGCGACGACTATGCCAAGCCTCGACCTGCTTCGCTGTCGTGGCGTGCGCCTTTTTCATGTAACGGAATCTCGATCTTGTAGTGCGAACTGCTACAGCGTGACAGATGTTCTAGAGACTTTCATGAATGAAAGGGTCGTGGCAAAGGCCTAGGCCAAGAACGGCTCGAGCAGGTCGTTGAGGAAGCGCCGGCCTTTCGCGCTTGGCCGGATGCGCTGCAGGTCGCGTTCGAGCAGGCCATCGCGTTCCGCCTTTTCCAGAGCCTTCTGGATCGCCGCGAACGGCAGTCCGGTCCGCTCCTGGAAGAGCGTTGACGCAAAGCCGTCCACCAGCCTCAGCGCGTTCAACATGAATTCGAACGGCAACTGGGCGGGGTCGACAAGAACTTCCTTGATCGGGTCGCCCTCCATGTAGGCGCGCGGCTGCTTGGCGCGCTCGTGGCGCGTGACGCGATCGGGAAACGAGATCTTGCCGTGCGCGCCAGCGCCGATGCCGAGGTAGTCGCCGAATTCCCAGTAATTCAGGTTGTGGCGGCAGCGCTGGCCGGGCCGGGCGAACGCCGACGTTTCGTAGTGCTCAAAACCTTTTTCATTCAGCAGTTGCTCGAGCATGACCTGCATGTCGGCGCAGGCGTCGTGCGCCGGCAGCACCGGCGGCTTGTTGAAGAAGACGGTGTTCGGCTCGATGGTGAGCTGGTAGGCCGAGACGTGCGGCGCGCCGGCCGCGATCGCCTGTTCGATGTCCGAACGCACGCCGGAGAAGTCCTGCCCCGGCAATCCATACATCAGGTCGACGTTGACGCGCTCGAACGACACGAGCGCGGCGTCGATCGCCTTCCGCGCCTCGCCGGCGCTGTGGATTCGGCCGAGCGCGCCGAGCATCCGGTCGTCGAAGCTCTGCACGCCGATCGAGATGCGATTCACGCCGGCGTCGCGGAAGCCGCGGAAGCGCGCCGCCTCCACCGTTCCCGGGTTCGCCTCCAGCGTGATCTCGGCGCCCGGCTCGAGAACCAGGCGGGCGCGCACGCCGGCGAGCAGCACATCGATCGACTCGGGCGAGAACAGGCTGGGCGTGCCGCCGCCGATGAAAACGCTGGTGAGGCGCCTGCCCCACACGGAGGGCAGGAGGCTTTCCAGGTCGGCAATCAGTTGTTCGACGTATTGCGCCTCGGGCAGCGCGCCGGTGCGCTCGTGCGAGTTGAAGTCGCAGTACGGGCATTTGCGCACGCACCACGGGATGTGGATGTAGAGCGCGAGCGGCGGCAATACCGCCAGCTTCACCACGCCGGGACGTTCAACGACGACGGGATTCATTGAGGAGCGCGAGCAGCTTTTGCAGCGCGATCCCGCGGTGGCTGATGCGGTTCTTGTGGACAGGGTCGAGCTCCGCCGCCGTCTTGTCGAGTTCCGGGATCAAGAACAAGGGATCGTAGCCAAAGCCATTCGCGCCGCGCGGCGCGCGCGCGATCTCGCCGTGCCAGAGACCTTCGGCGACGAGGGGCTGCCGATCCTCGGGACTGTTCACCAGCACCATCACGCAAGTGTAATGAGCGCGCCGGTCGTTCTTCAGGTTGCGCAGCAGCTTTTCGTTGTTGCGCCGGTCGCGCTCCTCGCGGCTGCCTTGCCGGCCGGCGTAGTAGGCGGAATGCACGCCGGGCTCGCCCTTCAGCGCGTCTACGCTCAGGCCCGAGTCATCGGCGAGCGCCGGCAGGCCGGCGGCGCGGCTCGCGTGCCGCGCCTTGGCAAGAGCGTTCTCGAGGAAGCTGTCGTGCGGCTCCTCAGCTTCGCCGATGCCCAGCGTCGATTGCGGCAGAACCTCGATCGTCAACGGCGCGAGCAGAGCGCCGATCTCCCGCAGCTTGCCGGGATTGCCCGAAGCGAGGACCAGCTTCACAAGCCGAGAGCTTTTTTCTGCAGCCCGATGAGCCGTGAAATTCCCTGTGAGGCGAGGCCGAGCAGGGCGTCGAGCTCGGCGCGCGCGAACGCCTCGCCCTCGGCGGTGCCCTGCACTTCGACGAAATTGCCGGCGCCGGTCATCACCACGTTCATGTCGCAGCCGCACTTCGAATCCTCGGCGTAGTCGAGGTCGAGCACCGGCTTGCCGTTGAAGATGCCGACCGAAACGGCCGCCACGTGGTCGCGGATGGGCGAGCCTTGCAGCAGACCCTTCTGTGTCAGGAACGAAAAGGCGTCGTGCAGGGCGACGAACGAGCCGGTGATCGCCGCGGTGCGCGTGCCGCCGTCGGCCTGCAGCACGTCGCAGTCCAGATGAACGGTTCGCGAGCCGAGCGATGCCAGGTCAACCACCGCCCGCAGCGAGCGCCCGATCAGGCGCTGGATCTCCTGCGTGCGCCCCGACTGCTTGCCGCGCGCCGCCTCGCGGTCGGTGCGGGTGTTGGTCGAGCGCGGCAGCATGCCGTATTCCGCCGTCACCCAGCCGCGGCCCGTGTCCTTGAGGAAGCCCGGTACGCGCTCCTCGACGCTCGCGGTGCACAGCACGCGCGTGTCGCCG
>JAXDQC010000027.1:0-3075 GCA_034668045.1 Betaproteobacteria bacterium | reverse complement strand
CTCGATTTCTCCGACGTAGGTGCGCTCGCCGGGCTCGACCGTGAGCCGGACGATCCAGGGCTGGGCGGCTTCGTCGATGGCGAGCTCGACGCGCGCCGAGAAATAGCCTTCGGTCGCGGCGACTTCGCGCGCCTCGCGCACCGCTTCCTCCGCGAGGCGGCGCAGCTGCTCCGGCGTCATCTGCGGGTCGTGCTGCCAGCGAACGAGGTTGAGCCCCTTCCTTAGGACCTCGGCCATCCCCTTGGGCGCATCGATCTCGACCCGGTACTTCAGCCCCGGTTGTGCAAAGGCGACGCTCGAGATGACGAGGAGGACCACCGCGAGGATGCGCACGGGGGATTCGACAGCGCGCCGGGCGGTGAGTTGTAGAATCGATCGCATGAAAATTCTGGTTTCCAACGACGACGGCTACTTCGCGCCGGGCATCACGCTGCTCGCCGAAGCCCTGCGCCAGTTGGCGGAGGTCACCGTCGTCGCGCCGGAGCGCGACCGCTCGGGATCGTCCAACTCGCTCACGCTGGACCGGCCGCTCACGCTGCGCCGTGCGCCGAACGGATTCTTCTCGGTCAACGGCACGCCCACCGACTGCGTGCACATCGCGGTGACCGGGGTGCTCGATTTCACGCCGGACCTGGTGGTTTCGGGCATCAACCTGGGCGCCAACATGGGCGACGACACTATTTATTCCGGAACCGTGGCCGCCGCCGCCGAGGGCTATCTGCTCGGGATCCCGGCGCTCGCGATCTCGCTCACCAGCAAGGCGGGCGAGCACTTCGAGAGCGCCATCGGCGTCGCGCTCGAGCTCGTCGAGCGCTTCCGGCGCGATCCGCTCGGCGAGCCGGTGCTGCTCAACGTGAACGTACCGGATGTGGCGCCCTCGCGCCTGCGCGGCATCGAGGTGACCCGTCTTGGCAAGCGCCACAAGGCCGAGCCGGTGATCAAGCTGCAGACCCCGCGCGGCGAGACCGCCTACTGGATCGGGCCGGCGGGGGGCGCCCAGGACGCGGGTCCCGGGACCGACTTCCACGCGGTGGAGAATTGCAAGGTCTCGGTGACGCCGCTGCGCCTGGACCTGACGCACAACGGCCAGCTGCCGCTCGCCAGGGAGTGGCTCTCGAAGTGAGGGATCTGCTGGGCATTGGCATGACCTCGCAGCGCACGCGCGGGCGCATGGTGGAAAGGCTGCGCAGGAAGGGCATCCGCGACGAGCGCGTGCTCGCCGCCATGGCCGGCGTGCCGCGGCACCTGTTCGTCGAGGAAGCCCTCGCCAGCCGGGCTTACGAGGATACCGCGCTGCCGATCGGGTTTTCCCAGACCATTTCGCAGCCTTTCGTGGTGGCGCGGATGATCGAGCTGACCGTCGGCAAAGAACGCGCAGGCAAGGTCCTGGAGGTCGGCACCGGTTGCGGCTATCAGGCTGCGGTGCTGGCTCAGGTCTTTGCCGAGGCGTATTCGGTCGAGCGTATCAAGGCCCTGCACGAGCGCGCGCGGGCCAACCTGCTGCCCCTGCGGCTGAAGAATCTGCGCCTGGTGCACGGCGATGGCCATGCCGGGTTGGAGAAGGCGGCGCCGTTCCAGGCGATCGTGGTCGCCGCCGCCGCCCGCCAGGTGCCGCAGACGCTGCTACACCAACTCGCTCCTGGTGGCAGAATGATACTGCCCCTGCACGAGGGGGCAGGTCAGCGACTGGTGCTGTACGAGCGCAACGGGCGCGGTTTTCTCGAGTCCGAGCTCGATCCGGTACGCTTCGTGCCGATGCAGACGGGGAAAGCGTGAAGCCTGTGAAAGTGGTGGCGCTGGTAGTAGTGCTGGTGGTCGCGGCCGGCTGCGCGAGTCGGCGCACGCCTGCACCCGTCGTGGACGCGCGCGCGCCCAAACCGGTGGCCGCAAAGTCTTTCAGCCCGGCGCCGATCCCGCCGCCTTCCGGCGAGCTCTATACGGTGAAGCGGGGCGACACGCTCTATAGCATCGCGCTCGAGCATGGCGCAGACCATCGCGAGCTGGCGCAGTGGAACCAGCTCGACCATCCGACCCGGCTGCGCGCGGGCCAGCAGCTGCGCGTGACGCCGTCCGCGGTCGCCCTGGCGCCGGCGCCGGCGCCGGAGCTGGAGCGCCAGGCGCAAGTCGGCTCGGCGCGCATCCTGGGGCGGGTCGAGTCGCGCCCGCTGGAATCGCTGCCGCCGCTGCCGCCGAGGGCGCCCGCCCGCACCGTACCGCCCAGGATCGAGCCGGCCAAGGCCGAGTTGGCGAAGAGCGAGCCGACCCCCGCCTCGGCAGCGCTCGCGCAGTTCATCTGGCCGGTGAAGGGCAAGGTGCTGGCGGAATTCGCCGAGCCGCGCAAGAAAGGCATCGATATCGACGGCCGGGTCGGCGACGCGATCGTGGCCTCGGCCCCTGGACGCGTCACCTACATCGGCACCGGCATCCCGGGCATGGGCAAGCTCGTGGTGCTCAAGCACGACAACGGCTTCATTACCGTCTACGCCCACAACCGCAACATCCTGGTGAAGGAGCAGCAGGCGGTGGCGCGCGGGCAGAAGATCGCCGAGCTCGGCAGCACCGATTCCGAGCGGCCCAAGCTGCATTTCCAGATCCGCAAAGGCGCGTCGGCGGTCGACCCGCTGCTCTACCTGCCTAAGTTCTGAGCTTTTTCAACGCCTGCGCGAGGTCGTGGACCGCTGAGGCGTAGAACGCGCTGCGGTTGTAGCGCGTCAGCACCCAGAAATTGTGCAGGCCGAGGCGATACTCGCTCGGCTTGTCCGGGGTCTCGAGCTCCACCAGGATCGCGCGCACCCCTTCGGGCATGCCGTCGAACTCGACGCCCGCGGCCCGAAGCTCGGTCTGCGCGTGCTTGGGGTCGACCGAGCCGTCGGCGAGCGCGCGCCAGGCGTCTCCGCCGACCCGGGCGTCGAGCAGCACCTCGGCGCCGGGCTGCCAGTCGTGCTCCTTCAGGAAGTTCGCCACGCTGCCGATCGCGTCCACCGGGCTGCGGCGCAGGTCGATTGCGCCGTTGCCGTCGAAATCCACGGCATAGCGCCGCGTGCTGCTCGGCATGAACTGCGGGATGCCGATCGC
>JAXDQC010000026.1:0-6633 GCA_034668045.1 Betaproteobacteria bacterium | reverse complement strand
GCGAGGATGCGCTCGACGCGCTTCAGGTTGTCGCGCACTTCGCCGAGCGCGGCGTTGGCCTGCCCCACCGCCTGCTGCGCGCCGTCCATCACGCCGCCTTCGCCGAACACCCGGTTGTCCGCCTTGCCGAGCATGCCGTCGAGCTTGCGCGACACGCCGCCGAGCGATGCCAGCAGCGCGTTGGCGCGATCGATCGCCTCGACCACCTTGCGCGCGTCGTCCTCGCTGCCGAGCACCGCGCCGAGCATGCCCTGCCGCTCGGCGAGCTTGTCGGTGAGCGTGCGCACGTTGGCGAGGCTCGCCTGCAGGCTGCCGCCCGAGGCGGTCAGCTGCTCGATGTTCTCGAGCGCGCTGCGCAGCATCGCCACCATCTTCGGGATTTCTTCGCTGGTATCGCCGCGCAGCACTTGCCGCACGGATCCCGCCGGCAGCGGCGGATCCTTGAGGTTGGCGCTGTAGACGCGCAGCCGCGGGCTGCCGAAGAGGCCTTTCTCGAGCGTGAAAATGCTGGTCGTGCGCAGCCAGCGCGCGCCGTCGAGCGGGATATCGAGGTCGATGCGCGCCCTGCCGTCTTCGCCGAGCGCGATCCGCCGCACGCGTCCCACCGGGAAGCCGGCGAAGCTGAGGTCGTCGCCAATGCTCACGCCCTCGGCGTTGTCGGTGACCAGGGTGAGCGGCTGCTTCGCCTCGAAGAAGCCGCGCGCGTAGAGGACGTAGAGGACGAAGCCGATCGCCACCATCACGGTGAGCCCAAGGAGCAGGCCGGCGCGGAACTGGAAGTTCTGCGGCGGCTTCGGCGTCTGCTCGCGTTCCATCAGGCGTACTTCGCGGCCACGGAGACGATCTCGATCAGTCCCAGCGCGAGCACCAGGCGCACCATGCCGCCCATCACGGCGATCGGCGCGGATTTCAGGTCGTGCGTCGCCTGCAAGCCGGCGGAAATCGGCACCGCGGCGACCACGACGCCGAACGCCGCGCCCTTGAGGAAGAAGCCGGCGAGAATCGGCAGGCTGAACACATTGGCGATGGTGCGGGTGTACTCCTGGAAGCCCCACGGCGAGAAGCCGTACATGACGAGATAGGCGAGCGAGAGCGCGATCGCGGAGCTCAGCACCGTCAGCGACACCACCGACAGCGCCGCGGCAACCAGGCGCGGCACGAACTCGCGCTGCATCGGGTCGACGCGCGCCTCGCGCATCGCCGCGAGCTCGCCCGAGGCGTGCATGAGCGCGACCTCGGTGTTGATCGCGCTCCCGGATCGCAGCGCGACCATGAGCGCGGTAACGAAGGGAACGAGCTCCAGAACCAGGACGCGAAACACGAGCTCGAGCGCGTAGCCTGCAAGGCCGTAGCCGCGTGCGGCCGTGATCGTCACCTGGATCACCACCAGGCTAAGCACCGTCGAGAAGAGCACGAATCCCGGCAGCGGCTGCCACGCCGTGAAGTAAACCTGCTGCAGCGCCGCTGCGCGCGTGATCGGCGTGTACGTGGAGCGCGTGAATGCCGCGGCGAACGCGGCAAGGGCGAAGCGCCCAACGTGTCCCCAGGCGCGGAACCAGCCGACGAACGCCTGCGCCGTGCTCACCGCCCCTCGGCCAAGGCCTCGACGCGAGCGCGCGGCAGCTTCACCTTGTCGGCGGCGCCGAGGATTTCCTCCCACGTCGTCGCGTCGACCGGCACGCCTTCCCGCTCGCGCTTGGCGCGCAGCTCGCGCTCGGGCTCGCCGGCGAGGCGAACCTTGTCGACGCCGGGCGCGGGGCGCCCCTTGCGCAACCAGTCGAGGAAAAGCCGCGCCTCGCGCGCGAAGGCGTCGGCCGTGCCGAGCTTCACCGGATCGATGACGATCGCGAGCATGCCGTTCAGGACGCGCTGCTTGGACGACTCGTCGTAGTGCCAGGTGCCGCCGCCGGAAAGCGCGCCGCCGAGCAGCTCGCAAGCGAGCGCCATGCCGTAGCCCTTGTGCTCGCCGAACGTCAGCATCGCGCCGTAAGGCGGGACCACCGCGTAGCGCGGATCGTCCGTCGCCTCGCCGACGTCGTCGATGAGCCGCCCCGGCGGCACCTTGACTCCCTTGTTGTGCGCGACGCGCAGCTTGCCCTGCGCCACCGCGCTGGTGGCGTAGTCGAGCAGGAACGGCGCTTCGCCGGGCAACGGCACGCCGATGCAGCACGGATTGGTGCCGAAGCGCGCGTCGCGCCCGCCGTAAGGCGCGACGCGGGCGTGGGAGATGACGTTGACGAAGTGGATCGAGACGAAACCGCGCGCCACGGCCATCTCCGCCCAGTGGCCGATGCGGCCGAGGTGGTGCGAGTTGCCGAGGGTCATCACGCACGAGCCGTGCTTCGCCGCGCGCTCGATCGCCATCTCCATCGCCTCGTGGCCGATCACCTGGCCATAGCCCTTGCAGCCGTCGAGCGCGAGCAGCGCGCCGGCGTCGAGGTTGACGCGCGGGTGCGCGTTGGCGGCGAGACCGCCCTCGAGCAGCGCCGCGATGTAGCGCGGGATCATGCCGATGCCGTGCGAATCGTGACCGAGCAGGTTGGCGAGGACGAGGTTCTCGGCGACCAGCTTCGCCTCGCGCTGTTCGCTGCCACCCGCGAGCACGATCGCCTCGATGGCCCGCGTCAGCGGCTGATACTGGTAGATGCTGTCTTTCATTCCGGCTTGATCCCGCCGCGCTGCACGACTTTCGTCCATCGCTCGACTTCCTCTTGCATGAAGCGGCCGAATTCCTCGGGCGTGCCGGCGACGACGTCGAAGCCGATCTGGGTCATTCGCTCGCGCACATCCGGCGAGCGCAGCGCCTTCACGGTCGCCTCATTCAGGCGCGCGACGATGTCGCGCGGCGTTTTCGCCGGTGCCGCCGCAGCCTGCCAGGAGGTGACGACGAGCTCCGGGAATCCCGCCTCGGTCGCCGAAGGCACGTCCGGGAGCTGCGCGTGGCGCTTGCCCGCGGTGACGGCGAGCGCCTTCATCCGGCCGCCTTTGATGTAGTTCGTCACCGCGCCCAGGTTCTGGAAGGAGTAATCGACCTGGTTGCCCATGATGTCGGTCTGGCAGGCGGCGCCGCCCTTGTAAGGAACGTGCAGCGCATCGGTGCCGGACATCTGCTTCAGCAGCTCCGCCGTCAGGTGGTCGGAGGAGCCGGTGCCGCTCGAACAGTACGACAGCGTGCCCGGGTTCTGCTTCGCGAACGCGACCAGATCCTTCAGCGAGCTCGCCTTCAGCTCGGGCTTGGTGATGAGCACGTTGGGCGTCGTCACCGCGAGCGTGATCGGCGCGAAGTCCCGCACTGGGTTGTAGCGCAAGTCCTTGAACAGCGCGGCGTTGATCGCGAACACGCCGATCGAGCCGACCAGGATCGTGTAGCCGTCCGGGTCCGATTTGGCGACGAACTCCGCCGCGATGGCGCCGTTCGCGCCCGGCCGGTTCTCAACCACCGCCGGCTGGCCGAGCAGCTCCTGGTACTTCGAGCCGATGGCGCGGCCGACGATGTCGGAAGAGCCGCCGGCGACGAACGGGATGATGACGCGGATCGGTTTTGCCGGCCAGGTTTGCGCGTGCGCGCCGAACGCGAGCGTCACCGCGAAGCATGCCGCGAAAAGGCGTTTCATTGAGTTTTGTCTCCGGACGAGAGGCGGCATTATAGAATTGGTTTTCCCCATGCCGCAGAAGAAGAAGCGCCCCGAGGAGCTGCGCTCGCACCGCTGGTATGGTGCGCAGGACCTGCGCGCCTTCGGCCACCGCTCGCGCACCGCGCAGATGGGCTACGACCGCAGCGACTACGCCGGCAAGCCGGTGATCGCGATCATCAACACCTGGTCGGACATCAACACCTGCCATACGCACTTCAAGCAGCGCGTCGAGGAAGTGAAGCGCGGCGTCTGGCAGGCCGGCGGCTTCCCGGTGGAGATGCCGGCGATGTCGCTCGCCGAGCCGATGCAGAAGCCGACCACCATGCTCTACCGTAACTTCCTCGCCATGGAGACGGAGGAGCTGCTGCGCTCCTATCCCGCCGACGGCGCGGTGCTGATGGGCGGCTGCGACAAGACCACGCCGGCGCTGGTGATGGGCGCGATCAGCATGAACCTGCCGTCGATCTACCTGCCGGCCGGACCGATGCTCTCCGGCCACTGGCGCGACACGACGCTCGGCTCGGGCTCGGACAGCTGGAAATACTGGGCCGAGCTGCGCGCCGGCACGATCACGGAGAAGGACTGGCAGGAAATCGAGGATGGCATCGCCCGCTCGCCCGGCACCTGCATGACCATGGGCACGGCCGCGACCATGATGTCGCTCGCCGAGGGCCTGGGCTTCTCGCTGCCCGGCGCGGCCTCGATCCCGGCGCCGGATTCCAACCACGCCAAGATGGCGACGCTCACCGGCAAGCGCATCGTCGACATGGTGTGGGAAGACCTGAAGCCGCGCGATTTCCTGACCAAGGAATCATTCGACAACGCGATCGTGACGCTGCTGGCGATGGGCGGCTCGACCAATGCCCTGATCCACCTGGTCGCGATGGCCGGGCGGGCCGGCATCAAGCTGCCGCTCGATCGCTTCAACGTTTTTTCGGCGAAGGTGCCGCTGCTCGCCAACGTACGGCCTTCGGGCGACAAATACCTGATGGAGGATTTCTACTACGCCGGTGGCCTCCGGGCTCTGCTTGCCCAGCTCAAGGACCTCCTGGTCCTGAGCTGCAGAACGGTCAACGGCAAGACCCTCGGCGAGAACCTGGAAGGGGCCCGCATCCACAACGAGGATGTGATCCGGACCCGTAATAACCCGCTCAAGGAATCTGGCGGCCTGGTCGTGCTGCGCGGCAACCTGGCGCCCAACGGCGCGGTGATCAAGGCGTCGGCCACCAAGATCACGAAGCACGTCGGCAAGGCGGTCGTGTTCAACGACTACAACGACATGGCGGCGCGCATCGACCGCGAAGATCTCGACGTCGACGCGGACTCGGTGCTGGTGCTGAGGAATGCCGGGCCGCTCGGCGGACCCGGCATGCCGGAATGGGGCATGCTGCCGGTGCCGAAGAAGTTGCTGAAGCAGGGCGTGCGCGACATGGTGCGCATCTCCGATTCGCGCATGAGCGGCACGAGCTACGGCTGCTGCGTGCTGCATGTCGCCCCGGAATCCTTCGTCGGCGGCCCGCTCGCGCTGGTCAGGAACGGCGACCTCATCGAGCTGGACGTCGAGAAGCGGCAGCTGAATCTCAAGATTGCGGACGCCGAGATGAGCACGCGCAAAAGCGCCTGGAAGCCCGCGGCACGGAAATATGAGCGAGGCTACGGCGCGATCTTCAGCCAGCACGTGAAGCAGGCCGACGAAGGCTGCGATTTCGATTTTCTCGAGGGCACAGCGCCCATTCCCGAGCCGGAGATCCACTGATGCGAACCGTCCTTCTTCTTGCCGCCCTCGTCGCGTCGGCCGCCTCGGCGCAAACCTATCCGTCGAAGCCGATCCGCCTCATCGTGCCGTACGCGGCGGGCGGCACCTCCGACATCCTGGCGCGCCAGATCGGCCCCAAGCTCACCGAGGCCTGGAACCAGCCGGTCGTGATCGAGAACAAGACCGGCGCCAACGGCAACGTCGGCGCGGACTTCGTCGCCAAGAGCGCGCCGGACGGCTACACGCTGCTGCTCACCGACGTCGGCGGCCTGGTGATCAGCGCCAGCGTCTATCCCCAGCTGCCCTTCAACCCGTCGAAGGATTTCTCGCCGGTCGTCATGGTGTCGTATTCGCCGCACGTGCTCGCGGTGCATCCCTCGGTGAAGGCGAGCAACGTCAAGGAGCTCATCGAGCTCGCGAAAGCAAACCCCGGCAAGCTGAACTTCGCCGTCTCCGGCATCGGCGGCGCGCCGCAGCTGGCGGGAATCGAGTTCGCCCAGCGCACCGGCGTGCAATGGACCTACATCCCCTACAAGGGCGGATCGGATGCCGTCACCGCGGTTGCCGGCGGGCAAGCCGAGGTGCTCTTCAACGGCATGCTGGCCACCTGGCCCACGGTGCAGGGCGGCCGGCTGCGCGCCCTCGCGATCTCGAGCGCCCAGCGCGTTTCCGCCGCCCCGGATACGCCGACGGTCGCCGAGCAGGGCCTCTCCGGATTCGAGACCGGCTCCTTCCAGGGTGTTGTCGGCCCGGCAGGGATCCCGAAAGACGTCGTCGCCAGGCTGAATGCGGAGCTGATCCGCGTTCTCAGCTCCGCGGAAATGAAGGAGCGCTTCGCCAAACAGGGCACCGAGGTTCGGACGGGGACGCCGGAGAGTTTTGGCAAATGGCTCGGCAGCGAGCAGGCGAAATGGGCGAAGGTGGTTAAGGAATCGGGTGTGAAGTTCGAATGAATCTTCCCGAAAATCCCTTCAAGAGAGCGCTCAAAGCGGGGCGCGCCCAGATCGGCCTCTGGTCGAGCCTTTCCTCCAACTACAGCGTCGAGGTGATCGCCGGCGCCGGCTTCGACTGGATCCTGCTCGATTGCGAGCACTCGCCGAACGACCTGGAGAGCGTGCTGACGCAGCTGCAGGCGGCGGCGCCCTACCCCTCGCACCCGATCGTCCGGGTGCCGTGGAACGACATGGTGACGATCAAGCGCATGCTCGACGTCGGCGCGCAATCGCTGCTCGTTCCGTACGT
>JAXDQC010000025.1:0-14461 GCA_034668045.1 Betaproteobacteria bacterium | reverse complement strand
AAACGCGGGGCTACAGCAACTACACGATACCAACCAACCCGGCTTAGGGAGCCCGAGATGGCGATGACGCCTGATGACGTATTGAAGCTCGTCAAAGACAAGGAAGTAAAGTTCGTCGACTTCCGCTTCACCGATACCCGCGGCAAGGAGCAGCACGTCAGCGTGCCGGTGAAGTACTTCGACAAGGACAAGTTCGAGCTCGGGCACGCCTTCGACGGCTCCTCGATCGCCGGCTGGAAGGGCATCCAGGCCTCCGACATGCTGCTCATGCCGGACGCCTCGTCGGCCCGCATGGACCCGTTCACCGATGAGCCGGTCCTGAACATCAGCTGCGACGTCTACGACCCGATCGAGCAGAAGCCCTACAACCGCGACCCGCGCGGCATCGCCAAGCGCGCGGAGGCCTATCTCAAGTCCACCGGCCTGGGCGACGTCGCCTACTTCGGCCCCGAGCCGGAGTTCTTCATCTTCGACGGCGTCACCTGGAACGTCGACATGTCGGGCTGCTCGGTGAAGATCAAGTCCGAGGAAGCCCCCTGGTCGACCGGCATCGACTACGAGTCGGGCAACATGGGCCACCGCGCGCCGGTCAAGGGCGGCTACTTCCCGGTGCCGCCGGCCGACACGCTGCTCGACATCCGCAATGCCATGTCGCTCGCGCTCGAGCAGCAGGGTGTCGAGGTCGAAGTGCATCACCATGAGGTGGCGGCCGCCGGCCAGTGCGAGATCGGCACGCGCTTCGCGCCGCTCGTGCAGCGCGCCGACTGGATGCAGATCCTCAAATACACGGTGTGGAACGTCGCGCATTCCTACGGCAAGACGGCGACCTTCATGCCCAAGCCCATCGTCGGCGACAACGGCTCGGGGATGCACGTCCATCAATCGGTGTGGAAGGGCGGCAAGAACCTGTTCGCCGGCAACGGCTACGCGGGGCTTTCCGACTTCGCGCTGCACTATATCGGCGGCATCCTCAAGCATGCCAAGGCGCTGAACGCCATCACCAACCCGGGGACCAACTCGTACAAGCGGCTGGTGCCGGGCTTCGAGGCGCCGATCAACCTCGCGTACTCGGCGCGCAACCGCTCGGCTTCGTGCCGCATCCCCTTCGTGTCGAGCGCGAACGCTCGCCGCGTCGAGGTGCGCTTCCCGGATCCGACCGCCAATTCCTACCTCGCCTTCGCGGCGATGCTGATGGCGGGCCTCGACGGCGTGCAGAACAAGATCCATCCCGGCGACCCGATCGACAAGGACCTCTACCATCTGCCGCCGGAAGAGGCGGCGCGGGTTCCGCACGTGTGCGCCTCGCTCGAGGAGGCGCTGAAAAACCTCCAGGACGACCACGCCTTCCTCACCAAGGGCGGCGTGTTCGACGAGGACACGCTCGAGGCCTACATGGGGCTCAAGAACGAAGAGCTGACCCGGTTCCGCATGACCACGCACCCGGTCGAGTTCGACATGTACTACGCCTCGTAAAAGTTCTTTTTCGGGGTGACGCAGAAGGGCGGCCATTCAGCCGCCCTTCTGTTTTTTGGGTAGACTGGTCATCCCATGGAGCTCGTTAGAGCCTTGATTTTCGTGACTTTAGGCACGCTTCCGGCGCTCGCCGGCGCGCAGGCCACGGAGATCTACAAGTGCGTCGACGGCACCGGCCGGCCGCTCTACACGAGCGACAAGCGCGACACCGCCGGCAAGAAGTGCGAGCTGGTCTCGCGCGAGGTCAACGTCGCGCCGGGACAGAAGCCGGGCGCGGGCAAGCCGACCGCCGGGGCTTCGCGCGAGCTCGGCCGCTTCCCGCGCGAGACCCCGGCCCAGGCGAAGAGCGCAAAAGGCCGGCAGCGCGAGATCCTCGAGACGGAGCTCACCAACGAGCAGACGGCGCTGACCAAGGCGAAGCAGGACCTGGCGGAGCAGGAGGCGGTCCGCGAAGGCGGCGAGCGCAACTATGCGCGCGTCGAGGAGCGCCTGCGGCCGTTCAAGGACAACATCGAAACCCACGAGAAGAACATCGAAGCGCTCCGGCGCGAGCTCAGCAACCTGCGCTGAGTGAGTTCCTCCGCGGCAGAACTCGCCGGCCTGGACCTCCTGCCCACCGCGGTCGTGGCGCTCGACGCCGATCTGGTGGTTCGCTATGCCAACCCGGCGGCCGAAGACCTGTTCGCGACCGGCGAGAGCGCGCTGCGCGGCCAGGTGTTCCTCACTTTTTTTGCCGAGCGCGACGAGCTCGAGCGCGCGCTGCGCGAGGCGAGCCGCACGCACTGGGACTATGCGGCGCAGACGGTGACTTGCCTGCGGCAGGGCCGCGAGCCGCTGCCGCTCTCCTGCGTCGTCACGGGCATCGAGCTGCGCGACTTCGCCCTGATCGTCGAGCTGCGGCCGATCGAGCAGCAGCTGCGCCTGGTGCGCGAGGAGCGGATGGTGATCGAGCAGCAATCCAGCCGCGAGCTGCTGCGCAACCTCGCGCATGAGATCAAGAATCCGCTGGGCGGGCTGCGCGGCTCGGCGCAGCTGCTCGAGCGCGAGCTCGACCGTCCGGAGCTGCGCGAGTACACGCAGGTCATCATCCAGGAGTCCGACCGCCTGCAGGCGCTGATGGATCGCATGCTCGCCCCGCACCGCACGCCGAAGATCGAGCCGCTCGGCATCCACGAGGTGCTGGAGCGGGTGCGCAGCCTGGTGCGCGGCGAGTTTGGCATCGACATCCAGCGCGACTACGATCCCAGCATCCCGGAGCTGCAGGCCGATCGCGAGCAGCTCATCCAGGCGGTGCTCAACATCGCCCGCAACGCCGCCCAGGCGGGGGCGAAGACGGTCGAGTTCCGCACGCGCGCCGTCCGCCAGCCGACCATCCTCCGGCAGCGCTACAGGCTGGCATTAGAATTGCAAGTAGTGGACGACGGTCCGGGGGTGCCGGATGAGATTCGCGACAGGATCTTCAATCCACTGGTCTCCGGGCGACAAGGCGGAACAGGCTTGGGACTCTCACTCGCGCAGACTTTCGTCCAGTACCACCAGGGCGTGATCGAATTCGATTCGCGCCCCGGCCGTACGGTATTCAGGATTCTTCTCCCCCTCTCATGAAGCCGGTCTGGATCGTCGACGACGACCGCTCGATTCGCTGGGTGATGGAGAAGGCGCTCAGCCGCGAAGGCATCGCCTTCAACTCGTTCTCGACCGCGCAGGAGGCGCTGGACGCGCTCTCCGGCGGTGCGCCCGAGGTGCTGGTCTCCGACATCCGCATGCCGGGCAAGTCGGGCCTCGAGCTGCTACAGACAGTGAAGACCCGTCATCCGGCGGTTCCGGTCATCGTCATGACCGCGTTCTCGGACCTCGACAGCGCGGTCGCCGCCTTCCAGGGCGGCGCCTACGAGTACCTGCCGAAGCCTTTCGATGTCGACCAGGCGGTCGAGCTCATCCGCCGGGCGCTGGACGAAAGTCGCCGGGAAGCCGAGGCCGTGGAGCCGGTGGGCGAGACCCCCGAGATCCTCGGCCACGCGCCCGCCATGCAGGAGGTTTTCCGCGCCATCGGCCGCCTCTCGCAGTCGGCCGCCACGGTCCTCATCACCGGCGAGTCAGGAACCGGAAAGGAGCTTGTCGCGCGCGCTCTGCACCGGCACAGTGCACGCGGCGCCAAGCCCTTCGTGGCGATCAACACCGCGGCGATGCCGAAGGACCTGCTCGAATCCGAGCTCTTCGGCCACGAGCGGGGCGCCTTCACCGGCGCCCAGCAGCAGCGGCGCGGCCGCTTCGAGCAGGCCGAGGGCGGCACGCTGTTCCTCGACGAGATCGGCGACATGGCGTCCGAGCTGCAGACGCGGCTGCTGCGCGTCCTTTCGGACGGCACGTTCTATCGCGTCGGCGGCCACCAGCAGATCAAGGCCAACGTGCGCGTTATCGCCGCCACGCACCAGAACCTCGAGGACCGCGTGCGCGAAGGCACTTTTCGCGAGGACCTCTACCACCGCCTCAACGTCATCCGGCTGCGCCTGCCCAGCATGCGCGAGCGACCCGAGGACATTCCGCTGCTCGCGCGCCATTTCCTCGCGCTCTCCGGCAAGCAGCTCGGCGTCGAGCCCAAGCGCTTCTCAGACGAGGTGCTCGCGCACCTCTCGCGGCTCGCATTTCCCGGCAACGTGCGCCAGCTCGAGAACCTCTGCCACTGGCTGACGGTGATGGCGGCGGGGCAGGTGATCGACGTCGGCGACCTCCCGGCGGAATTCAAGGACCAGGCGGCGGCAAATGCGCCGGACTGGCTGGCGGCGCTCGAGCAGGAAGTCGAGCGGCGCCTCGCGCGCGGCGAGACCGGCATCCTTGACACGATGGGGCCGCAATTCGAGCGCGCCTTGATCATGCGGGCGCTGGCGCGAACCGGCGGGCGGCGCATCGATGCCGCCAACCTGCTCGGCATGGGCCGCAACACCATCACTCGCAAGATCCAGGAGCTCGGGATCGAGGACGATCCCGCGGCTCCCGACAAGGAAAGCTAGGCGGTCTTCTGCGCTTGCCCCGGCTTGAGGCCGGCGTCGCCTTGCGCTTTCTTGCGGTTCGACTCGAGCTTGGCGTCGACCAGCGCGACCGTTTCGTCGAGCGTTGCCGAGCTCAGGCCCTTCGCTCTTCCGATCGTCTGCACCAGGCGATCGACGCGCTCGATGTTCGGCGCGCCGGCGTCGAGGGCGCGCGCGGCGGACGACGGGCTGCCGAGGCTCTGCGCGGCGGCGGCGTACTTCTCGAACGGCACCAGGTCCTTCTCGTTCGCGCCGAGCGACACGCACAGCTTCACCACCCAGTTGTACATCGTGCGCGAGGCTTCCAGATCGGAGTGCACCGCTTCCTTGATCGGCCGGATGCCGGTCTTGGTCACGCAGCGGTAATTGCCGGCGACGAGCATCGCCCATTTCGCGAGCGGCACGAACACCGATTCATGCACCTTCAGTTTGACCGGCAGCTCGATGCCTTCGAAGCGCGCGGCTTCGACGTCGGCCTCCAGGCGCTTGAGGATGGCGGTGTGCGCATCCGACGGGAAGCGCGCCGACTTGAAGTTGGTCGGCAGGCGTACCTGCAGCACGTTCGGCTTTTCTTCCGGCGGGCGGAAGGCCTGCGGATCCGGGCTGCACAGCGTCATGAAATTCGGGTCGAAGCTCTTCCACACCGACGCGTCGGTGTAGCACGGCTCGATCGCCTTCACGTCTACCCCCGGAATGCGCGCCATGTACGGCAGCGGCGGCATGTTCATGATCGACATGCACGGCAGCTTCGCCTTCGCCACCGCGTCAAGAAGCTCGCGCACGCCGGGCGAGCGGTATTGCGGCTCCTGCATGCCGAGCACGACGAGGTCGTGGCCCGAGAGCTTGACCGCCGTCGGCACTTCGGCCGAGAGCTTGCCGGGCAGCTTGCGCGAGTCGACTTCGACCAGGCCGTCGCGGCCCTTGATGGGCATGCGCACGCGCGAGCCTTCCTTGTTGAACAGCTCCGCTTCCGCCGGGGTGCAGATCAGCTTTACGTTATGGCCGCCCAAGAGCAGCTTCGTCGCCAGCAGGGAGCCGTACGACGCACCGAAAATCAGAATGTTGTATTTCATGATGTGAAATCCCACTTTGCCAAACGAAAGTCAGCCTACTCCGTCCGGACCAAGAATTCATGTTGCAGTGCCGCATTCGTGTCATAGAATGCTGCAATGCAAACGTCCGTCCTGAATGCCGAGCAAGCGAGCTCCGTGCAAGTCAGCGGCCGGGTCACGGCCGACTTCGCGCAGATCCTGACGAGCGAAGCGCTCGAATTCATCGCCAAGCTGCACCGGCGCTTCGAGCCGCGCCGCCAGGAGTTGCTGGCGCGCCGCGCAACGCGGCAAAAGGAATTCGACGGCGGCGCGCTGCCCGATTTCCTCGCCGAGACGAAGAAAATTCGCGACGCCGAGTGGACGGTCGCGCCGCAGCCCAAGGACATGCTCGACCGGCGCGTCGAGATCACCGGCCCCACCGACCGCAAGATGGTGATCAACGCGCTCAACTGCGGCGCCTCGACCTTCATGGCGGACTTCGAGGATGCCAACTGCCCGACCTGGCACAACATGATCGACGGGCAGATCAACCTGCGCGACGCGGTGCATCGCACCATCAGCCTCGAGCAGAACGGCAAGCAGTACAGGCTCAACGACCGGACCGCGGTGCTGCTGCCGCGCCCGCGCGGCTGGCACCTCGACGAGAAGCACGCCACGGTCGACGGCCAGGCGGTCTCCGGCAGCCTGTTCGATTTCGGCCTGTTCTTCTTCCACAACGCGAAGGCGCTGCTCGCGCGTGGCTCGGGCCCCTACTTCTACCTGCCGAAGATGGAGTCGCATCTCGAGGCGCGGCTGTGGAATGACGTTTTTGTTTTCTCTCAAAACGCCCTGGGAATTCCCAGGGGGTCAATAAAAGCAACCGCATTGATCGAGACGGTGCTCGCCGCGTTCGAGATGGACGAGATCCTCCACGAGCTGCGCGAGCACTCCGCCGGCCTCAACATCGGCCGCTGGGATTACATCTTCTCCTGCATCAAGAAATTCCGCGCCAACCAGGATTTCTGCCTGGCCGACCGCTCGCAGGTGACGATGACCGCGCCGTTCATGCGCGCCTACGCGCTGCTGCTGGTCAAGACCTGCCACCGGCGCGGCGCGCCGGCGATGGGCGGCATGGCGGCGCAGATCCCGATCAAGAACGATCCGGCGGCGAACGAAGCGGCGCTCGAGAAGGTGCGGCAGGACAAGCTGCGCGAGGTGACCGACGGCTGCGACGGCACCTGGGTCGCGCATCCGGGCCTGGTGCCGATCGCGAAACAGGTATTCGACCAGCACATGCCCGGGCCGAATCAGTACGGCCGCCAGCGCCCGGACGTCAATGTGACCGCCAAAGAGCTGCTGGCTTTTCACCCTTCCTCGCCGATCACCGAGGTCGGGCTGCGCAACAACATTTCCGTCGGCATCCAGTACCTCGGTGCCTGGCTCGCCGGCAACGGCTGCGTGCCGGTGTTCAACCTGATGGAAGACGCCGCCACCGCCGAGATCTCGCGCTCGCAGATCTGGCAGTGGATCCGCTCGCCGAAGGGGGTGCTCGAGGACGGGCGCAAGGTGACGCTCGAGCTTTTCCGCGCGCTGCTCGCCGAGGAGCTGCCGAAGGTGAAGACCTATCTCGGCGACGTGGCCTATGCGGCCGGAAAATACGAAGAGGGCGCGAAGCTCTTCGACAAGCTCATCGCCGACGACTACGTCGAGTTCCTGACCCTGCCGGCGTACGCCAGCATCGACTAGAGGTCGAGCTCGGCCAGCACCGGCGCGTGGTCGGAGGGCCGTTCGAGCTTGCGCGGCTCGACATCGATGCTGCAGCCCTTGCAGCGCGCCGCCAGCGCGGGCGAAAGCAGGATGTGGTCGATGCGCAGCCCCCAGCCGCGCTGGAACGCCGCCAGGCGATAGTCCCACCAGGTGAACTGCTTCTCCGGCTGCTCGAACAGGCGAAAGGCATCCTTGAAGCCGAGGTCGATCACGGCGCGGAATGCCGCGCGCTCGGGCTCCGAGAAGTGGATCTTCCCCTCCCAGCGTTTCGGGTCGTGCACGTCGCGCGCCTCGGGCGCGATGTTCAGATCTCCCAGGACCACGAGCTTGCCGCCGACTTCCTTTTTCAGCCACGCCGTCAGCGCCGAATACCAGCGCAGCTTGTAGGCGTACTTCTCCGAGCCCGGCTCCTGCCCGTTCGGCGCGTAGAGGCAGAGGACACGCACATCGCCCACGGTCGCCGCAATGACCCGCTTCAGATCGTCGGGGAAATCCGGGATGCCGTGCGCCATGCCGCCGAGCGGCGCGCGGGAAAGGATAGCGACGCCGTTGTAGGTCTTCTGGCCGCTGTAGACCACGCGGTAGCCAGCTGCCTCGATCTCGGCGAGCGGGAAATTCTTATCCTCGGTCTTGGTTTCCTGCAGGCAAACGGCGTCGGGCTGAACGCGCCCGAGCCAGTCGAGGAGATGCGGGAGGCGGACCTTGAGGGAGTTGACGTTCCAGGTCGCTAGGCGCATCGTTCTATTGAACCCGAGAACAAGCCGGAACGGGTTCCAGCAGAAGAATAACCAGATAAGTCCGGATAGGTCCGCAGTGAGTCCGCTTGAAGCCGCAACCCGATGACCGCATCCGTGACCGCATCGGAGATCTCGCCATGTTAACTGCTACCAAAGTTGAAAACTCAGCTACCAAAAGTAACTAGGGCCGCTTTTTGGCCCGTTTCCTTGCAAAAATTTCGGGAAGCAAAACCATTTTTAGCAATTGTCTCAAGAGCAGTTGCTCATCATTCAGCTATGGACAACACGAATGCCAAAAAAAGGATTTTGGAAATCGCTGTCCTAAAGACCGGTAGCCCGGCTGCGCTCGCAGGACGGCTAGGAATTAGCGAGGGCGTTCTCAAGCACTATCTGAGCGAAGCGATGGTTGTGCCGGACGAAATCTACTTGCGCTTGGTGGATATAGTGCAAGCCGATCGTAAGGCTTAAGCGACCAATAGCCTTAGCGGCGATGTCTGCGCCGTTACCGGCGCTGCCGATCCTTCCGGTGCTGCTCCAAGAGGCTCGCCAAGTCCACACCCCCCGGTGAAGTCCAATATCGCGCTAAAAGCGAGTCAGCGTACAGTGAGTTAGCTACAGGGCGAGTAATGTAAGGCAGTGAGCGAACACCCCTTCCGGTTTCTGTCCCAGGTCGAGTTTTTCAAGCTCGATCCCGAAGAGATAGTCTCCTATCTCCGGCGCGCCCAGCATGCACTTGCTGCGGATAAGAAAATGACTCCGCGCCAGACCGAAACGCCCCCGCGTAAGTAGCTGTCCCTGCTTTCTGGCGTGGAAATTGTTTTCTAAATTTTGAGGGCTAAGGGCGCTCTCCTGCCGTCACCGGTTCCAGTCGGCCCGCCATGAGAAGTCAAAGCGCATCAGCGGCGTCTCATGGGGAAAGGTGAGTCGTGGTTTACGATGAACACCACCTGCGGTGAGTTCCTCAGGAACACGCCGCTGTTAATTCCCTGAGCTTCCGCCAAGGTGAATCTGTCACACGCTACTGAAGGGTGCCTCAGCTCTATCGTGACCGCATCCGGGGAAACTGAGAACGTGCTCTACAGCAGAATCAGAGGCTTAACCGGCGAATCCGTGTTCCAGGTCGCGAGCCGGAACGTCACCTCGGCGCGTAAGGGCCGCGCGGCTTGGCTTCTTCCGGCGGTTTCACCGGCTGCGCCTTCAACGGCTCGCTGTCGGTCGGCGGCGTGTAGCCGGCGGGAGTGCCCGGCGCCGCCTGCGCGCGCGGCTTGACCGAGCCCGCTTTCGGGTAGCGCGCCGAATCGAGCAGCTCATCGAAGGCGCTGACTTCGTAGCCCTTCTGTACGCTGGCGCCCACGACCACGGTCGGCACCTGATTGGTGCCGGAGACGCGCTTGAGCTCCTCGTTGCTGTCGATGTCCCAGACCTGGATCTCGCGGAACGGAACGCCGCGCCTGTTGAGGTGGTCGCGCGCGCGCTGGCACGGCTCCCTGCACATCGGCGAGGTGTAGAGGGAAACCGGGTAGTCCTTCATCGCCAGCTGGAGGTCGTAGGAATCCTGCTGGGCGCCGTCGGCGGGCGTGGCCGCAGGGGCGACGCTCGATCTCTGTTTCTGCACGCCCTTGGCGGAGGTCGGCGGCGGCGTGTCAGTAATGTGGACGCGGCCGTTCTGGTCGGTCCAGCGATAGAGCTGCTGCGCGAAAGTGGTCGCGGCGCCGAGGGAGAGCACGAGGAAAACGATCGCTCGCGTCATGCGGAAATCATACCACTGTGTCTCAGCAGGGCATCGACGCTGGGCGCGCGGCCGCGGAAGGCGCGGAACGACTCTGCCGCCGGCCGGCTGCCGCCGACGGCGAGGATCTCGTCGCGGAAGCGGGCGCCGACCTTCGCGTCGAGGATGCCGTTCTCTTCGAAGAAGCTGTAGGCGTCCGCCGAGAGCACTTCCGCCCACTTGTAGCTGTAATAGCCCGCGGCGTAGCCGCCGGCAAAGATGTGCGAGAAGTTGTTCGGGAAGCGGTTGTACGCCGGCGGGCGCAGCACGGCGATGCGGCTGCGCACCTCCTCGAGCAGCGCCAGCGCGCTCGCGAACCCGCACGGATCCTCCTTGTGCAGGCGCATGTCGAACACCGCGAACTCGACCTGCCTAAGCATCGCCAGGCCGCTCTGGAAATTCTTCGCCGCGAGCATTTTCTCGAACAGTTGCCTGGGCAGCGAACTTCCGGTCTCGACGTGGCGCGTCATTTCGCGCAAAACGTCCCACTCCCAGCAGAAGTTCTCCATGAACTGGCTCGGCAGCTCGACCGCGTCCCATTCGACGCCGTTGATGCCGGAGACGCCGAGGTCGTCGACGCGCGTCAGCAGGTGGTGCAGGCCATGGCCGAACTCATGGAACAGGGTGAGCACTTCGTCGTGCGTGAAGAGCGCCGGCTTGCCGCCGATCGGCTTGGAGAAATTGCAGTTGAGATAGGCGACCGGCGTCTGCACCCGCGAGCCTATGCGCCGGCGGCCGATGGCGTCGTCCATCCAGGCGCCGCCGCGCTTGGTCTCGCGCGCGTAGAGGTCCAGGTAGAACTGCCCGACCAAGGCATGAGATGCGTCGCCTTCGCGGGCGCGCACGTCGAAGAAGCGCACGTCGGGATGCCAGACCGGCGCTTTCGAGGGCGTGATCTTCACCTGGTAGAGCGACTCGGCGACGCGGAACAGCCCGGCGAGCGCCGCATCCTCGGGGAAGTACTGCTTCACTTCCTGGTCGGAAAACGCGTACCGCCTGGCTCGCAGTCTCTCGGATGCGTACGCCACGTCCCACGCTTGAAGGTCGGGAAAAAATTCTTTCAGTTCCCCGACATCCTTCTCGGCGAACGGTCGCGCGCGCTTCGCCAGGTCTTCGAGGAAGGCGAGCACCTGCTCCGGCGACTCGGCCATCTTCGGCACCAGCGAGACCTCGGCGAAGGTGGCGTAGCCGAGGAGCTGCGCCAGCTCCTTGCGCAGCTCGACGATACGGGCGATGAGCGCGGTGTTGTCCCATTCGGGCTTGCCGAACTCGGAGGCACGCGTCGTGCTCTCCCGATAGAGCGTTTCGCGCAGCGTGCGGTCGTCTGCGTACTGCATCACCGGCATGTACGAGGGCGCGTGCAGCGTGAACTTGAAGCGAGGCTTGCCGTCCGTCTGCTTCTCATCCTTGAGGGCCGCCTCGCGGGCAGCATCGAGGGCATCGGGCGGAATCCCCGCCGTTCTTTCCTCGTCTATTGTTATTGAAAACGCATTGGTGGCATCGAGGACGTTCTCGGAGAACTTGGCGCTCAGCTTGGCGAGCTCGTCCTGGATCGCGCCATAGCGCGCCTTCTTCTCGGGCGACAGCTCGGCGCCGCCGAGGCGGAAGTCGCGCAGGGCGTTCTCGACGATTTTCCTTCTTGGTTCACTCAAAGAAGAAAAATTAGGAGCGGCGCGCAAGGCCTTGTACTTCGCGAACAGCGCTTCGTTCTGCCCCAGCTCGGTCCAGTATTGCGTGATCTTCGGCAGGTTGGCGTTGTATGCCTCGCGCAAAGCCGGGCTGTCCATCACCGCGTGCAGGTGCGAGACCTGCCCCCAGGCGCGGCTGATGCGCTCGTTCGCGTCCTCGAGGGGCGCGACGAAAGCCTCCCAGGTCGCGGGCGCGGTGCTGATCGCCGCGATCGTCGCGCGGCCCTGCGCGAGCAACTCGTCGAGGGCCGGCGCGACATGGCCGGGCTCGATCTCCGTGAAGCGCGGCAGACCGGAAAAATCAAGTAATGGGTTATGAGGCATAACGGCAGGGTTGTGCGGCTCAACGGCAGGATTGGACACAGTTCTCCAGCAGCATGGCGATGGTCATGGGGCCGACGCCTCCCGGCACGGGCGTGATGGCGCCGGCAACTTCCTTCACGGACTCGAAATCGACGTCGCCGGCGAGCTTGCCGTCGCTCAGGCGATTGACGCCGACGTCGATCACGCAGGCGCCGGGTTTGACCATCGCCGCGGTGACGAGTTTCGCCCGTCCGACGGCGGCGATCAGGATGTCGGCTTTTCTTGTTTCCATTTCGAGATGGCTCGACTTGGAGTGGCAAATGGTGACGGTCGCATCTCTTTGCAAGAGCAGCAGCGCCACCGGCTTGCCGACGATGTTGGAGCGGCCGATGACCACCGCGTGCCGGCCTGCAAGCGCCACGCCCGCATGCTCGAGAAGGCGCATCACGCCCGCCGGCGTGCACGGCACGACCCGGGGGCGGCCGGCGAGCAGCGCGCCGAGGTTCGATTCGTGGAAGCCGTCGACGTCTTTTTGCGGCGCCACGGCCTCGAGGACGCGCGCCGAGTCGATGTGCTTCGGCAGCGGCAGCTGGATCAGGATGCCGTGCACCGCGGGGTCCGCGTTCAATTTACTGATGCGTGCGATTAGCTCTGCTTGCGTGACCGAGGCGGGATAGTCGATCTGCTGCGAGCGCACACCGACTTCCGCGCAAGCGCGCGTCTTGTTGCGGACATAGACCTTCGAGGCAGGATCGTCGCCGGCCAGGATGACGGCGAGGCCCGGCTGCACGCCGCGGCGCGCCAATGCTTCGACCTTTTGCTTCAGATCGACTCGGATCGAGGCGGCCAGCGCCTTGCCGTCGAGAATTCTTGCGGGCATGTGTTGCATAATACTGTGACCGAAAGCCGCCCAAAGCTCGAGGCATCAATGTCCGCCGTGCCCCAATTTCCCGCCGCAAACGATCCTGACGCGTTGGAGACGCAGGAGTGGCTCGACGCACTCGAGGCGGTGCTCGACCGCGAGGGTCCGGAACGCGCGCATTTCCTCCTCGAGCGGTTGATCGACAAGGCGCGCCGCTCCGGCGCGTACATCCCGTTCTCGCCCAACACCGCCTACATCAACACCATCCCGACGCACATGGAGGAGCGCTCGCCCGGCGACGTGACGCTGGAGGAGCGCATCCGCTCGATCTGCCGCTGGAACGCGATGGTGCTGGTGGCGAAAGCCAACAAGAGCGATGACGAGCTCGGCGGCCACATCGCCAGTTTCGCCTCGGTCGGCACGCTGTTCGGCACCGGGCAGCAGCATTTCTGGCACGCGCCGCACGAGGGCCACGGCGGCGACCTGATCTATTTCCAGGGCCACTCCTCGCCGGGTGTCTATGCGCGCTCGCTGATGGAAGGGCGCCTGTCGGAAGATCGCCTGCTCAATTTCCGCCGCGAGGTCGACGGCAAGGGCGTTTCGTCCTACCCGCATCCGTGGCTGATGCCCGACTACTGGCAATTCCCCACGGTGTCGATGGGGCTCGGGCCGATCCAGGCGATCTACATGGCGCGCTACCTCAAGTACCTCGAGGCGCGCGGCCTTGCGCAGACGGCCAACCGCAAGGTGTGGGTGTTCTGTGGCGACGGCGAGATGGACGAGCCCGAGTCGCTCGGCGCCATCGGCCTCGCCTCGCGCGAGAAGCTCGACAACCTGATCTTCATCGTCAACTGCAACCTGCAGCGCCTCGACGGGCCGGTGCGCGGCAACGGCAAGATCATCCAGGAGCTCGAGGGCGAGTTCCGCGGCGCCGGCTGGAACGTCATCAAGGTGATCTGGGGCTCCTACTGGGACCCGCTGCTCGCGCGCGACAAGGAAGGCCGCTTGCTGCGCATCATGGAGGAGACGGTCGACGGCGAGTACCAGAACTACAAGGCCAACGACGGCGCCTTCGTGCGCAAGAATTTCTTCGGCAAGGACCCGAAGGTGCTGGAGATGGTCTCGCGCATGAGCGACGAGGACATCTGGCGCCTGAACCGCGGCGGCCACGATCCGCACAAGGTCTACGCGGCCTATGCCGCCGCGACGAAGCACAAAGGCCAGCCGACGGTGATCCTCGCCAAGACGATCAAGGGATTCGGCATGGGCAAGCAGGGTCAGGCGAAGAACCCGACCCACCAGCTGAAGAAGATCGACACCTCCACCATCAAGGAGATGCGCGATCAGTTCAATATCCCGATTGCCGACGACAAGCTCGACGAGCTGCCGTTCTACATCCCGCCGGCGGATTCGCCGGAGATGAAGTACCTGCACGAGCGGCGCCAGTCGTTGGGAGGATACCTGCCGCAGCGCAGGCCGAAGGCGGAGCACACGCCCGCGGTGCCGCCGCTCAGCGCCTTTGACCAGGTGCTGAAGGGCTCGGGCGAAGGCCGCGAGATTTCGACCACCATGGCGTTCGTACGCCTGCTGACGGCGCTGGTGCGAGACAAGGAGCTCGGCAAGCGCATTGTGCCGATCGTCCCGGACGAGGCGCGCACTTTCGGCATGGAGGGCATGTTCCGCCAGCTCGGCATCTTCGCCAGCGAAGGACAGAAGTACGAGCCGGTCGACAAGGACCAGGTGATGTTCTACCGCGAGGACAAGCAGGGCCAGATCCTCGAGGAAGGCATCAACGAGGCGGGC
>JAXDQC010000024.1:0-5464 GCA_034668045.1 Betaproteobacteria bacterium | reverse complement strand
ATCGGCACTGCGCGCCCAAGCCCGCCCGCGAGGAATGGTTCGCCGCGGCGTGGTTTCGCCTCGAGCCCGGCGATGGCGAGACTTCGCGCGGCGTCATGAAGGAGCTCCTCGCGCGGCGCATCGCCACGCAGCCGCTTTCGTTGCCCAACGCGGGCAGCGTGTTCCGCAACCCGCCGCGCGACCATGCCGCGCGCCTGATCGAGGCCTGCGGGCTGAAGGGCTTCGCGCGCGGCGGCGCCCGCGTCTCCGAGAAGCATGCCAACTTCATCGTCAATCCCGACGGCGCCGGCAACGCCGCCGACATCGAGTGGCTGGTCAAGCACATCCAGCGCATGGTCTACCAGATGAAGGGCGTCGTTCTCTCCACCGAAGTGCGCGTCGTGGGAGAGCCCGCATGAACCTTGGAAAGGTCGCCGTCCTGATGGGCGGCAAATCGGCCGAGCGCGAGATCTCGCTCATGAGCGGCAACGGCGTGCTGAAGGCGCTGCGCTCGAAGGGCGTCGACGCGCACGCGTTCGATCCGGCGCAGCGCGACCTCTTCGACCTGAAGCGCGAAGGCTTCGCGCGCTGCTTCATCGCCCTGCATGGCCGCGGCGGCGAGGACGGCACGATCCAGGGCGCGCTCGAGATGCTCGGCGTTCCCTACACCGGTAGCGGCGTCATGGGCTCGGCGATCGGCATGGACAAATGGCGCACCAAGATGGTCTGGATCGCCAACGGCCTGCCGACGCCCCGGTTCAGGATCCTCACGGAAAAAGAGAACTGGGCATCGGTCGCGCGCGAGCTGAAGCTGCCGCTGATCGTCAAGCCGGCCAACGAAGGCTCCACGCTCGGGCTCACCAAGGTCACGACCGTGAAGCAGCTGCCCGCGGCCTATGAGCTGGCGGCGAAGAAGTACCGCGATATCGCGCTCGCCGAGCAGTTCATCGACGGGCCGGAGTACACCGCGAGCGTGCTGGGCGAGGAAGCGCTGCCCCTGATCCGCATCGAGGCGCCGAAAGGCAACTACGACTACCAGAACAAGTACTTCACCGACGAGACGAAGTACCACTGCCCGAGCGGCCTGCCGGCGAAGAAGGAGGCGGAGCTGAAGGCGCTGACGCTGCGCGCCTTCCGCGTCGTCGGCTGCAGCGGCTGGGGGCGCGTCGACATCATGCTCGACAAGAAGAAGAAGCCCTGGCTGCTGGAAGTGAACACCTCTCCCGGCATGACCGGCCACAGCCTCGTGCCGATGGCGGCAAAGGCAGTGGGCATCGCCTACGAAGACCTGTGCGTACGCATTCTGGAGCTCGCGCATGTGGGATAACCCGCGCCAGCTGAACATGCTCGCCGGCTTCCTCGTCGGCCTGACCGTGCTCGCGTTCTCCCTCACGGTGCTGCAGCTCGGGCTGCGCTCGCCGCTCTGGCCGGTGCGCGACGTGACGGTGCAGGGCAAGCTCGATCACACGAGCGGGGCGGAGATCGAAGAAGTCCTGCGCGGGCGGGTCGCCGGCAATTTCTTCTCGGTCGACGTCGCCGAGGTGCGCAATGCGCTCGAGCGCCTGCCCTGGGTTCGCCGCGCGGCGGTGCGCCGCGTCTGGCCCGACCGCCTCGAAGCATCGCTGGAAGAGCATGTCGTGCTCGCCCGTTGGGGCGAGCGCGCGCTCGTCAACACCTTTGGCGAGCGCTTCGCCGGCTCGAGCGAGGCGAAGCTGCCGCGCTTCTCCGGCCCGCCGCGCAGCGAAGGCGAGGTCACCCGCCGCTATGCGCGCTTCGGCGAGATCGTCGCGCCGCTGGGCACGCGGGTGGAGGAGATCATCCTGACGCCGCGGCTCGCCTGGCAACTCAAGCTCGACAACGGCGTGCGGCTGGCGCTTGGACGCGACGCCGACGCCGCCGAGACCCGGCTCGAGCGTTTCGTGCGCACCGCGGCAAGGGGGATGGCGCGCTACGACTACGTCGACCTTCGCTATCCCAATGGTTTCGCGCTGCGCATGCCGGATGGGAAAGGCTAGGGCCATGGCGCGTGACAACAAGAACCTGATCGTCGCTCTCGACATCGGCACCGCGAAAGTGGTCTGCCTGGTCGCCGAGCTTCGGGCAGACGGCACGCTCGAAGTGCTCGGCCTGGGCAGCCACGAGTCGAAAGGCCTGAAGAAGGGCGTGGTAGTGAACATCGAGGCCACCGTCTCCGCCATCCAGCGAGCGCTCGAGGAAGCCGAGCTGATGGCCGATTGCAAGATCACGTCGGCGTTCGTCGGCATCGCCGGCAGCCACATCCGCAGCTTCAACTCCACCGGCATGGTGGCGATCAAGGAGCGCGAGGTGACGGCGCTCGACGTCGAGCGCGCGCTCGATACCGCTCGCGCGGTCAACATCCCGACCGACCAGCAGATCCTGCACGTGCTGCGCCAGGAATTCATCATCGACGGCCAGGAGGACGTGCGCGAGCCGATCGGCATGTCGGGCGTGCGCCTCGAGGTGAAAGTCCATATCGTCACCGGCGCCGTCGCCGCCGCGCAGAACATCATCAAGTGCGTGCGCCGCTGCGGCCTCGAGGTCAACGATCTCATCCTGCAGCCCCTCGCTTCGGCGCGCGCCGTGCTGCTCGAGGACGAGAAGGACCTCGGCGTCTGCCTGCTCGACGTCGGCGGCGGCACCACCGATGTCGCCATCTTCACGCACGGCGCGATCCGCCACACCGCGGTGGTGCCGATCGCCGGCGACCAGATCACCAACGACATCGCCATGGCGCTGCGCACGCCCACCGGCGACGCCGAGAACATCAAGATCCGCCAGGGCGTGGCGCTGCGCCAGCTCGCCGACGCGAACCAGATGATCGAGGTGCCGGGCATAGGCGAGCGCGCGCCGCGCTCGATGTCGCGCCAGACGCTGGCCGAGGTGATCGAGCCTCGCGTCGAGGAGCTCTATTCGCTGGTGCAGCAGGTGCTGCGCGAGTCGGGCTTCGAGGAGCTGCTCTCGAGCGGCATCGTCCTCACCGGCGGCTCGGCGGTGATGCACGGCATGGTCGAGCTCGGCGAGGAGATCTTTCACATGCCGGTGCGCCTCGGCGTGCCGCGCTATTCGGGCGGTCTGGCCGACGTGGTGCGCGCGCCGCGCTACGCCACGGCGGTCGGGCTGCTGCTGGAAGGGGCATCGCAGGTGCAGCAAGGGAAGCTTTCGCGCCAGACCGGCTCGGTAAAAGCCGTGCTGGTGCGGATGCGGGAATGGTTTCAACGCAACTTTTGATGCAGTCGAACTCAACGGCAAGGAGATAAAAACATGTTCGAGATCGTAGACACTCAGGCGACGGGGCCGATCATCAAGGTGATCGGCGTGGGAGGGGCTGGCGGCAACGCCATCAACCACATGATTGAGCAGGGCGTCGAAGGCGTGGAGTTCATCGCCGTCAACACCGACGCGCAGGTGCTGTCTCGCAACAAGGCGCGCAACCAGATCCAGCTCGGCTCGAGCGGGCTCGGCGCGGGCGCCAAGCCGGAAGAGGCGCGCGCGGTGGCGCTCGCCGAGCGCGACCGCATCGAAGAAGCGATCGCCGGCGCGCACATGGTGTTCATCACCGCCGGCATGGGGGGCGGCACCGGCACCGGCGCGGGACCCGTGATCGCGGAAGTCGCGCGCTCTCTGGGCATCCTGACCGTGGCAGTGGTCACCAAGCCTTTCACTTTCGAGGGTTCGAAGCGGATGAAGTCGGCCGAGCAGGGGCTCGAGCAGATGGCGCCGCATGTCGATTCGCTCATTGTCATCCTCAACGACAAGCTCGAAGAGGTGCTCGGCGAGGACGTGACGCAGGAGGATGCTTTCAAGGCGGCCGACGATGTGCTCAACAACGCCGTCGCGGGTATCGCCGAGATCATCAACCTCCCCGGACTGGTGAACGTCGATTTCCAGGACGTGCGCACCGTGATGTCGGAGCAGGGGATGGCGATGATGGGCTCGGCGGCGGCGACTGGCATCGACCGCGCGCGCATCGCCGCGGAACAGGCGATCGCCTGCCCGCTGCTCGAAGGCGTGAACCTCGCCGGCGCCCGCGGCGTGCTGGTAAACATCACCGCCTCGCGCGCCAGCCTCAAGCTGCGCGAGACCAAAGAGGTGATGAACATCATCCGCAGCTTCGCCGCCGACGACGCCACCATCATCTATGGCGGTGTCTACGACGACGCGCTCGCGGAGGACCTGCGCGTGACGGTGGTTGCCACCGGTCTCGGGATGGCGAACGCCGCGCTGCGGCAGCCGAAACTGGTTGTCTCCCAGAAAACCGGCACGGACAACATGCCGGCGCTTGGAGCAGTGGACTACAACCAGCTCGACGCAGTCCCTGCCGTCATCCGGCGCAACCGCGCCTCGACGGTGGAGGCACTGCAGCAAAGCGGCGTCGACAAGTACGACATCCCGGCGTTCCTGCGCAAGCAGGCCGACTAGCCGGCGTCTGCAGCAGAACGGGGCACCTTCCTTGCCGGGGTGCCCCGTCCCTTCTGCTGTGCCATGATCGAGTCATGGCCAGCGACAAGCGCTCCAAGGTCGAACCACCGCCGCGTCCCGAGGCGCTGTTCGGCCCGCTTTTCGAGCAACTCCCGGTCGGCCTGGCGATTTTTTCCATGGAAGGACGGTTCCTGCACGCCAACGCGGTGCTGACTCGCATGCTTGGCTATACCGTCGAGGAGCTGCTGCAGCGCAATCATCTCGAAGTGATGCACGCCGACGACCGCGAGGCCGCATCGCTCCTGCGCGCGCAGGCGATCTCGGGGAAATCCAAGCCGCGCCTGAACGAGCGGCGCTACGTGAGCAAGGCGGGCGCGACGATCTGGGCGCAGGTCGCGGGCGGCGTGGTGCGCGACAGCGCCGACACGCCGGTCTATACCTCGGCGGTGATCAGCGACATCACCGCGCTGAAGCGCGCGGCGCGTATGAGCGAGCAGCGTTTTCGCCGCATGGTGGAGATGAGCTCCGACTGGTACTGGACGCAGGACCAGGAGTTCCGTTTCGTCGACGTGCCGGGGCTGGAGGCGCCCGACGTCGATACCGATGTCGTCTTCGGCAAGGCGCGCTGGGAAATCAACGGCCTCGCGCCGATGCAGGAGAGCTGGGACCAGCACCACGCCCGGCTGCGGCGACTCGAATCGTTCTCGGATTTCGTGCTGCTGCGGTACAAGACCTCGGGCGAGTTGCGCTATCTCAGCATCAGCGGCGAGCCGCTCTTCGACGAGCATGGCCGCCTGCGCGGCTACCACGGCATCGGCAAGGACATCACCGAACGCGCGCGCGACCAGAAGGCGCTCGAGGAAAGCGAGGAGCGCTATCGCCTGCTCTTCGAGGTGCACCCGCAGGCGATGTGGGTCGTCGACGCCAATTCGCTCGCCTTCCTCGCCGTCAACGGCGCCGCGCTCGGCCTCTATGGCTATTCGCGCGAAGAGTTCCTCGCCATGACGGCAGACCAGATCCGCCCGGAAGAGGACGTCGCCGGGCT
>JAXDQC010000023.1:0-38269 GCA_034668045.1 Betaproteobacteria bacterium | reverse complement strand
CTTCGCCCGCCGCCGCCGCGAGAGCGCCCGCACCGGCAAGCTCAGGGGCCTCGGCTTCTCGAGCTACATCGAGGCCTGCGGCATCGCGCCCTCGCAAGCCGTGGGGTCGCTCGGGGCCGGCGTCGGCCTGTGGGAATCGGCCGAGGTGCGGGTCAATCCGACCGGCTCCATCGAGGTGCTGACCGGCTCGCACAGCCACGGCCAGGGCCACGAGACCACCTTCGCCCAGCTCGTCTCCGACCGGCTCGGCGTGCCGATCGAGACCGTCACCATCGTGCACGGCGATACCGACAAGGTGCAGTTCGGCATGGGCACCTACGGCTCGCGCTCGGGCGCCGTCGGCATGTCGGCGATCTACAAGGCCATCGACAAGGTCATCGCCAAGGGCAAGAAGGTCGCCGGCTACGTGCTCGAGGCGGGCGAGGGCGACATCGAGTTCAAGGACGGCAAGTTCTCGGTCGCCGGCACCGACCGCTCCCTCGGCTTCGGCGAGGTCGCCCTGCAGGCCTACATCGCGCACAAGTTCTCGGGGCAGGAGCTCGAGCCGGGGCTGAAGGAGGGCGCCTTCTACGACCCGACGAACTTCACCTTCCCGGCCGGCGTCCACATCTGCGAGGTCGAGATCGACCCCGAGACCGGCATCGTGGCGATCGCCAAGTGGACCGCCGTCGACGACTTCGGCAACGTCATCAACCCGATGATCGTCGAGGGCCAGGTCCACGGCGGTGAAGCGGTCGATGCTGACCGTGCCGGTGTCGCGATCCACCTCGACCTCGCAGATGTAGGTGCCGGCGGGGAAGGTGAAGTTGGCCGGATCGTAGAAGGCATTCTCGTTCAGCCCGGGCTCGAGCTTGTCGTGCGGATAGTTGTGCGGCACGTAGGCCGCGAACGCCACCTCGCCGAACATTTTCTTCTTGTCAGTGCCGGCGACCCTGAACTCGCCCCGGTCGTACTCGATGTCGGCTTCCGACGCCTCGAGCAGGTGGGCGGCGATCTTCTTGCCCTTGGCGATGATCTTGTCGAGCGCCTTGACGATCGCCGTGCCGCCGACCGCGATCGAGCGCGAGCCGTAGGTGCCCATGCCGAACAGGACCTTCGAGGTGTCGCCATGCACGATCGAGACGTTCTCGATCGCCATGCCGAGCCGGTCCGCCACCACCTGCGCGAAGGTCGTCTCGTGGCCCTGGCCGTGCGAGTGCGAGCCGGTGAACACCGTCACCGAGCCCGTGGGGTGGACGCGCACCTCGCCCGCCTCGAACAGGCCGGCGCGCGCGCCCAGCGAGCCCGCGACCGCCGAGGGCGCGATGCCGCAGGCTTCGATGTAGGCGCAGTAGCCGATGCCGCGCAGCTTGCCGTTCTTCAGCGATTCGCTTTTTCTCTTCTCGAAATTCTTTCGGTCGGAAAGATCGAGAGCGGCGTCCAGCGTCGCATCGTAGTTGCCGGTGTCGTATTGCAGCGCTACCGGCGTCTGGTACGGGAAGTTGCGGATGAAGTTGCGCCGGCGCAGCTCCGCCGGGTCGATCTTCAGCTCGCGCGCCGCGGTCTCGACCAGCCGCTCGACGACGTAGGTGGCCTCCGGCCGGCCGGCGCCGCGATACGCGTCCACCGGCGTGGTGTTGGTGAACACCGCCGTCACCTCGCAATGGATGACCGGCGTCGTGTATTGCCCTGCAAGCAGCGTCGCGTAGAGGATGGTCGGCACGCAAGACGCGAAGGTGGACAGATAGGCGCCGAGGTTGGCGGTGGTCTTGACGCGCATTGCCAGGAACTTGCCGTCCTTGTCGAGCGCGAGCTCGGCGATCGTGGTGTGGTCGCGGCCGTGCGCGTCGGAGACGAAGGCCTCGGAGCGGTCGGACGTCCACTTCACCGGGCGATTGAGCTGCTTTGACGCCCAGGTGACGACGACGTCCTCGCCATAGAGGAAGATCTTCGAGCCGAAGCCGCCGCCGACGTCGGGGGCGACCACGCGCACCTTGTGCTCGGGCAGGCCGAGCACGAACGCGGTCATCAGCAGCCGCTCGACGTGCGGGTTCTGGCTCGCGACGTAGAGCGTGTAGGCATCGTCGGCGCGGCTATACGCACCGATCGCCGCGCGCGGCTCGATGGCGTTCGGCACCAGGCGGTTGTTCAGGAATTCGAGCTTCGTGACGTGCGCGGCCTTGGCGAAGGCGGCATCGACCGCCGCCTTGTCGCCGAGCGCCCAGACGTAGCACGTGTTGTCGGGAGCGATGTCGTGGAGCGCTTTCGCGCCGCGTGCCTTTGCCGCATCGGTGACCGCGGGCAGCTCCTCGTAGTCGACGCTGACCAGCTCGGCCGCGTCTTGCGCCTGGTCGAGCGTCTCGGCGATGACGACGGCGACCTGGTCGCCGACATGGCGCGCCTTCCCCTGCGCCAGGCAGGGATGCGGCGGCTCCTTCATCGGCTGGCCGTTGACGTCGGTGATCAGCCAGCCGCAGGGCAGGCCGCCCACTTTGGCGTCAGCCAGGTCTTGCCCGACAAAAACTTTCAGCACACCCGGCGCCTTGAGCGCTTTGTCGATGCTGATCTTCCTGATCACCGCGTGAGCGTGCGGCGAGCGCACGAACGCGGCATGCGCCTGGTTGGGCAGCGAGACGTCGTCGGTGTACTGGCCGGCGCCGGTGAGGAAGCGGTAGTCCTCCTTGCGCTGGACGCGCGCACCGATCAGCGGGGCGTTCATAGCTTGCCGCCCATCGCCTTGGCGCCGGCGATGATGCTCTTGACGATGTTGTGATAGCCCGTGCACCGGCAGAGGTTGCCTTCCAGGGCTTCGCGCACTTCCTGCTCGCTCGGGTCGGGGTGGCTCTTCGCGAAATCGAGCGCGTTCATCACCATGCCGGGGGTGCAGAAGCCGCACTGCAGGCCGTGGTTTTCCTTGAAGGCGGCTTGCATGGGGTGCAAGGTGCCGTCGGCTTTCGCGACGCCCTCGATGGTGAGGAGATCGGCGCCCTCGGCCTGCATGGCGACGATCGAGCAGCTCTTGATCGCCTTGCCGTTCATCATCACGGTGCAGGCGCCGCACTGGGCCGTATCGCAGCCGACGTGGGTGCCGGTAAGGCGCAGGTGCTCGCGAATGAAGGTGACGAGCAGGGTTCTCGCCTCGAGGTCGGCCGATACCGGCTTGCCATTGACTTTCATGGATACCTTCACGGACATGCGGCCTCCTCCAGGGGATTTGATGCGAGTGTCGGCCTATCCTAGCGCCTGCAGCGTATGATTTCCAGATGCGTTTGCTGATCGTCGAAGACGACGCGCCGCTCGCCTCCGGGCTGCGGCGCATGCTCGAGGCCGAGGGCTACGCGGTCGACGTCACCGGCCGCGGCGAGGAGGCGGTGCTCGCCGCCTCGCAGGAGCGCTTCGATCTCGTCATCCTCGACATCGGCCTGCCGCAGATGGACGGCTTCGAGGTGCTGCGCCGCCTGCGGGCCGCCGAAAAACCCATGCCGGTCCTGGTGCTGACGGCGCGCGACGCGGTCGACGACCGGGTGCGCGGCCTGGATCTCGGCGCCGACGACTACATGGCAAAGCCCTTCGCCATGCCCGAGCTGACGGCGCGGGTGCGCGCGCTGCTGCGCCGCTCGCAGGCGCACGGCGATCCGCGCATCGTCCACGGGCCGCTCGCCATCGACACGGTGGCGCGGCGCGCCTTCCTGCGCGGCGAGCCGCTCGAGCTGGCGGCGCGCGAGTGGGCGGTGCTGGAAGTGCTGCTCGCCAAGGTGGAGAAGATCGTCTCCAAGGAAGCGATCATCCAGGCCGTCGCCGGCTGGGGCGACGATCTCTCGCCCAACGCCATCGAGGTCTACATCTCGCGCCTGCGTTCCAAGCTCGAGCCCGCCGGTATCAGGATTCGCACCGTGCGCGGCTTCGGCTACATGCTCGAAGAGTTCAAGGAACCCTAGTCGTGGCGGCGCGCAGTCTCCGGGCGCACCTGTTGCGCATGCTGCTGCCGCCTATTGCCGGGCTCCTCGGCCTCGGCGCGGTGATCGCCTACTACCCGTCGATCGAGCCAGCGACCGAAGCCTACGACCAGTCGCTGGTCGACATCGGCATTGCCTTGGGCTCCCACATCCGGCCCGCCGACGTCGGCTTCCGGCTCGAGCTGCCGCCGGCGGTCGAGCAGGTGCTGCGCGCTGACCGCTACGACACGATCTACTACCGTGTCGGCGGTCCCGACGGGCGGGCGATCGCCGGCGACCTCGACCTGCCGCTGCCGCTCGAATCCGGCGCCGGGCTGCATTACTACGACACCAAGTTCAGGGACCGCACGGTGCGCGCGGTGTCGATGCCCGCGCAGTGCGGCGCTTCCACCTGCTCGGTGGTGGTCGCCGAGACCACGGTCAAGCGCACGCGCATGGCGCGCGAGATCCTGGTCTCCAACGTGCTGCCGGAAGTGATGATCGCGCTCGCCACCGTGCTCATCGTCTGGTTCGGCGTAAAGCGCGGTCTCGCGCCGCTCGCGCGCCTCTCCGAGGAGATCAAGGAGCGCTCGCCCGCCGACCTGCACGCCCTCGACGCCGGCAAGGCGCCCGAGGAGACGCGGCCGCTGATCGCGGCGCTGAACGGCCTGCTCGAGGAGCTCGCCGCCGCCAACCGCAACCAGCAGCGCTTCCTCGCCAACGCCGCGCACCAGCTGCGCACGCCGCTCGCCGGCCTGCAGGCGCACACCGAGCTCGCGCTGTCCATGCCGATGCCCGACGCCTGCCGCACCCAGGTCGAGCAGGTGCACGAGGCGACGATTCGAACCGCCCGGCTGGCGAACCAGCTGCTCGCGCTGGCGCGCGCCGAGACCGGCGGCCACACCGAGCCTCTCTCGCGCGTCGAGCTGAAGCCGGTGGTCGAGGGGGTCGCCGACGAGTGGGTGCACCGCGCGCTGCAGCGCGATCTCGACCTTGGCTTCGACCTCGAACCGGCGAGCGTGCGCGGCGACGAGTTTCTGCTGCGCGAGGCGCTCGCCAACCTGCTGCACAACGCGCTCGAGTACACGCCGCGCGGCGCGCGCATCACCGTGCGCACCGGCACGCGCGAGGGCAGGCCCTATCTCGAGGTCGAGGATGAAGGCCCGGGCATTCCGCTGGCGGAACGCGAGCGCGTGCTCGACCGCTTCTACCGCGTGCCGGGCACGCCCGGAACCGGCAGCGGCCTGGGCCTCGCGATCGTGCGCGAGATCGCGTCGGGCCACGGCGCCAGCATTGCCATCGGCGAGAGCAACGGCGCCGGCAGTCGAACCAAGGGCTGCCGGGTTGCGCTAACATTTCCCCATGGATAGCGTCGACATCGAAGTGCTGCGCACGGCCGAAGGCTGGCGCAAGAGCGGGCACAAAGCCGCGCTCGGCACGATCGTCAAGACCTGGGGCTCGGCGCCGCGGCCGGTGGGCGCGATGGTGGCGATCCGCGACGACGGGCAGATCGTCGGCTCGGTTTCCGGCGGTTGCGTCGAGGACGATCTGGTCGACAAGGTCAAGCAGCGCCTCGCCGGCGCGAAGAAGCCCGAGCTGCTCACTTACGGCGTCACCAACGAGGAGGCGACGCGCTGGGGCCTGCCTTGCGGCGGCACGCTGCAGCTCGTGGTCGAGCCGCTCGGCGAAAAAAGCGGACTTCAGGAGCTGCTGCAAAAAATCGAATCGCAGCAGCTGGTCAAGCGCCGCCTCGACATGGACAGCGGCCGCGCCACGCTCGAGCCGGGACGCTGGCAGGACGTGCTCGAGTTCGACGGCCGCGTGCTCTCGGCGGTGCACGGGCCGCGCTGGCGGCTGCTGCTGGTCGGCGCCGGACAGCTGACGCGCTATCTCGCCGAAATGGCGCGCATGCTCGACTACCACGTGGTGGTGGTCGATCCGCGCGAGGAATATTCCGCCGGCTGGGACCTCGCCGCGGTGCCGATCGACCGCGGCATGCCCGACGACGTGGTGCGCGAAGCGAACCTCGACGGCCACAGCGCCGTGGTGGCGCTGACGCACGACCCGAAGCTCGACGACCTCGCGCTGATGGAGGCGCTGAAGTCTGCCGCTTTCTATGTCGGCGCGATCGGCTCGAAGAAGAACAACGATGCGCGCCGCGAGCGGCTGCGCGGCTTCGACGTATCGGACGAGGAGATCGCCCGCCTGCGCGGTCCGGTCGGCCTCTATATCGGCTCGAAGACGCCGCCCGAGATCGCGGTAGCGATCCTCGCCGAGATGACCGCCGTGCGCCACGGGGTGAAAGAGCCGAGCTGGGCGGCGAAGCCCGAGCGCCGCTTCGACCCGTCGGCCTGCGAAGTCAAGACGCCCTGAAATTGAAAATCGTCGGCCTGTTGCTCGCGGCCGGCTCGGCGAGCCGCTTCGGCTCGGACAAGCTGCGCCATGCCCTGCCGCACGGCGTGCAGATCGCCGTGCAGTCGGCGCGCCACCTGAAATCACAGGTCGATGTTTTCGCCGTCGTCCGTCCCGGCTCGGAAGAAATTTCCCAGGCGCTGAAAGACGAAGGATGCCAGGTGGTGATCTGCGACAACGCCGCCGAGGGGATGGGCGCGAGCCTCGCCTGCGCCGTGCGCGCCAGCGAAGGCGCGGACGCCTGGCTGGTGGCGCTCGCCGACATGCCGTTCGTGCGGCCCTCGTCGATCGCGGCGGTGCGCGCCGCCCTCGAGGGCGGCGCGACCCTGGTCGCGCCTTTTTTCCGTGCACGCCGCGGACATCCGGTCGGCATCGCCGCGAAGTATCGCCAGGACCTGCTCTCGCTCGCCGGCGACGAGGGCGCGAAGGCGCTGCTCTCCCGTCACGGCGGCGATCTGTTAAAAATTCCCGTCGGCGATCCCGGCGTCATTCGCGATATCGACCGCCCGGAGGACCTCGCGCCGCCGCTACGCGTATGATTGAGGCAAAAAAGGGGGGTTAGAAAATCGCCGAAACCAGCGCCCAGCGCGCCATTCTGTTCGCCGACGTCTGCGACAGCACGTCGATCTACGAGTCGCTCGGCGACACGCGGGCGCTCGGCGCCATCAATCGCCTGTTCGGCGTCCTGACGAAGAAGGTCAAGGCGGCGAAGGGCACGGTCGTCAAGACGATGGGCGATGGCATGGTGTGCCAGTTCGCCACCCCGGATGCGGCGCTGCGTGCCGCCTGCGAAATGCAGGAAGCGACAACCGCGCTCACCTCGCCGACGCTGCGCCGCGAGCTCTCGATCCGTATCGGCTTCAACTACGGGCCGGTCGTGCCGAAGGGTGGCGACGTGTTCGGCGACACGGTGAATGTCTGCTCGCGCCTGGTCGGCCTCGCCAACCCGCGCCAGGTGCTCACCACGCAGCAGACCGTCGACGCGCTCTCGCCGGGCCTGCGCAAGCGCTGCCGCACGCTGCCGCCGACCAAGGTGCGCGGGCGCGCCGCCGAAGTGGCCGCCTGCGAAGTCCTGTGGCGCGGCGACGCCGACATCACCGCGCTCAACCTGACCAGGGAGACGGTGGCGAAGGCGGCGCAATGGGTGCTGAAGCTGAGCTACGGCGAGCAGACCTACACCGTCGACTCGGGAGCAAGCGTGCGCATCGGCCGCGACAAGGAGAATGACGTCGTCGTGCCGAGCCAGCACGCCTCGCGGCTGCACGCGCGCCTCTTCGGGCGCGAAGGCCACTTCGTCATCGTCGACCAGTCGTCGAACGGCACCTTCGTCATGGTCGACGGCAGCACGCGCGAGATCCGGCTGCGGCGCGAGGAGGCCGTGCTCGGCGAGCGCGGCACCATCGGCCTCGGCAGCCCGACCGCGGGCTCGGGCGATCACCTGCTGCAATATCGGGTGCAGCGCCGGGGTGGCGAGAGCTAGAAGCGCAGTCCCAGCTTGGCGCCGTAGCTGTTGGCCGGGCCGGTGCGGTCGTACTCGATGACGAAATTCACCAGCGCGACCTTGAAGCCGAGCCCGCCGAAGACCTTGGTTTGCGCTAGCGACTCGCGGCGCAGGCCGGTGGTGCTTTGCGGCGTGCTCGCCGACCAGACCCTGCCGGCGCCGATGTAGGGCGTGACCGGGCCGAAGCCCTTGGAGATCGACGCGTCGAGGCCGCCGGAGTAGAAGTCGAGCTGATCGACGCCGAACATCTTGGTATAGCTCGCGCGCAGGCCGACCGCGGGGAGGGCGGCGTCGCCCGCGATCACCGCCCACGAGAGCGCGCCGCCCGCGAGCGTGACGCCGGTCTTCGGCACTGTGCTGTACATGCCGCTCACGTCGAAGCCGAACGGCAGGCCCAGGCTCGCGCGCACGCTCGGCACGACGACGGTCGAGGGAAAATCGCCGTTGCCCGTGGCGCGCTCGAAGAGCTCGGGGTGCTTGAGGCGCGTGGCGGTGGCCGCCACGCCGACGTCGAAGCCGAGCACGCCGAGCGGCGCGGTCGGCTGCAGCGGCTTATAGGAAAGCGCCGCGCCGAGATCCTCGGCGAGCAAGTGGAACTCCTGCTGGCTCAGCGTCTGCAGTCGGTCGATCTCGGCGAGCGCCGGCGCGCTGGCGGTGATCAGCAGCAGGGCAGCGGCGATGCGGTGCGGCTTCTTCTTCATAGCGTTCACTCCTTAAAGGCCCAACAGGATTTCGGCGCGTTTCGCTTCGTATTCGGCCTGCGTGATCATGCCGGCGTCGAGCAGTGATTTCAGTTTCTTCATCCGCTCCACCGGCTCGTCTCCCTTCGGCGCGCCGTCGCGTGCCAGCGGTCGCCTTTCCTTCCGCGGCGTGAGCTCGCGCAGCGACTTGTCGAGGTCGGCGCGCAGATAGCCGATCCAGCGCTCCGGAACCTGCGCTTTCTCGATTTTTTCGCCGCGGCGCGACAACGAGTCGGAGCGCGTCGACTGGTCGATGAACCGCAGCTGGTCGCCGGCGAGAAAGATCTTGAGCCTGGCTTCGAGCTCGCCGCTGCGGTTCTGCGCGACGACGGCCCCTTCTTCGTCCGGCAGCAGCTTCCATGCGCGCGTGGAGAGCGCGACGCGCACCTTGTCCATGACCCGCTCCGCCTCGCTACCCGGGGCGACACGCATCAGGACCTGGCTCTGCGGCCGGTCCGCGATCGACGTTGCGTCGGCCGCGCGCGGCTGGCCCGCAAATGCCGCGGCGAGATCGGTTCGCAAGGCATCGAGCTCCTTCTGGGGCAGGGCGGTGAGCGGCGATCCTTCCTCGCGCTGCTCGCGCTGGCGCACGCCGCGCGGCCGCTGCGACAGGTCGCTGAAGCGCAGCGCCCGATCGCTGACGAAGAGGCGCAGGCCGGAGTGCTCCTTCTCCGCCTCGATGGAAGCGGCCTCCTGCGGCACCAGGGTCCACCCTCGCCGGACCAGGACCTGGCCTGCGAGGTCGAGGATCTGCTTCTTGTCGAGGTTGTCCGGCAGCGGCGAGACGAGGACGCCTCTTTGCGCCTCAGCCGGGATGAACGCTGCCAGGAGCAGGACGAAAAGAGCGGCGCGGAGCGGTAATTTCATAGCCAAAATCCTACAAGATATTGGCTGGTAAAATCGCACATGCTCGCTCCCAACCTGCTCGCCGAGTCCGATCCCGAGCTCTGGGACGCGATCCGGCTCGAAAACCAGCGGCAGGAGGACCATGTCGAGCTGATCGCCTCGGAGAACTACGTCAGCCGGCAGGTGCTGCTCGCCCAGGGCAGCCAGCTCACCAACAAGTACGCCGAGGGCTATCCCGGCAAGCGCTACTACGGCGGCTGCGAGTACGTCGACATCGCCGAAACGATCGCCATCGAGCGGGCGAAGAAGCTGTTCGGCGCGCCCTGGGCGAACGTGCAGCCGCATTCGGGCTCGCAGGCGAACCAGGCGGTGTACACCGCGGCGCTCAAGCCCGGCGAAACGATCCTCGGCCTGTCGCTGGCGATGGGCGGGCACCTCACGCACGGCTCCCCGGTCAACCTTTCCGGCAAGCTCTACCGGGTCGTCTCCTACGGCCTGAATGCGAAGGAAGAAATCGACTACGACGCGGCCGAAAAGATCGCGCTGGCCGAGAAGCCGAAGATGATCGTCACCGGCGCGTCGGCCTATTCGCGGGTGATCGACTGGCAGCGCTTCCGCGCCATCGCCGACAAGTGCGGCGCGCTGCTGATGGCCGACATCGCGCACTATGCCGGACTGATCGCGGTCGGCCTCTACCCGTCGCCGATCGGCATCGCCGACTTCGTCACCACGACGACGCACAAGACGCTGCGCGGGCCACGGGGCGGAATGATTTTTGGGTTGGAACCATTCGAAAAGAACATCAACAGTTCGATCTTCCCCGGTTTGCAGGGCGGGCCGCTGATGCACGTCATCGCCGCCAAGGCGGTGGCGCTGGGCGAGGCGCTCAGGCCCGAGTTCAGGACGTATCAGAAGGCGGTCCTGGAGAACGCGAAGACGATGGCGGCGATGCTGACCAAGCGCGGCCTCCGTATCGTCTCGGGCGGCACCGACAGTCACCTGTTTCTCGTCGACCTGCGGCCGAAGAAAGTCACCGGCAAGGACGCCGAGGCGGCGCTCGGGCGAGCGCACATCACGGTCAACAAGAACGCGATTCCGAACGACCCGGAGAAGCCGATGGTGACGAGCGGCGTGCGCATCGGCTCGCCGGCGATGACCACGCGGGGCTTCCGCAAGCCGGAGGCGGAGCAGCTCGCGAACCTGATCGCCGACGTCCTCGACCGGCCGAATGACGAGGCGAGCCTCGCGCGCGTGGCGGCGGAAGTAAAGGCGCTCTGCGCCAGGTTCCCGGTGTACACGTGAAATGCCCATTCTGCGCGTCCGAGGACACGCAGGTGGTCGATACCCGGGCCAATCTCGAAGCGAACACCGTCCGGCGGCGGCGCAAGTGCCTGAAGTGCGAGAAGCGCTTCACCACCTATGAGCGCGTCGACCTGAAAATGCCGCGCCTGGTGAAGAAGGACGGCAGCCGCACCGATTTCGACCGAGACAAGCTGCTCGGCAGCATGATGCTTGCGCTGCGCAAGCGCCCGGTATCGACCGACGCGGTCGACGAGGCGGTCGACCACATCATCGAGCGCCTGCGCTCGCTCGGCGAACGCGAGGTGCCGACCAATCGCGTCGGCGACTTCGTCATGCGCGAGCTCGCCAAGCTCGACAAGATCGCCTATATCCGTTTCGCCTCGGTGTACCGGAACTTCGAGACGCCCGAGGAGTTTCGTGAAGCGGTGCAGGAAGTGAAAGCCACCAAAAAACGGCGCAAGTGACCGATATCGACCACGCCATGATGCGGCGTGCGCTCGACCTCGCTGCCCAAGGCCTCTACACAACCACGCCGAACCCGCGCGTCGGCTGCGTCATCGCGAAGGGCGACAAGGTCGTAGGCGAAGGCTGGCACGAGAAGGCCGGCGGCCCGCACGCCGAGGTCGTCGCTCTCGAAAACGCGAAGGGCGAAGCGGCCGGCGCGACGCTGTACGTCAACCTCGAGCCTTGCAACCACCATGGCCGCACGCCGCCGTGCGTCGACGCCATCGTGGAGGCCAAAGTGAGGCGAGTCGTCGCGGCGATACGCGATCCCAATCCGGAGGCGAAGGGCGGAGGAGAGCGTCTCGCCGCCGCCGGCGTCGCTTTCGAGCACGGCTCGATGGCGGAAGAGGCGCGCGAGCTCAACATCGGCTTCGTCTCGCGGGTCAGGCGAGGCCGCCCCTGGGTGCGGATGAAGATCGCGGCGACGCTCGACGGCCGCACCGCGCTTCCCGACGGCCGTTCGCAGTGGATCACCGGCGAAGAAGCGCGGCGCGACGGACACCGCTGGCGGGCGCGTGCTTGCGCGATCCTGACCGGCATCGGCACGGTGAAGGCCGACGATCCGCGGCTTTCAGTACGCGATGTGCAGACGCCCCGCCAGCCGTTGCGCGTCGTGGTCGATAGCCGGCTCGAGATGCCGAATGGCGCCCGCATTCTCACGGGCGAGAAAGTTCTGGTTTTCTCGGCTACGCACGGTGCCCTCCCGAACGCCGAGGTCCTGCACCTTCCGAACGCAAACAACAAGGTCGACCTGCCCAAGATGCTTGGGGAGTTGGCGCGCCGCGGCATCAACGAGCTGCACGTCGAGGCCGGGTTCCGCCTCAATGGCTCGCTGGTGCGCGAGGGCTGCGTCGACGAGTTCCTGATCTACCTCAACCCGAGCTTCCTTGGCGAGGCGGCGCAAGGCATGCTCGACCTGCCCGGGTTCGAATCGCTGGAAAAGAGGCCGAAGCTGAGACTGCTATCGGCGGAGCGCGTCGGCGACGACTTGCGGCTCCTCGCGCGCCCCGCATAGGGCCGCAACCAGCAGGTCGACGGCTACGCGCGCGCTGCGGCCGTCGCGATCGAGCTTCGGCGAGTACTCCACCAGCTCGAGGGCCGCGAGCCCCGGATGCGTGGCGATGCGCTCGAGCTCGACGGCCAGCACGGCGCTCGCCAAGCCGCCGACGACCGGGGTACCGACGTGCGGCACCTCCTCCGGCGTGATGACGTCGAGATCGATGCTGACGCCGAAGCGCTCAGTGCCGGTGGTGACGATGGCGAGCGCTTCGGCGAACACGACCGGCAGGCCGCGTCTCGTCACCTCTTCGAAGTGGAACACGCGCACGCCCAGGCGCTCGAGCCGCTCCGCCTCCTCGGGCTCGAAGCTGCGCACGCCGACGATGCAGACATGCTCGGGCTTCAGCACGCCCGAGGCGAGGCCGTAGAGCGGATCGTCGTCCTGGCCGAGCAGCCAGGCGAGCGGCATGCCGTGCAGGCGGCCGCTGTGGCTCGTTCCTGGCGTATGGCTGTCCATGTGCGCGTCGATCCAGAGCAGGCCGAGGTTGCCCTGCACGGTGCGCGCGACGCCGCTCCAGGTGCCGCCCGCGCAGCTGTGGTCGCCGCCCAGCACGCAAGGCAGGCGGCCGTGGCGGCAGGCGTCGGCAACCGCCGAGGCGAGAAGGCTGCAGAGCTTGCTGACCGCGAACTGCCGGCGGCGCTCCGCCGGCAGAGCGCTCAGCATCGGGCCAGGCACGCTCGCCACGCCGCGCGCCTCGAGCCGCGCCGCGAGCAGCGGCGCTAGGGCCGCGGGCGCTTGCGCACATCCCGGATCCGCGCCGCCGAGGCCCCACGCCGCTCCAATGATCTCGATCTGTCGTTGCATCTCTACAGCGCGCTTGCCGGAGGTACTAAGGTGCGATCCGACCAGCGTAACCGCACGCTGTTCGAATGGCTATCGCGCCCGAAAATTGCAAGGAGGCTCGCATGGTCGGAACGGCTAGATGGCAGGACTGGACGAGCTTCGCGCTCGGCTTGTGGCTCGCCGTTTCCCCCTGGATCGTCGGCTACGAGGCCGATCATGTCGCGACCGGCAACGCCGCGTTCGTCGGCGTGGCGCTCGCCCTGGGCGCACACTTCCAGATCGGCCTCGATGAGCTCTGGACCGAGTGGCTGAACTTTGCCGTCGGCCTGTGGCTGCTCGCCGCGCCTTTCTTCCTCGACTTCACGACGGGGATGGTCGCCACCGTCAATTGCATCACCGTGGGTTGCCTCATCTGCTGGCTCGCCGCCTCCGCCTTGCAGCTCGACAAGGATGTGGTGAGGCTGTTGCAGAAGCACACTCCGCTCATCAGGCCTTAGACAGCGCCTTTGCGGTAACCTTCCCCGCCATGTTCACGGGCATCGTGCTGGCGGTGGGAAAGATTGTGCGCATTGCCCCCCTCGAGGTGCAGTGCCCCGGCCTTGGCCTGTCCAACGTGGCGGTCGGCGCCTCGATCGCCGTCCAGGGGGTCTGCCTCACCGTCACCTCGCTGACCGGAAAAGGCTTCACCGCCGATGTTTCCGCCGAGACCCTGCGCGTGACCGCCGGCCTTGACCGCCCGGGCGAGGTCAACCTGGAGAAGTCGCTCGCGCTCGGCGGCGAGCTCGGGGGGCACCTCGTCACCGGACACATCGATGGCGTCGGCGAGGTCGCCAGCCGCGAGGGCGGAGTGCTGGTTTTCAAAATGCCAAAAGAGCTTTCCCGTTACGTTGCCCGCAAAGGCTCCATTTGCGTCGACGGCGTCAGCCTGACTGTGAATCGCGTCGACGGCGATAGCTTCGAGGTCAATCTCATTCCCCACACCCTGGAAGTCACGACCCTGGGCCGGCTGAAGAAAGGCAGCAGGGTGAACCTGGAAGTCGACCTCATCGCGAGATACGTGGAAAGGATGCTGCCGCATCCGCTTTGATCCTGCGCTGCCGATCAACGCGCGGCGCGACGAGATCTGCGCCGCCGTCGAGGCAAACCCGGTCGTCATCGTCTGCGGCGAAACCGGCTCCGGCAAGACCACCCAGCTTCCCAAGATGCTGCTCCAGATGGGGCGCGGCGCCGTTTCCAACATGCGCGGGCGCATCGGCCACACCCAGCCGCGACGCATCGCCGCGCGCTCGGTAGCGGCGCGCATCGCCGAGGAGCTGGGCAGCGAGCTCGGCGGCACGGTCGGCTACAAGGTGCGCTTCCACGACAAGGTCGGGCCGCGCTCGGCAATCAAGCTGATGACCGACGGCATCCTGCTCGCCGAGACGCAGGGCGACCGCAGCCTGCGCGAGTACGACTCGATCATCATCGACGAGGCGCACGAGCGCAGCCTCAACATCGATTTTCTTCTCGGTTACCTCAAAAGGCTCACGGTTGAAAGGCCGGAGTTGAAGCTCGTCATCACGTCGGCGACGATCGATGCCGAGCGCTTCTCGCGGCATTTCAGCGGCGCGCCGGTGATCGAGGTCTCGGGCCGGCTCTATCCGGTCGAGGTGCGCTACCGGCCGGTCGGCGGCGACGCCGAGGACACGACGCGCGACGAGGAAGAGCAGGCGCTCGCCGACGCGGTCGACGAGCTCTGCCGCGAAGGCGAGGGCGACGTGCTGGTCTTCCTGCCGGGCGAGCGCGAGATCCGCGAGGCGGGCGAGACGCTGCGCAAGAAAGGCCTGCGCGGCGTCGAGATCCTGCCGCTCTATTCGCGCCTGCCGGCGGCGGAGCAGGACCGGATCTTCCATCCCGGCAAGGCGCGGCGCGTCGTTCTCGCCACCAACGTCGCCGAGACCTCGCTCACCGTGCCGCGCGTGCGCTACGTCGTCGATACCGGTGAGGCGCGCGTCAAGCGCTACAGCTACCGCAACAAGGTCGAGATGCTGCAGGTCGAGGCGATCTCGCAGGCGGCAGCGCAGCAGCGCGCCGGCCGCTGCGGCCGGGTCGCCGACGGCGTTTGCATCCGGCTCTACTCCGAGGAGGAGTTCAAGAAGCGCCCGGCCTACACCGATCCCGAAGTGCTGCGTTCTTCGCTCGCGTCGGTGATCCTTCGGGCGAAGAGCCTCGGCCTGGGCGAGCTCGAGGACTTTCCCTTCCTCGATCCGCCGGCGCCGCGCGCAATCGCCGACGGTTACGGCCTGTTGCAGGAGCTGAACGCAGTCGACGACAGCCGCGGCCTGACGGAGATCGGCCGCGAGCTCGCCCGCCTGCCGCTCGACCCGCGCATCGGCCGCATGCTGGTCGCCGCGCGTGCGGAGCGATGCCTCGCGCAGGTGCGCATCATCGCCGCGGCGCTCTCGGTGCAGGATCCGCGCAGCCGGCCAGCCGACAAGGCAGCCGCGGCGGACGAGCGCCACGCGCAGTTCGCCGACGAGCGCTCGGACTTCCTCTCCCGGCTCAAGCTCTGGAAGCTGTTCGACGGCAAGTGGGAGAAAGCCTGCCGCGAGAACTTCCTCTCGGTGCCGAGGATGCGGGAGTGGCGCGACGTCGAGACCCAGCTCGGCAAGACGCTCGAGGAGCTGGAATGGCCGGCTTCCTCGTCTACGGAATATCGCCCGATCCATCGCGCACTGTGTACGGGACTCCTCGGCAACGTGGGAACGCGCGAGGAGGCGGAGGGGAGCTACCTCGGCGCGCGCGGCATCAGGTTCTGGATCCATCCCGGTTCGGACGTCAAGAAACCGGGCCGCTGGGTCATGGCCGGAGAGCTGGTGGAAACGACCCGGCTGTTCGCCCGCTCGGTGGCCGCCATCGACCCGAAGTGGCTGGAGGAGCTCGGCGGCCACCTGCTGAAACGCGAGCGGCACGACCCCTTGTGGGACCGCCGCCGCGGGCAGGTGCTGTCGCTCGAGCGGGCGACGCTCTATGGCCTGCCGGTGTACGCCAATCGCCGCGTCAGTTATGACGACCCGGCCGAGGCGCGCGAGATCTTCATCCGCGAGGCGCTGGTGAAAGGCGAGCTCGACACTCGCGCGCCGTTCCTCGCCCACAACCGCCGCATGGTGGCGGAGATCGAGCGGCTCGAGCACAAGTCGCGCCGGCCGGACATCCTGGTCGACGAGGAGCTGATCCATGCCTACTACGAAGCACGCGTGCCGGCGCAGGTGCACTCTGCCGTCGCCTTCGAGCATTGGCGCTCGAGCGCGGAGAAGGGCAATCCGAAGCTGCTCTTCCTCGCGCGCGAGGATCTGATGCGCCACGAGGCGGCCGGCATCACCACCGACAACTTTCCGCCCACCCTGCAGCTCGGGCCCAACCGCCTCGCGCTCGACTATCACTTCGAGCCCGGCTCGCCGCGCGACGGGGTGACGCTGACCGTGCCGCTCGCGCTTCTCAACCAGGTGCCGGCGGCGCGCAGCGAGTGGCTGGTGCCCGGCCTCCTGAAGGAAAAGGTGCGCGCGCTCGCCAAGTCCATCCCGCAGCGCCTGCGCCACAAGCTGGGACCGCTCGACGAGCTCGCCGACGCGTTCCAGGTGGCGGTGCCGCCGTCGGACATGCCGCTCGCCACCGCGCTCGCGCGCTATGTGCGCGCCGAGCGCAACCTCGACCTGCCGGTCGACGCTTTTCGTCCCGACTCGGCGCCGCTGCACCTGCAGATGAATTTCCGCGTCGTCGCCGACGATGGGCGCCAGCTGGCCATCGGCCGTGACCTGCCGGCGCTGAAGAAGGAGCTCGGCAGCGAGACGGAAACCATCCTGCGTGACGAAACTGCGACTTCCGACGCGGAGCGGCACACCGGTTGGACGATGGGCGACCTGCCCGAGCTGATGGAGATCCAACGCAACGGGCAGACCCTGGTGGGCTACCCGGCGCTGGTCGACGCGGAGAACGCGGTCGTCCTGCAGGTGTTCGACTCGCCCGAGAAGGCGCGCGAATTGCATCGCGCGGGCGTGCGGCGCCTTCTTGCCATCGCCTTTCGCGAGCGCATTCGCGACCTGACGAAAAGCCTCGCCAAGGACGTGAAGGTCGCACCCCTGGCCGGCGACATCGTCGCGGCTTCGCTCGAGCGCGCGTTCCTTGCCGGCGAGACACCGACCAGCGGGAAGGATTTCGCCCGCCGCGTCGACGAGGGGCGCGGCCGCTTCGGCCTGATCGCGCAGGAGATCGCGCGCAGCGCCGCCGGCATCGTCGCCGAGCACGCCGCCCTGCAAAAGAAACTTGGCGCGGCGGAGAAGGCGTTCCCGCAGCCCGTGAACGAGGTGCGACAGCAGCTCGAGCGCCTGCTGTCGCCCGGCTGGCTCGCGCGTATGCCGTGGGAGCGGGTGCAGCATCTGCCGCGCTACCTGAAGGCGGCGTCGCTGCGCCTCGACAAGCTGCGGACCGATCCCGAACGCGACGCCCGGCTTGCCGCCGAGGTGGCGAGGATCGAGACGCCTTACCGCCGGGACGCGGCGACGCGCGCCCGGCACGGCGCGCCGCCCGCCGAGCTGGAGCAGTTCGGCTGGCTGCTGGAGGAGCTGCGGGTCTCGCTTTTCGCCCAGGAGCTGCGAACGCCGGTGCCGGTTTCGGCCAAGCGGCTGGCGAAACTCTGGCAGACTCTTCGCCCATGAAGCCTGTCCTCGGCGCGCTCGGCTACGCGGCGGCGAACCTGCTCCACCCGCGCATGCTGTGGCTGATGGTCTGGCCGATGCTGGTCGCGGTCGGCTTCTGGGGGATCGCCGCGCTTTTCCTCTGGGTGCGCACCGCGGTGCGGATCGCCGAAGTGATCCAGAGCGGGCTCGAGTTCGTCCACCTGCAGGCGCCCGACGCGGCGATGATCGCCGCCCACGCGGTGCTGTTCCTGCTCTTCGTGCCGCTCGTCTGGCTGACGGCGCTGTTCATCCTCGGCGTGTTCGGCATGGGCGAGATGGTCGAGCACGTCGCCGCGGTCTCGTTTCCGAATCTGGAGCGTCGCCGCGGCGGCGGCATCGCCGGCTCGATCGCCAACGGCGTCGCCACGCTGATCGGCATGCTGGCGCTCGCCGTCGTCACGCTGCCGCTATGGCTGCTCGCGCCGCTCTGGCCGCTGATCCCGCTCGTCATCTTCGCCTGGGCCAACCAGCGCCTGCTGCGCTACGACGCCCTCGCCGAGCACGCCGACCGGCAGGAGATGAAAGCCATCTTCCGGAAGCGACGCGCGCATCTCTACCTGTTCGGCCTGCTGATGGCGCTGCTCGCCTACGTGCCGGTGCTCGGTTTCGTTGCGCCGGTGCTGTTCGGCCTCGCCATCATCCGGTACCTGCTCGGCGCCCTGGCGGAGCATAGGGCGCCGCTATCAGGCTGATGACGACAAAGAATTGGCCGCAGGGAACGTGCCTCCCTAGACTCGGTCTCTATTCCTTTAGGAGAGACTGAACATGCTGCAGAGTCGTGAAGGCCAGAAGGTTCCACAGGCGAGCTTCCGCACGCGCACCGAGAGCGACTGGAAGACGCTGACGACGGACGACATTTTCAAGGGCAAGACCGTCGTGGTCTTTTCCCTGCCGGGGGCCTTCACGCCCACCTGCTCCTCGACCCACGTGCCGCGCTACAACGAGCTCGCGCCGGCTTTCTTCGCCAGCGGCGTCGACCGCATCGTCTGCATTTCGGTCAACGACGCTTTCGTCATGAACGAGTGGGCGCGTACGCAGGAGTGCGGCAACCTCCTGATGGTGCCGGACGGCAACGGCGAGTTCACCGAGAAGATGGGCATGCTGGTCGACAAGACCGATCTGGGCTTCGGCAAGCGCTCGTGGCGCTACTCGATGCTGGTGAAGGACGGCGTGATCGAGAAGATGTTCATCGAGCCGGAGAAGGCCGGCGACCCGTTCGAGGTGTCCGACGCCGACACGATGCTCAACCACATCAACCCGAAGGCGAAGAAGCCCGACCAGGTCGCCATCCTGACGCGCGAAGGCTGCGGCTTCTGCGCCAAGGCCAAGGCGCTGCTGAAAGAGCTGGGTTACGCGTATTCGGAGATCAGGCTCGACCACAGCGACCGCTCGCGGGTCGTCGGCGCGATCACCGGCCGAGGCACCGTGCCGCAGGTGTTCGTCAATGGCAAGCACATCGGCGGCCTGGAGGATCTCCAGCGCTGGTCCCAAAAGGCCGCGTGAAGCCGCTGAGAAGGCAGGCCGCTTAGTGTTCGGCGCTTTCATCATCGGCGATGAAATCATCGTCGGCAAGCGCCAGGACAAGCACCTCACGTTCCTGATCGGGGCCCTCGCGAAGCGGGGGCTTCGCCTTGCCTGGGCCCAGTATCTCGGCGACGAGCCCCCTCGTCTCACCGCTGCTCTCAAGAGTTCTTTTGCAACGAAAGACGTTGTCTTCAGCTTCGGTGGCATCGGCGCCACGCCCGACGATCACACGCGGCAGTGCGCTGCGGCGGCGCTCGGCGTGGGATTGCAATTGCATGAAGATGCCGAGCGGGAGATCCGCGGCCGCTTCGGCGGCGAGACCACGCCCGAGCGCCTGGCGATGGGCGAGTTTCCGGCCGGCGCGCAAATCATCCCCAACCCCGTGAACCGCATCCCGGGCTTTTCGCTCGGCGAGCATTACTTCGTGCCCGGCTTTCCGCAGATGGCCTGGCCGATGGCCGAGTGGGTGCTCGATACCCGCTACCGCGAGCGGTTCGATTCGCAGAAATGGGGCGAGGCGTCGATCCTGGTGTTCGAGGCGGGCGAGAGCCAGCTCATCCCGGCCATGAAGTCGGTGGAGGCGGCGTTCCCGGCGATCAAGGTCTTCAGCCTGCCGTCGATGGGGCCGGGTGGCAGCCGCATCCACGTCGAGCTCGGCGTGCGCGGCAGCCCGTCCGACGTGGACGCAGCCATGCAGGCGCTGCGCCAAGCGGTCGGCAAGGCCGGCTTTCCTTACCAATAAAAAGCCCGCCTAGCGGCGGGCTTTTTTTGAAGCTTTCTTCCTTGCTGGCTTCTTCTTCGCGCTAGATCGGACCGGCTTTTTCTTCTTCCGGCCCGGTTTGGCGCTTAGGCGGCTTTTTTTGCTTTTGCCATGCCTCTGACCGTCTCGCTCGCGGCGGCGACGTTCGCTTCCGCGATCTCGGTCGCCTGGCGGGTGACCTTGGTGAAGTTGTCATACGCGGCGTTACCGGCCGCAAGCATCGACTTCACCGCGGCGACGGCGACGTCCGAGCCGGCCGGGGAGTTCTTCGACACCTTGTCGAGCAGCGAAACGAAGTTCTCGTTCCACTCCGCGACGCGGCGCTCTGCTACCTTCGAGAGCTCGCCGTTGGCTTCGGTCGCCACTTCGTAGACGCTCTTCGAGTAGGCGATGGCCTTCTCGATGGCGGGCTGGGCAAGGGTGCTTTGCAGGGAAACGAATTCCTGCACGTCCTTGGCGCCCATCATGGCGCGGGCATTGGAGATGGAGTCTGTGAAGGCGCTTTTGAAGGCGTTGGCGCTGATATTCGCCAGCTTCTCGAACGCGGCGAACTGGGCATTCGCGACGGCGAGGAGCGATTCCACGTTGGCCTTGTTGGCCGCCTGGATTTGTTCCGGGGTTACGTACATTTGTTCAAGCTCCTGTAGGTTTTGTGCAATGCAACAAAATGGATTGTAGGCCCAGACCCGTCGGAAATCAAGGGTCTTGTGCGTAGCAGCATAAGTGATTGATGTATCGCACATACGACTATCGAGCACTCAAAAGTTAGTCCTTCCTTCGCCATAAACTGACACCCAATGCCACTTGCCTACAGGCCGGACGACCCGGGCGTCCTCGCCGACCCGTTTCCGCTCTACCGCCGCATGCAGGACGAAGAGCCCGCGCACTGGAGCCAGGCTCTGCGCGCCTGGGTGCTTACCCGGTACGACGACGTCAAGGCGGCCTGCCTCGACCTCACGCTTTCGTCGGACCGCCTGAGCCCCTTCTTCAAGGCCTCGCCGGAGGCAAGCCGCATGGCTGCGCTGCAGGCTTGCCTGACGCGCTGGATGGTATTCCGCGATCCGCCCGACCACACCCGCCTGCGGCGCCTCGCCGCCAAGGTCTTCAACGTGCGCTCGATCCAGGCCCTGAAGCCCGGCATCGAGTCGACCACGCGATGGCTGCTCGAGCGCATCGGCGAGCGCGAGAGCTTCGATTTCGTCGCCGACTTCGCCAGCCCGCTGCCGGCGCTGGTGATCATGGACATGCTCGGCGTGCCGCGCGCGGACCTTGCGCGCCTGAAGGAGCTCTCGGACGAGATGGCGCTCTTCATCGGCAGCGCCCGCGACGCGCGCGCGAAGTACGACCGCGCCGACCAGGCGACGCGCGAAATGATGGAGTTCTTCCGCGCCCTGGTCGTCGCCCGCCGCGCCGAGCCGCAGAAAGACCTGCTGAGCGCGCTCGTGCACCTCGACGACGACGGCGAGCGGCTTTCGGAGGACGAGCTGGTGGCCATGTGCGTGCTGCTGCTCTTCGCCGGCCACGAAACCACTGCGCACCACATCGCCAACGGGCTGCAGGCGCTGCTGCGCTTTCCGCGCGAGCTCGAGCGGCTCAGGAATGATCCATCGCTTGCGCCAGCGGCAGTGGAGGAATTGCTGCGCTACGACGGGCCGATCGGCGCGCAAGTGCGCATCGTGCAGAGCGAGCGGCAGCTGCACGGCAGGAGCCTCAAGACCGGCGAGCGGGTCTTCCTGATGATGAACGCCGCCAATCGCGACCCGCGCGCTTTCCCCGAACCCGACCAGCTCGACCTCCTGCGCCACGGCGTGCCGCACCTCACCTTCGGCTTCGGCCCGCACATCTGCCTCGGCTTCCCGCTGGCGCGGCTGGAGGGGCAGGTGGCGCTGCCCGCGGTCCTCGCGCGCTGGAAGCGCATCGAGATCGCCCGCGAGCCGCTGCAGTGGATCGACTCGATGGTGCTGCGCGGCGTGCACGAGCTGCCGGTCAAAGTTTCGCGCTGATGGCCGACGCCGACCGGCTGCCGCCGCGCCTGTGGTGGGTGCTCGCGGGCCTCACTTTCGCCTGGGGCTTCAACTGGAGCGCCATGAAGGTGGCGTTGCACGATGTCACGCCCTGGGTGTTCCGCTCGCTGTGCCTCGGCCTCGGCAGCGCCGTCCTGTTTCTCGTCCTGCGCGCCGGCGGGCAGAAGCTGGCGGTGCCCGCCGGGCAATGGCGGCGGCTGATGCTCCTTGCGTTCTTCAACATCACCTGCTGGAACCTGCTCGTCGCCTATGGACTGACGATGATCGCCTCGGGGCGCGCGGCGATCCTCGCCTACACCATGCCGGTGCTAGCGGTGCCGCTCTCGGTCTGGCTGCTCGGCGAGCGCCTGACCTCGCGCAAGATCGCCGGGCTCGTCCTCGGGCTCGGCGGGCTGGCGCTGCTGCTCGGCGAGGCCGCGGCCGGATTGGGCGGCTCGCCGATCGGCTCGCTGCTCGCCCTAGGCGCAGCGTTCACCTGGGCGCTCGGCGTCGTGCTGCAGAAGCGCTATCCGGTCAGCATGCCGACCGGCTCGTATACCGCCTGGATCATGCTGCTCGGCGGCGCGCCGATCATCGCCGGCTCGTTTGTGCTCGAGGACTGGCGCGTGCTCGCCGATGTCGGCACGCGAGCCTGGCTCGGCGTCGCCTACAACGTGTTCATCGCGTTCGCCTGGGCGCACTGGGCATGGATCAAGATCGCCACCTCGGTCTCGGTGACGGTGTTCTCGCTCAGCATGCTCGTCATCCCGGTCGTCGGGGTGCTGAGCGGCATGCTGTTTCTCGGCGAGCGGCCGAGCATGGCGGAGTACGGCGCCGCGCTGCTTGTGCTGGCGGCGCTCGCTAGCGTGGTCCTTCCCGCGCGCGTTGCGCGGGGATGAGGCGCGGATCCCACGTCCGCACCGCCTCGGCCAGCGTCTCGCTGGCTGGCTGACCGAGGAAAAGCAGGGCGCGGCGCAGATCATCCTGGCCGATGCCGCCTGCGCGGGTTTGCTTCGAGAGCTTCTCGCCGCGCGGGTCGACGGCGACAGGCACATGCAGATAGCGCGGCGTCGGCAGGCCGAGCAGGCGCTGGAGATAGATCTGGCGCGGCGTCGAGTCGAGCAGGTCCGCGCCGCGCACGACGTCCGTGACCCCCTGGTCCGCGTCGTCGACCACGACCGCGAGTTGATAGGCGAACTGCCCGTCGGCGCGGCGCAGGACGAAGTCGCCGACCTGGCGTTCCAGATCCTGGTTCAGCGGTCCCTGGGCCCGGTCGACAAGGGAAACCGTTCCGGCAACGCGGATCCGGAGCGCGCGCGCGGTGCGTCCCTGCGCGAGACCGGCGCGGCAGGTGCCCGGATACACCTGCGCGCCGTCGGCGGCCAGGCTGACGGCGGAATCGGCGATCTCCCGCCGCGAGCAGCCGCACAGATATGTCCCCTCGAGGCGGGTGAGGGCTTGTTCGTACAGGGCCGTCCGGCGGCTCTGGAAAACCACCTCGGCGTCCCAATATAGGCCGAGACGCTCGAGCGTACGCAGGATGCCGTCGGCGGCGCCGCGCTGCACCCGCGGCTCGTCAAGGTCTTCGATCCGCACCAGCCAGCGGCCGCCGGCCGCTCGCGCGTCGAGCCAGCTGGCGAGCGCGGCGACCAGCGATCCGAAGTGCAGCGGCCCGCTCGGCGAGGGCGCGAACCGGCCGGTGGGCGTCATTGTCCAGAGGGTACACTCAACTTTTTTTGCGAGGCGCGCGTGGCGACGATCGAGCTGAACAAGGACAACTTCGAGAAGACGGTCACCGACAACCCGATGGTGATCATCGATTTCTGGGCGCCCTGGTGCGGTCCTTGCAAGGGCTTCGCGCCGGTGTACGAGAAGGCGTCCGACGCCCACCCCGACGTGGTTTTCGCCAAGGTCAATACCGACGAGCAGCAGGAGCTCGCCGGCTCTTTCGGCATCCGCTCGATCCCGACCCTGATGGTGTTCCGCGAGAAAGTGATCCTGTTCCAGCAGGCCGGCGCGCTGCCGGGAACGGCCCTCGAGCAGGTCATCGCGCAGGCCAAGACGCTTGACATGGCGAAGGTGCACCAGGAGATCGCCAGCAAGAGCAGCAATGGAACAGATCCGGCGTAGCGGCGAGCGCGGCCACGCCAACCACGGCTGGCTCGACTCGCGCCACAGCTTCTCCTTCGCGGACTACCACGATCCGCAGCACATGGGCTTCGGGCCGCTGCGCGTCATCAACGAGGACCGCGTCAAGGCCGGCAGCGGCTTCGGCACGCACGGCCACCGCGACATGGAGATCATCAGCTATGTGCTCGAGGGCTCGCTCGGCCACAAGGACTCGATGGGCACCGGCTCGACCATCGTCCCGGGCGACGTGCAGCGCATGAGCGCCGGGCGCGGCGTGCAGCACAGCGAATTCAACAACGAGAAGTCCGGCGTCACCCACCTCCTGCAGATCTGGATCGAGCCGAACGTGAGCGGCATCCCGCCGTCCTACGAGCAGAAGCATTTCTCCGCCGCCGACAAGCGCGGCCGCCTGCGCCTCATCGCCTCGCCCGACGGCGCCGAGGACTCGGTGACCATTCACCAGGATGCGCGCGTCTACGCCGGCCTGCTGGACGGCGCCGAGCTCGCTTCGCTTTCTCTAGGGAAGGGAAGGCTCGGCTATGTGCACGTCGCGCGGGGCTCGGTCACCGTGAACGGCAAGCGCCTGGAAGCGGGCGATGCGCTGAAGACCGACACCGCGCAGATCACCCTCGAAGGCGGCAAGGCCGCCGAAGTGCTGGTGTTCGACCTGCCCTAGCGAGCGTGTTTGAGCACGTGGCCGATGACCTCGGCCAGCTGGCTCTTGCTGTAGGGCTTGGTGATATAGCCGTCGGCGCCCAGCGCGAGCCCGTTGCGGATGTCGACCAGCTCGGCCTTCGCTGTGAGCAGCACGATCGGCAGCGTGGAGAATTCCGGGCGGCCGCGCAGCTGGGCGAGGATGTCGAAGCCGTTGCCATCCGGAAGCATGACGTCGAGCAGCAGCAGGTCGGGGCGCGCTTGCTGGCGCAGGTAGCGGGAGAGCGCTTTCGCGACGTCCACGGTATGCACCGTGTAACCCGCCATGGTCAGCCGCAGCTCCGCCAGTGCCGCTTGATCGGGGTCGTCCTCGACCAGCAGGATCACGGTCTCGGCCGGCGGCTTGTTGAGTGGCGCCAGATTCATGATCCGCTCCGCGGAGAGGAAGGAACCCGACCGCAGCAGCGTCGAGCCCGCGATCACCGTGGTCTTGGCCAGGCGCTTGCGGTCCTCATCGGAGAGCGGCGGCAGCAGCGGCAGGCGTGCGCCGCTGAAAGTAATCGCGTCGAGGTCGCCGGCCTCGCGCGACTCGACCATTTTCAGGTCCTCGAGCTCCTTCAGCCAGTCGTCGATCAGCCGGTCGGGAAAGCGGCGCAGCCGGCCGCGGATCACCTCGACGTGACCGCCGACCTCGATCAGGGCGAGGAGGCGGCGGTAGTCCTGGGGGAAGTTGACCTCGAGGGGGAAATCGCCAACACCAACATCCGACGACAGGGCTTCCTGTCCTGCGGCGGTGAGGGAGTAGACGCGGGGCGTGGTCATGGGATGCGATTATCTATCGGGTCGATAAGAACAATCCAATGGACCCTTGACCGTGACGCGTTTTAACCTGCGGGCATGAAGATCGATACCGGTATCTCCACCAAGCAGCGCGGCGACATCGCCCAGGGGCTGGCCCGGATGCTGGCCGACACCTACCTGCTCTACCTGACGACCCACAACTTCCACTGGAACGTCGAAGGGCCGATGTTCCAGACGCTGCACACCATGTTCATGGCGCAGTACGTCGAGGCGTGGAACGCGATCGACCCGATCGCCGAGCGCATCCGCGCCCTCGGGCACTACGCGCCGGGCACCTACAAGCAGTATCTGAAGCTCGGCTCCATCAAGGAGACCGACGGTGTGCCCAAGGCCGAGAAGATGGTGCAAATCCTGATTGCGGCACAGGAGGCGGTGGTGCGCACCGCGCGCGGCGTGCTGCCCATCGCCGACGCGGCGAACGACCAGCCGACGCTGGACTTGCTGACGCAGCGCATGGACATCCACGAGAAAAACGCCTGGATGCTGCGCTCCCTGCTGAAGAAGTAACATAGCGGCCGCCATGGGCGGCACCCGCACCGAGAAGGACAGCTTCGGGCCGATCGAGGTTCCGGCCGACCGGCTGTGGGGGGCGCAGACCGAGCGCAGCCGGCGCTTCTTCCGCATCTCGAGCGAGCGAATGCCGCTCGCCGTCGTCCATGCCCTGGCGCGCGTCAAGAAGGCCGCGGCGAAGGTGAACGCCGGCCTCGGCCTGCTGGACGCGAAGAAGGCGCAGGCGATCCAGCGCGCCGCGCAGGAAGTCCTCGACGGCGGGCACGACGACGAGTTCCCCCTCTCGGTCTGGCAGACCGGCTCGGGCACGCAGAGCAACATGAACGTCAACGAGGTGCTCGCCAACCGCGCCTCCGAGCTGCTGGGCGGCGAGCGCGGGCAGAAGCGGCTCGTCCATCCCAACGACGACGTCAATCTCGGCCAGTCCTCCAACGACGTCTTCCCGACGGCGATGCACATTGCCGCTGCGTTGGCGATGCTCGACGTGCTTTCTGCCGTTGCGATCCTGAAGGACACCCTGGCGGCCAAGAGCGATGCCTTCGCGAAGATCGTCAAGATCGGCAGGACGCATTTGCAGGACGCCACGCCGCTCACCCTCGGCCAGGAATTCTCCGGCTACGTGGCGCAGCTTGCGCACGCGCAGCAGGCGATCAAGGCGGCGCAGGCCGGCCTCTACGAGCTGGCCATCGGCGGCACCGCGGTCGGCACCGGCCTCAACACGCACCGGGACTTCGCCGCGCAGGTCTGCGCCAACCTCGAGCTGAAGCTGCCCTTCGCTCCCGCGGCGAACAAGTTCGCGGCGCTGGCGGGGCACGAGCCGCTCGCCTTCGCGCATGGCGCGCTGAAGACCCTGGCCGCGGGGCTGTTCAAGATCGCCAGCGACATCCGCCTGCTAGCTTCCGGTCCGCGCTCCGGCCTCGGCGAGCTGCGCTTGCCCGAGAACGAGCCCGGCAGCTCGATCATGCCCGGCAAGGTCAACCCGACCCAGGCGGAGGCGTTGACGATGTTGTGCGCGCAGGTGCTGGGCAATGACGTCGCGCTCAACGTCGGCGCCGCTTCGGGGCACCTGGAGCTGAATGTCTTCAAGCCGATGATCATCAACGCCTTCCTGCAAAGCGCACGGCTGCTGGCGGACGGCTGCCGCTCTTTCGAGGAGCACTGCGCGCGCGGCATCGAGGCGAACGAGTCCGCTATTGCCGATCTCGTCGCCGGCTCGCTGATGCTGGTGACGGCGCTTTCCCCGCACATCGGCTACGACCGCGCGACAGAGATCGCCAAGAAGGCTCACAAGGATGGGACAACGCTGCGCGAGGCTGCCTTGGCCCTTGGTTACGTCAGCGCCGAGGACTTCGAGCGCTGGGTGCGTCCCGAGGCGATGATCCGTCCCGGATGAGGCGCCGCGACTTCCTCGTCGCCGGCCTCGCTGCCGCGGCGCTGCCCGCCCGGGGCGCCGCGCCGGAGCGCTTCGGCAAGGGCCTGCTGTGGCGTATCGCGAAGGGCGGCGCCGAAAGCCACGTCTACGGCACGATCCACGTCGCCGATCCGCGCCTGGAGACGCTGCCGGCGGCGGTGGGTGCCGCTTTCGGGCGGGCGACCAGCCTGATGCTGGAATTCCTGCCCGACCCCTACACGAGCGAGCGGTTCACCGAGGCGGCGATGTTCCTCGACCGGCAGACGCTGGAGGAGAAGATCGGCGCGGAGGACTTCGAGCGCGCGCTCGTGCAGCTCAGGCCGATCGGCCTGTCGCGCGAGTTCGTCAACAAGCTGAAGCCCTGGGGCGTGCTGCTCAACCTGCGCGATCCGCGCGGCGGCAGCGGCGCGACGCTCGACGCGCGCCTCGCCGGCATGGCGCACGCGCGCCGCATGCCGGTATTGCAGATCGAGGGCGTCGAGGAGCAGATCTTCACCTTCGACGAGATGCCGATGGAGGCGCAGGTGGCGCTGCTCAAGCACAGCCTCGAGCACCGCGACGAGCTGCTGGCGCTCGCCGAGCAGACGCTCGAGGTGTACCTCGCCGCCGACCTGCAGGCGATCTGGCGGCTGCGCGAGCAGTTCATGGCCCGTCACGCCGAGGTCGCCGTCCACCAGGCGGCGCTCACCAAGCGCGTCATCCGGGATCGCAGCGTCGTCATGGCGTTCCGCATGCAGCGCGAGTTGCGGCGCGGCGGCGCCTTCGTCGCCGTGGGGGCGCTGCATCTCTACGGCGACCAGGGCGTGCTGGCGCTGCTCGAGCAGGACGGTTTTCGCGCCCGGCGGGTGTCCTGATGTCGGTCGTCGTGCTGATCTCCGGCCGCGGCAGCAACATGCGTGCGCTGGTCGAAGCCGGGGTGCCGGTGTCGGCGGTGATCAGCAACGTCGCCGACGCGAAGGGTCTCGAGTTCGCGCGCTCGCGCGGCATCGCCGCGCGCTTGGTCGAGCACCGCCGCTTCCCTTCGCGCGAAGCGTTCGAGACGGCGCTCGAGCGCGAGATCGAGGCCTTCGCGCCGCGCCTGGTGGCGCTCGCCGGCTTCATGCGCGTGCTCGGCGCGGCGTTCGTGCAGCGTTACCGCGAGCGGCTGCTCAACATCCATCCGGCGCTGCTGCCCTCGTTCCCGGGCCTCGACACGCATGCGCGCGCGCTCGCCGCGGGCGTGAAGCTGCACGGCTGCACGGTGCATTTCGTCACCGCGGAAGTGGACCACGGGCCGATCGTCCTCCAGGCCGCGATGGGGGTCCGCCCGGCGGACACCGCGGAGACCCTCGCCGCGCGCGTGCTCGAGCAGGAGCACGTCATCTATCCGCGTGCGGTCCGCTGGTTCCTCGACGGCCGGCTGCTGCTGCAAAATGGCGTCGTCACGGTGAAGGGAAACGATGCGCAGCTTGTGGTTTCTGCTGACTAGCCTGGTGGCGCTGCCGGTCGCGGCGGCGGCCGGCCCGCTGCAGGGCAATTTCGAGATCCACTTCGACGTCAGCTGCGAAGGAACCGACGTCGCCGAGGTGGTCGAGCGGCTTGAGATCTCGGGCAGCAGCTATCAGATGACCGAGACCTCCAAGGGCAAGGGCCTGTACGCGCTGCTCGGCACAGCGAAGCGCACCAGCCGCGGCAGCATCACGAAGGATGGCGTTCTGCAGCCCGCGGAGTTCAGCGACGAGCGCTCGGGCCGCGCCACGGCGCGCGCCTGGTTCGACTGGAAGACGCAGACCATCTCCATGCAGCACACGGGCGACAAGGGTAGCGAGCCGATGCCGCCCAACAGCCAGGACCGGCTGTCGTTCCTGCTCGCCGTGACCATGATGCCGGGCCGGACGAAATACATGAAGCTCAGCATCTTCGATGGCAAGGGCCAATCGCGGCACGAATACGATGTCGGGCCACGCGAGCGCGTACAGACGCCGGCTGGCGATTTCGATGCGGTGCGCATCACGCGCCGCGCCGACCCTGGCGCCAGGGACCGCGCCGACCTGTGGGTCGCGGCCGACTTCGGGCTGCCGGTCAAGCTGGTGCATGTCGAGCGCGACGGCAAGCGCTGCGAGCATGTAGCGAAAAAAATTTCCCGGTGAACGTTGCGACGAGGCCGACGCCGGCGCTGCTTGCGCACGCAGTCGCCGCGGCGAGCGAGACCTTGCGCTTCAGCGGACCTGCCGACGAGACCCTGTCGCGCTATTTCCGCAGCCATCGCGCGCTCGGCCAGCAGGAACGCGGCTTCGTCGCCGAAGCGGTGTTCGCGGTGCTGCGCCGCAAGCGCTCGCTGGAGGCCGCTGCGGGCTCGACGCAGCCGCGCCTGCTGGTCGCCGCGGCGCTGGTCCGGGTGCTCGGGTTCTCCGGGCGAGCGCTGTCCGGCCTCCTCGACGATGAGCTCATCGCGCGGTTGCGCGCGGCCAGCAGCGAAGCCATGCCCGTGGCGGTGCGTGCGGAGCTCCCCGACTGGCTGTGGCAGCGGCTGGCGAGCGCGCACGGCGAAGCCGAAGCGCTGCGCATGGCGCAGGCGCTTGCCAATCCCGCGCCGCTCGATCTCCGCGTCAATCTCGCGCGCTCGAGCCGGGACGACGCGCTTGCGCGCCTGGTCGCGGATGGCATCGAAGCCAGTGCGACGCCGTACTCGCCGGCGGGCATTCGTCTGGTTGGCAAGCCGCCGATCAACCGCCATGCGCTTTTCAAGGATGGCCTGATCGAGGTGCAGGACGAGGGCAGCCAGCTCATCGCCTGGCTGTTGGGGCCGCGGCGCGGCGAGATGATTGCCGACTACTGCGCCGGCGCGGGCGGCAAGACGCTGGCCGCCGCAGCCCTCATGCGCGGCAGCGGCCGCATCTACGCTTTCGATACCTCGCCGAAGCGGCTGGCTGCGCTAGCGCCGCGTGCGGCGCGCGCCGGCATCACCAACGTGCACGCGATTGTCCTGGCGGCGGGCCAGGACGCGCGAGTCAGGCGGCTGGCGGGCAAGCTCGACCGGGTGCTGGTCGACGCGCCCTGCAGCGGCTTCGGCACCTTGCGGCGAAACCCCGAGCTGAAATGGCGCTACGGTGAGCAGGCGATCACGGAGCTGGTCGAAAAACAGGGCCGCATCCTGGCCGCGGCCAGCCGCCTCGTGAAGCCGGGCGGCCGGCTCGTCTACGCGACGTGCAGCCTTCTGCAGGAAGAAAATGAAGCCGTGGCGGCGGCTCTTACGGCCGCGCAGCCTGAATTCCAACCCGTTTCCAGCGCCAAATTGCTCGCCGCGCAGCGGATCGAGCTCGATACCGGGGAGAACCTCAAACTGTCGCCCCATCGCCACAGTACCGATGCATTTTTTGCCGCTGTTTTCGAGCGCCGCAAGCTGTGAAATCCGGTAAGAATTTCATTCTGCGGCAGTGCCTTGGACGTGGCTGACACCGCCGACAGGCGTTCGCGTAGAATGGCGGGAGTCACTCAATAACGAACCACAGGGCACTCACTACCGATGATCGAAACCGTGCTGTTCTCCGGCTTGCTTGACCTGCCCTGGTGGGGCTACGTCCTCGTTGCACTGGCGCTGACCCATGTGACGATCGCCGCGGTCACGATCTACCTGCACCGGCACCAGGCGCACCGCGCTCTCGATCTGCATCCGGTCGTCGCGCATTTCTTCCGCGCCTGGCTGTGGCTGACCACCGGCATGGTGACCAAGGAATGGGCGGCGATCCATCGCAAGCATCACGCGCGTTGCGAAACCGCGGAAGATCCGCACAGCCCGCAGGTCCACGGCATCAACAAGGTGCTCTGGCTCGGCGTGTTTCTCTATGTGAAGGAATCCTTCAAACAGGAGACCATGGACCGCTTCGGCCACGGCACGCCGGACGACTGGGTCGAGCGGAACGTCTATACGGCGCACTCGATCAATGGCCTGTTCCTGACGGGCGCGATCAACATCGCGTTGTTCGGCCTCCTGCCCGGCATGCTGATTCTGCTGACGCAGATCGTCTGGATTCCGTTCTGGGCCGCGGGCGTGATCAACGGCGTCGGCCACTGGTTCGGCTATCGCAACTGGGACGTGCCGGCGCCCGACGCCAGCCGCAACATCGTCCCGATCGGCATGCTGATCGGCGGCGAGGAGCTGCACAACAACCATCACGCCTTTCCCGCCTCGGCGTGCTTCTCTCTCAAGTGGTACGAGTTCGATATCGGCTGGACCTACATCCGGCTGCTGGAAACGCTGGGCCTCGCCACCGTCAAGAAAGTGGCGCCCAGGCCGCGCTTCGCCGAGCCGAAGCCGGCCGCGGACCTCGACACCCTGCACGCCGTGATCGCCAATCGCTACGACGTGCTGTCGCGCTACGCCAAGTCGATGAAGCAGACCTACGCCGAGGAGCTCGAGCGCCTGCGGCACTGGTCGCCGCGTGATGCCGAGGTCCTGCGTTCGCTACGCCGCGCACTGCTGCGCGGGCAGGCGCTCGCCGGCAGCGAGGGCACCAAGCTCGCCGAAGCCCTGAAGAATTCACGCCCCCTGACCACCGTCGTGGCCATGCGCCACGAGCTCGCGGCGATCTGGGAGCGCTCGAGCGCGTCCAAGGAGCAGCTGCTGCGCCAGCTCCAGGACTGGTGCCACCGGGCAGAGACGAGCGGCGTCGCATCGCTGGTCGCTTTCTCCCGACGGTTGCGCTCGTACGCCGTAGCCTAGCAACAAAAGGTCCCAAGTCGTCCAACCGCGATAGCAGGGCGCTGTCGCGCTGCGCGCGGGCGCTGCCGCACTCGACAGCAAGACCATCATTCGCCTGATAGGAGCGGCTGGCTCGCGTCGCTAGGATCGCAGCATGTCCTTGCGTGCTGCAATCCTGCTTGCCGTGGGCGCGTTACTCGCGCTGCCGGGGTACGCGCAGGACACGTTCTATGGCCACGTCGGCGCGTCCTATGGGCGCGCACGCCTCGACTCAGACTGTCCGGGTGTCGTCACCGAATGCGATCGCACGCAGAACGCCTGGAAGGTTTTCGCCGGCAGCCGCTTCAACAAGTGGTTGGGCGGCGAGATCAGTTACTTGCGCGCCGATAACTTCAAGCGCGGCGGTGGTGATACCGACATCCAGCTGGTGAATCTTGGTCTGCTCGCTGGCATTCCCTTTGGCCTCAACTCGTCGCTGTTCGCCAAGGGCGGCATCCTGTGGGGCCATACCGAGGCGACCGGGCTCGCGCTCGGCGGCGACGCCGGCAGCCAGAACGGCTGGGGGCCGAGCTTCGGCGTCGGCGCGCAGATGGGGGTGACGAAGAACTGGGCGTTACGGGTGGACCTCGACCGCTACCGGCCGAAATTCCCCGGCAATACGGGGCGCGAGAACCTGGATACGCTGATGCTGGGCGTGCAATACAGCTTCGGCGCCGGCTGAACAGCCGCCGCTCTCGGGCACTTCTCTACTTCAGCTTGCCTTCCTTGTAGAGCACGTGCTTGCGTGCCACGGGATCGTATTTCTTGATCTCGAGCTTGTCCGGCTTGGTGCGCTTGTTCTTGGTCGTGGTGTAGAAGTGGCCGGTGCCGGCCGAGGATTCGAGCTTGATCTTTTCGCGCATGGTCAGGCCGCCTTTTTCTTCGCTTTGATTTCCGCCAGCACGGCCTCGACGCCCAGTTTGTCTATGCGGCGCAGGCCGGCCGTGGAGACGCGCAGGCGCACCCAGCGGTTCTGGGTCTCGACCCAGAAGCGGCGGTAGTGCAGGTTCGGCTCGAACGTCCGGATCGTCTTGTTGTTGGCATGCGAGACGTAGTGGCCCTTCATCGGCTTCTTGCCGGTGACCTGACAGACGCGGGACATTGCCTTACTCCGAAATTCGCAAGGCGCGGATTTTACTACAACAATCCGCGTTCGGCGAAGGAGATTGCCTGCGTCCCGGCGACGATGAAATGGTCGAGAACCTTGACCTCCACCAGCGCCAGAGCCTCCTTGAGATTGCGCGTCAGCAGCTCGTCCGCCTGGCTCGGCTGCGCCGCGCCGGAGGGGTGGTTGTGGGCGAAGATCACCGCCGCGGCGTTGGCGGCCAGCGCCGCCTTGACGATCTCGCGCGGATAGACGCTGGTCTGCGTCAGCGTGCCGCGGAAGGCTTCGACGCAATCGATCACCCGGTGCTGCGCATCCAGCCAGATGCAGACGAACACCTCGTGCGGTTTTCCCGCAAGGGCGAGGCGCAGGTAGTCGCGCACTGCGCCGGGGGAACCGAGCGCCGAGCGCTTCTTCATCGGCTCGGCGAGAGAGCGGCGCGCCAGCTCGATGGCGGCGGCGAATTGGGCGCGCTTGGCGGCACCGAGGCCTTTGACGTTCTCCGTGGCGATGCGCTCAAGCAGGGCGCCGATCCCCTGGAAACGCTCGATCAGGTCGCGGGCGAGATCGACCGCGGTTTTTCCGCGCACCCCGGTTCGCAGGAGCACTGCGACCAATTCCGCGTCGCTGAGGGACCCCGGCCCGAGGGCCAGCAGGCGCTCGCGCGGGCGTTCGCTCTCCGGCCAGTCGGAAATCGCCATCCCGGGGCCTTTCCCTTAGAATCCTCATCCCCTTAACGGCCCCAAACCGGATCCGATGACGTTGAAGGGAAAGAAGATTCTGCTGGGCATGACCGGCGGCATCGCGGCCTACAAGGCCGCCGAGTTGACGCGCCTGCTGGTCAAGGCCGGAGCCGACGTGCGCATCGCCATGACGGAGGCGGCAACCCGCTTCGTCGGCACCGCGACGATGCAGGCGCTTTCGGGCCAGCCGGTGTGGACTGACCTCTGGGACGCGCGCGTGAGCGACGCGATGGGCCACATCGAGCTCTCGCGCGACCGGGATCTCATCCTGATCGCGCCGGCGTCAGCTGACTTCATGGCGAAGCTGGCCCACGGCTATGCGGACGACCTGCTGTCGACGTTGTGCGTGGCGCACCGTTGCCCGCTGATGGTGGCGCCAGCCATGAACGTCGAGATGTGGCAGAACGCTGCGACGGCGAGAAACGCCGAGACGCTGCGCGCCGACGGCGTGACGATCGTCGGCCCCGCCTCCGGCGGCCAGGCGTGCGGCGAGATGGGCATGGGCCGCATGACCGAGCCGGCGGACATCCTCGCCGATGTGCAGTTTTTTTTTCGGCCGAAAAGCCTCGAAGGTCGAAGGGTCGTCGTCACGGCGGGCCCGACCGAGGAACCGGTTGACCCGGTCCGCGTCCTCACCAACTCCAGCTCGGGAAAGATGGGCTACGCGGTCGCGCGCGCGGCGCGCGAAGCGGGCGCCGAAGTCACGCTGATCAGCGGGCCGGTGTCGCTGCCGACGCCGGCCGGGGTCTCGCGCGTCGACGTGCGCACCGCACGCGAGATGTTCGATGCGGTGAAGAAGGATGCGAAGAGCGCCGACGTCTTCATCTCCGTTGCTGCCGTTGCCGACTACCGCGTCAAGAACCCATCGGCGCATAAGATCAAGAAGGGCAACGGCGCGCCGCGTCTCGAGCTGGAGGAAAACCCCGACATCCTCGCCTGGGTGGCGGGTCTGCCGAAGCCGCCGTTCTGCGTCGGCTTCGCCGCCGAGAGCGAGAACCTGGCCGAGAACGCGAAAGCGAAGCTGGCGAAGAAGAAGCTGCCGCTGATCGTCGGCAACCTGGCGCAGGAGGCGATCGGGCAGGACGACAGCGCGATCACGCTCTACGACGCGCGCGGCGAGTATCCGCTCGGGCGGGGTCCGAAGCTGGATCTCGCGCGGCGCCTGATCGAGCACGTCGCGCAAAAACTGAAATGAGGAAGCTGCAAGTGAAGATCCTCGACGAGAGGATCCGCGCCATGCTGCCGCACTATGCGAGCGCGGGCGCCGCCGGCCTCGACCTGCGGGCGTGCATCGACAAGGAAGTGATCCTGAATGTCGGCGACAGCCAGCTCGTGCCGACCGGCATCGCCATCCACGTCGGCGATCCCGCCTATGCGGCGATGATCCTGCCACGCTCGGGCCTCGGCGCGAAGAACGGCATCGTCCTCGGCAACCTCGTCGGCCTGATCGACTCCGACTACCAGGGGCCGCTGATGGTTTCGCTCTGGAACCGCGGTAAAGCCGCGTTCACGGTGCAGCCGATGGACCGCATCGCGCAGCTGATCATCGTGCCGGTCCTGCAGGTGGAGTTCGAGGTCGTCGAGGACTTCGCCGCCAGCGCGCGCGGCGCCGGCGGTTTTGGTTCGACGGGGAAGGGTTAGCTAGGTTAGCGAATCGGCCCCTCGCTCGCTACGCGAGCGAATCAGCCCAAATCGTGCGGGCCCAGTTCCAGGCGTAGGTCCCCTCGGCTTCGCTGCGCGCGGCGGACACGCCGCCCGATCCAGGCACCGCCAGCAGCGTCCCCTTGCCGGCGTCCCAGCGATGCACCGACGAGACGCGGATCGCCTCCTTCTCCGAGACGAAGCTGTAGCAGGTGTTGCCGATCTGCAGCGGCTGGGGCTCGCGTCCGTTGAGGAGATCGACGATCGCCGCGGCGGCGATCTTGGCGTGGTTGTTGGCCATGCTGCCCGATTTCGGCATCGCCGGCGCCGACAGTGTCGCGTCGCCGAGGACGTGCACACCCTTCACCGCCTTCGATTCCATCGTCCGCCAGTCGACGTCGCACCAGCGGTTGTTGCTGGTGATCAGCCCCGCTTTCTGCGCGATGTCGCCGGCCCGATGCGGCGGCACGACGTTCAGCACGTCGCCTTTGACTTCGTCGACTTCGAGCTTCACGCTCATCGCTTTCGCGTCGACGCCGACGGCGCGCGAGTTGCCGTGGTATTCGAGAATGCCCGGATAGAGCTCCGACCAGGCACGCTTGAAGAGGCTCGCCTTGGAGGTGACGTCGGGATTGGCGTCCAGCACCAGCACCTTGGAGCGCGGCTTCGCCTGCTTGAAGTAGGCGGCGACCATGCTCGCGCGCTCGTACGGCCCGGGCGGGCAACGATAGGGCGCGAGCGGGATCGACAGGAGATAGACGCCGCCATCGTGCATCGCCTCGAGCTGCTTGCGCAGTGCGAGTGTCTGCGGACCGGCCTTCCAGGCGTGCAGCACGCGACCGGCTTCCATCGCCGGCACGTAGCCCTGGATATCGCTGAAGGTGAAGTCGATGCCGGGGGAAACGACCAGGCGCTCGTAGCCGACCTCGTTGCCGCTGGCGAGGAGCACCTTCCGGTTGACCGGGTCGATGAATACCGCCTCGTCGCGCACCACCTGCACGCCGTGACGCTTCAGGCCGGCGCGATCGCGCGTGATGTCCGTCATGCTGGAATAGCCGGCCAGCACGAGGTTCGAGATCGGGCAGGAGATGAAGTCGGCGTCGCGCTCGATCAGCACCACGTCGATCGAGGAGTCCCAGAGGCGGATGTACTTCGCCGCCGTCGCGCCGCCGAAGCCGCCGCCGATGACGACCACCCGCGCTTTGGACGGTGTGCTGCCGGGAGTGGCGCAGCCGGCGAGTGAAACCGCTCCGGCAACCTTGAGGAAATCGCGTCTTTTCATGATCTACCTCTTCTGCGCGGCGAACCAGGCCGCCAGCGCGTCGATCTGCTCGTCGGTATAGCCCTTGGCGATCTGGTGCATGACGGTGGCCGGGCGCTGGCCGTCGCGGAAGGCGCGCATCTGCGAGGCGATGTGCTCGCGCGGCATGCCTGCGAGCGGCGGCAGCACCTTGCCGTCGCCGCGGCCATCGGTGCCATGGCAGATGGCGCAGGCCGACGCGAGCTGCCGCGTGCGGACGTTGTCCTGGGCGTGCGCGCTGAAGGCGCACGCCAGGGCTGCGGCAAAAGCGATTCGAAGCATCGGCCCTCCCTGAGAGGGGAGAAACGTAACGCCGGGGCCTGAAAAAGGAAAGGCCCCCTCAGGGGCCTTAGCTTATTCCGGTGCGGAGTCGGTCAGGCGACCGGCGCGGGCTCTTCCTCGAAGGCGAGCTTGATCTTTTCGTCCCCGTCGACATCGATCGTGACCTTGCCGCCGTGCTGCAGGCGGCCGAACAGCAGCTCGTCGGCCAGCGCGCGCCGGATGGTGTCCTGGATGAGGCGCGCCATCGGCCGCGCGCCCATCAGCGGGTCGAAGCCTTTCTTCGCCAGGTGCTGCTTGAGCGCGTCGGTGAACCGCGCCTCGACCTTCTTCTCGGCCAGCTGTTCGTCGAGCTGCATCAGGAACTTCTCCACCACGCGCAGGATGATGCCCTGGTCGAGCGAGCGGAAGGAGATGATCGCGTCCAGCCGGTTGCGGAATTCCGGCGTGAACATGCGCTTGATCGCCTCCATCTCGTCGCCGGTCTGCTTGCTGTCCGAGAACCCCATCGAGTTCTTGGCGAGCGACTCGGCGCCGGCGTTGGTGGTCATGACGATGCAGACGTTGCGGAAGTCCGCCTTGCGGCCGTTGTTGTCGGTCAGCGTGCCGTGATCCATCACCTGCAGCAGGATGTTGAAGATGTCCGGGTGCGCCTTCTCGATCTCGTCGAGCAGCAGCACCGAGTACGGTTTCTTCGTGATCTGCTCGGTGAGCAGGCCGCCCTGCTCGAAGCCGACATATCCCGGCGGCGCGCCGATGAGCCGCGATACCGCGTGGCGCTCCATGTACTCGGACATGTCGAAGCGGATCAGCTCGATTCCCAGGCAGTAGGCGAGCTGGCGCGCGACCTC
>JAXDQC010000022.1:0-5600 GCA_034668045.1 Betaproteobacteria bacterium | reverse complement strand
CCGCGCTATGGCAGCGTAGTGCCCGGCGAGCGCGGCGGCATCTTTCTTCAGGGAACCAAGCTGAAAGTGCCGCTCGAGGCGGAATAAGACCGTAGGGTTACGCGGTTACTTCACCAGCGGCGGCGTCTCGAAGGTGTGATAAGGCGCCGGCGTCGGGAGGTGGGTCCACTCGAGCGAATCGGCTCCCTCCCACGGCAGCTGCGGTGCTGGCGCCCCGCTGCGGATGCACTTCAGCACGACGTACAGGAACAAGAGCTGCGAGAGGCCGAAGCCGAACGCGCCGATGGAGGAAATCTTGTTCCAGGTCTCGAACATGAGCGGGTAATCCGGGATGCGCCGCGGCATGCCCGCCATGCCGAGGAAGTGCTGCACGAAGAAGATCATGTTGAAGAAGATGAGCGTCAGCCAGAAGTGGATCTTGCCGAGCGTCTCGTCGTACATCTTGCCGGTCCACTTCGGCAGCCAGAAGTAGATGCCGGCGAAGGCGGCGAAAAGCGCCCCGGCCACCATCACGTAGTGGAAGTGCGCCACCACGTAGTAGGTGTCGTGCAGCTGGATGTCGACCGGCACGATGCTGAGCACCAGGCCGGTGAAGCCGCCGAGCGTGAAGAGGAACAGGAAGCCCAGGGCGAAGAGCATCGGCGTCTCGAAGGAGAGCGAGCCCTTCCACATGGTCGCCACCCAGTTGAACACCTTCACGCCGGTCGGCACGGCGACCAGCATGGTCGCGTACATGAAGAACAGCTGCCCGGTCACCGGCATGCCCACCGTATACATATGGTGCGCCCAGACGATGAACGAGATGATCGCGATCGCCGCCGTGGCGTAGACCATCGACGCGTAGCCGAACAGCGGCTTTCTCGAGAAGGCCGGGATCACCTGCGAGATCACGCCGAACGCCGGCAGGGCGATGATGTAGACCTCGGGGTGGCCGAAGAACCAGAAGATGTGCTGGTAGAGCACGGGATCGCCGCCGCCGGCGGCGTTGAAGAACGTGGTGCCGAAGTGCCGGTCGGTGAGCGTCATGGTGACCGCGCCGGCGAGCACCGGCATCGCTGCCACCAGCAGGTAGGCAGTGATCAGCCAGGTCCAGACGAACAGCGGCATGCGCATGAGCGTCATCCCCGGCGCGCGCATGTTGAGGATGGTGGTGATGATGTTGATCGAGCCCAGGATCGAGCTCATGCCGAGGATGTGGACGGCGAAGATGGTCAGGTCCATGCCCATGCCCATCTGCACCGTCAGCGGGGCGTACATCGTCCAGCCCACGCCCGGCGCGCCGCCCGGCGTGAAGAACGACAGCACGAGCAGCGTCGCGGCGAACGGCAGCAGCCAGAAGGACCAGTTGTTGAGGCGCGCGAACGCCATGTCGGGCGCGCCGATCATCATCGGGATCTGCCAGTTCGCGAAGCCGACGAAGGCGGGCATGATTGCGCCGAACACCATGATCAAGCCGTGCATGGTGGTGAACTGGTTGAACAGATCCGGGTTGAAGAACTGCAGCCCCGGCGTGAACAGCTCGAGGCGGATCGCCATCGCCATCACGCCGCCCACCATGAACATCATGAAGCTGAACCACAGGTAGAGCGTGCCGATGTCCTTGTGGTTGGTGGTGGTGATCCAGCGCATGACACCGCCGTAGCCGCCGCCGTGACCGTGATCGTGGTCATGGCCGTGATCGTGGCCGTGCGCGTGGTCGTGATCGTGTGCGTGGGGGACCGAGCTCATGCTTTTCTCCTGACCTTTATTTCCGCCGTGCCTTGACTTCGGCCGGCTGCAGTTCGTTCGCCTTGTTTCCCCAGGAGTTGCGCGCGAAGGTGATGACCGCGGCAATTTCGGTATCGGAGAGCTGCTTGCCGAAGGCCTGCATCGCGGTATTGGGGCGGCCGTTCAGCACCGTGTCGATCGGCCCCGAGTGGCCGCCGGTGACGAACCTGTTGCCGGCCAGCGCCGGAGCCTTCATCGCCGCCAGCCCCTGGCCGCTCGCCTGGTGGCAGGCGACGCAATTCGCGGCGTAGACCCTCTCGCCGCGCGCGACGAGATCGGGCAGCGTCCAGACCTTGGCCGGGTCGTCGGCGGCGGCGAGCATCGCCTTTTTCTTCTCGCCCGCCCACTTGCTGTAGTCCTCCTGCGAGACGACGTTCACCACGATCGGCATGAAGCCGTGCTCCTTGCCGCACAGCTCGACGCACTGGCCGCGGTAGGTGCCGATCTTGTCGGCCCTGAACCAGGTATCGCGGATGAAGCCCGGGATCGCGTCCTGCTTGGCGCCGAGCGCCGGAATCCACCAGGCGTGCACGACGTCGGCGGCGGTGGTGAGGATGCGCACCTTCTTGCCGATGGGGACCACCATCTCGGTGTCCTTCTCCACTTCCAGCAGATAGTGCTCGCCCTTCGGCGCGCGACCCTCGATCTGGTCGCGCGGGGTGCTGAGCGTGGAGACGAAGTGAATGCCCTCGCCCTCGCCCTTGATGTACTCGTAGTCCCACTTCCACTGGATGCCGGTCGCCTTGATGGTGATGTCGGCGGCGCTGGTGTCCTTCTGGGCGATCACCGCCTTGGTGACCGGCCAGGCGAAGATCACCAGGATGATCGCCGGGATCACGGTCCAGATGATCTCGACCGTGGTGTTCTCGTGGAACTGCGCGGCGACGTGGCCCTTCGACTTGCGGTGCGCCCAGCAGGCGTAGAACATGAAGCCGAACACGCCGACGAAGATCACCGTCACGAGGATCATGACGTACTCGTGCAGGTCGTGGATCTGGTGGGCGAGGGGCGAGGCCGCGGGCTGCAGGTTCCATTCCAGCGCCTGCGCCGCGCCGCAGGCCGCGGCGGCGGCGAACGCGCAAGCGAGCAAGAAGATCCGGCGAACCGACTGACTGCTCATCATTCCCCCGTCAACGCGCAGTTTCTATTCTTCGACCATCGCCAAACCGGCCGGAGACATCGAGCAATTACGCTTGAGAATCAGGCGGGAAGCGGAGGCATCCACGAAAGGAGCGAAAGTACCACATTCGCCAAGCGCTCCTCAAGAAATACGTCGTTGAAAACGAATCGTTTTCGCATGTTCGACCGCATGCGGGGCCGCCTTCCAGGCATGGCCGTAGACGACCTCGAAGGTGGCGCGCGGCGCGGCGCCGAGGGCCGAGCGAAGACCGGCGACGAAGCGCCGCCCGGCCAGGCCGCGCGGCCGGTCGAGCCGCGCCGAGGTCTGTCCCGAGCGGCGCAGGTCGGCGAGCAGCGCGTCGGCGTCGCTGTAAGCGATCTGCAAGATCTCCATGTCCATGACCGGCGCCGAGAAGCCGCACTCCACCAGCATGTCGCCGAGGTCGTGCATGTCGATGAACGCGTGCACGCGCGCTGCGCCCGCCGCCGCGCGCAGCTCCTTCAGCGTGTCGGGGCCGAGCGTGCTGAACATGAGCAGGCCTTCGGGCGCGAGCACGCGCCGCAGCTCGCGCAAGGCGACGAGCGGCTCGGCGAGCCAGTGCAGCGCCATGTTGGACCAGGCAAAGTCGATGCTGCCATCGGCGAGCGGCAGCGCGCCGAGATCGGCGCAGAGCGCGGCGGCGCGGTTTCTCTCGAACAGCCCTTTTTTCCGGGAGCGCAGCATTTGCAGCGAGAAGTCGATGGCGACGGCGTGCGCCTTGGGATAGCGCTTCGCGAACAACCGCTGCGGCGGACCGCTGCCGGCGTCGAGGATGCGTCGCGGCGAGAGCTTGACGAGATCGAGGCGCTCCAGCATGCGGGAAGCGACCTCGGTCTCGAGCGGCGAGGCGCCGGCGTAGGTCCCGGCCGCGCGCGAAAAGCGCCGGCGCGCAAGACCGCTGTCAATCCCGGGAAAGGGCGTGCTCAACCGCGGCCGCCACCGCGAGCGTGCGCCGGTCGCTCATCGCCGTGCCGCAGACCATCAGGCCGACCGGCGCCGTGCCCTTGGCGTGGACCGGCAGCGTCACCGCGCAGCCGTCGAGGAAGTTGATCAGGCCGGTGTTGCGCATGATGCGGGCGTTCCAGCGGAAGTAGTCCTCGTCGCTCGCCTGCGTCTCGGCGATGGTCGGCGCGATGCACGGCACGGTCGGCATGAGGATCGCGTCATAGGGCGCGGCAAGCGCCTCGACCTCGCGGATGAACGCCGCCCGCAACTCGCCGAGCGTCAGGTAATCCTCGGCGCTCATCTCCCAGCCCATCATCACCCGCTTGGCGACGCGCGGATCGAATTCGGCGGCGCGCCCGAGGTTGGGCTTGTGGATGTGATAGGCCTCGGCGCCGGCGAAGCCGCCGTTCTTGAAATATTCCGCCTGGCGATCGAAGGCGGGGACCTTCACTTCGGTCAGCACCGCGCCGGCCTTGCCCAGGCGCGAGAGCGTGCTGACGAAGGTGCGCGTCACGTGCGTATCGAGGTCGTCGAGCGCGCTCGAGCGGGGCAGCAGCAGCCGCAGCCCCTTCGCCGGCAGCTCGGTCAGCGGGTCGGGCTTCTCGCCGGCGCGAATCGCGTCGTAGACGGCGCAGCAGGCGACCGAGTTGGCGAGCGGACCGATCGAGTCGAGCGTGGTGGAGAGCGGGAACGCGCCTTCGCGCGGCACGCGGCGGGTCGTCGGTTTGAAGCCGGCCACGCCGCAAAGCGCGGCGGGCTGGCGAATCGAGCCGCGCGTGTCCGAGCCGAGCGCCATGACGCACATGCCGTCGGCCTGAGCGACGGCACCGCCGGAGGTGGAGCCGCCGGGGACGCGGCCCGTGGCGCGGTCGTAGGGATTCTTCGGCGTGCCGTAGTGCGGATTGAGGCCGACGCCGCCGAAGGCGAACTCGACCATGTTGCTGCGGCCGATCAGGATCGCGCCGGCGGCGCGCAGCCGCGCCACGGCCGGCGCATCGGCCCTGGCCGGCGGGTTCTTCTCGAAGATCTTCGAGCCGGCGCGGGTCACGTCGCCGGCGACATCGAACAGGTCCTTCACCGAGATCGGCAGGCCGTCGACGGGCGAGCGGCGCACCCCGCTTTTGCGCAGCCGGTCGACGAACTCGGCCTCGCCGCGCGCCGCGTCGGCGTACAGCTTGATGAAGGCGCGGCTGCCCTCGCCCGCCGGCTCGACGATCTTCGCGAAGGCCTCTTCGACCAGCTCGCGGCTCGTCGTCGTTCCCGCGGCGAGGTCCGCGGCGAGCTGCGCTACAGTCCACATGGGGAAAAGATAGCATGCATGCCCATCTCGCCCGCTTGCTGTTCGGCGGCACCTGCTTTCTCTGCCGGGGCGCGGCGAGCGGGACGTTGTGCGCCGAATGCGATGCCGACCTGCCCCGCCTTGCGCCGTCCACCTGCCCGCGCTGCGCGCTCGACTCGCCCTCGGGCGCGGTGTGCGGCCGCTGCCTCGCGCAGCCGCCGAGCTACGACGCGACCGTCGCCGCGCTCGGCTATGCGTTTCCCGCCGACACGCTGGTGCATGCGCTCAAGTTTCGCGGCGAGCTGGCGCTGGCGGGGCTGCTTTCGTCCTGCCTCCGGGAAAGAGTTTCGCTGCAAGGCATCGACTGCATCGTTCCGGTGCCGCTCTCGAGCGAGCGCCTGCGCGAGCGCGGCTACAACCAGGCGCTCGAGATTGCCCGCCATCTCGGCG
>JAXDQC010000021.1:0-21046 GCA_034668045.1 Betaproteobacteria bacterium | reverse complement strand
AGGATCTCGAGGCGCTGAGCGAGGTCGCGGCGCTGCTCGATCGCCACTCGGAGCTCGGCCAGCGCTTTCGCATCCACCTCATGTTCGAGGAGTTCCGCCGCTCGCTGCTGCGCGAGCTCGACTTTCGCCAGGAAGCGATGCACCTGACGACGATCGGCCATAACCTCGAGGAGCTGCCGGAGATCTTCGTGCCGAAGCCCCTCCTCGAGCTGTCGAGCGCGCGCGTGCTCACCATGGAGTTCGTCGCCGGGCCGACGATCAGCGCGATCGGCCCGCTCGCGCGGCTCGAACTCGACGGCGAGCGGCTTGCCGACGCGCTGTTCCGCGCCTATCTCAAGCAGATCCTGCGCGACGGCATGTTCCACGCCGACCCGCATCCGGGCAATGTGCTGCTGATGGACGATGGCCGGCTTGCGCTCATCGATCTCGGCATGGTGGGGCGCGTGCCGCCGGGCCTCGACGACCGGCTGCTGCAGCTGCTGCTCGCGGTAAGCGACAACCGGCCCGACGACGCCGCGGGCGTCCTGATCCTGCTGGCTGAGCGCAAGCAGGGCGCCGACGAGCGACGCTTCCGCCGCGCCATCACCGACATCGTCGCGCAGCACCAGGAGGTGACGCTGCACCAGCCGCAGGTCGGCCGCACTCTGCTGATGCTGCTCAAGGCGGCGGGCGACAACGGCCTTGCGCTGCCGCCCGAGCTGGCGATGATCGGCAAGACGCTGCTCAATCTCGACGAAATCGGCCGCACGCTGGCTCCGCGCTTCGATCCCAACGCGGCGATCCGCCGCCACGCCGCGGAAATTACGCGCGAGCGAATGATGCGCGACCTGTCCGCCGGATCGATCTTCAGCGCGGCTGTCGATCTGAAGAACTTCTTCGTCCGCCTGCCGGACCGCGTCAGCCGCATCCTCAACCGGATCGCCGACAACGACCTGCAGGTGCGCGTGCACGCCTTCGACGAGGCGCGGCTGATGGAAGGGCTGCAGAAGGTGGCGAACCGGATCACGCTCGGGCTGGTGCTCGCCTCGCTCATCGTCGGCGCGGCGTTGCTGATGGACGTGCCTACGTCGTTCATCCTCTTCGGCTATCCCGGCATCGCCATCCTGCTCTTTCTCGGCGCCGCGATCGGCGGCCTTGCGTTGGTGCTCACCATCCTCGTCACCGACATCCGCGCCCGTAGCCGAAAACCCTAGCCCCAAACTAGGCGCGCAGTTTCGACCACGACCTCGAGCTTGCGCCTCTGGTCGTCCTCGGTGATGCGATTGCCGGCGACGTCGGAGGCGAAGCCGCACTGCGGGCTGAGCGCCAGCTGCTCGAGCGGCAGATAGCGGGCGGCCTCATCGATCCGGCGCGCCAGAGCGTCGGGCGTCTCCAGCTCCGCCACCTTCGTGCTGACGAGGCCGAGCACGCAGACCTTGCCCTTCGGTACATGGCGCAATGGCTCGAAGCTGCCCGCGCGCGGGCTGTCGTATTCCAGCAGGAAGCGCTGGTGCGGCAGGGCATTGAACAGGCGCTCGGCGATGGCGTCGTAGTGGCCTTCGCGGTGCCACATGCTGTGCTGGTTGCCGCGGCAAAGATGGATGCCGAAGGTCACGCCGTCGAAGCCGCGCATCACCTCGGCGTCCGCGGCGAGCGAGCGCTCGAAGTTGCGCATCGGATCCTCGCCGCGGCTGCGCATCGCTTCGAGCGACGGGCCGTCGACGTACGCCGTGTAGCCAGGCGCATCGATCTGCACATACCGGCAGCCGTCGGCGGCCACCGCCGCAATCATCTGCCGCTCGATCGCCACCACGTCTGCGAGGAAGGCGTCGGCGTCGGCATAGACCGGCCGCGATTCCTCGTGCGCGAAGCGCTGGCCGATCCGGTCGGGGCCGATGAGCGTCACCTTCACCGGCTTCTTCGCCGCCCCCCTGGCGAAGCGATATTCCTCGAGCAGCACGTTCCTCTCGAGCTTCAGGCGCCGCACCGCCGGCCGCCGCCGCGTCACCGCCGGGCCGTGCTGGTGCAGGTCGGGCATGTCGAAGCGCGCCATCGCGCTGCCGCCGGCGACGCGCGCCTCGGTGGCGCGCAGCGTCGTCGCGCTCGCCGCGAAGCCGCTCACCGCGGCGCCGAAACTGTCCTGGAAATTCAAGCGGCGGATTTCGCCGTCGGTCACGACCTCGAGGCCGAGGCTCTCCTGGAAGCGGATCGCGTCGCGCACCGCTTCATCCTCGATGCGCCGGAACTCCTTCTCCGTCATTCGTCCGTCGTCGAAGGCCGCGCGCGCTTCGCGCCACGCCGCCGGACGCAGCAGGCTTCCGACTACGTCGGCGCGGAGGAAGTCGAGCGACATGAGCGGGCGCCATTATCGTCGGCCGCGAGCGACGCCCCGGCGGACGCAGAAGCTGCACGCGTAAGCGAAGTGAAAGCTCCGCTTGTCGTGAATGCCCTACGAACAAATATTGCTACCGTCGACAAGTCGTTGATTTGCAAGAGCCGGAAGCTTGGCATGCGACGTGCCTGTATCACGGTACCAACTATAAGTAGGGAGGGTCTCATGAAGTTGATCAACACCATGGCCGCGCTCGCGGTCTGCGCTGTGCTGCCCCTCGAGGCGCAAGCCGTATCTACGCCGCCGCCCACCTCGGGCTCGCTCGACGTCTGGTTCAAGGCGCCGCGCACCGGCAATACCGTATCCGGAACGCTGTCCGGCGCGACCTGCTATGTCGCAGGCGCGGGTGTTTCCCGCGTGCAGTTCTTCATGGACGGCACCGCGCTCAACACCGACAGCACGATGAGCGACGGCATGCAGTGCCAGCTCGACACGACGAAGTTCGCGAACGGTGCACATCAGCTGAAGGCGGTCGCCTACACGTCGAGCGGCGCTTCGCGTGCGGATGTGATCAGCGTGAACGTGCAAAACCAGGGTTCCCCGCCGCCGGGCGGCGACCCGACGCCTCCGCCGACTGGCAGCCTGCCGGCGGGAGGCAAGGGCATCGCGACATTCGAGTCGGTCGGCCTCTACTGGACGCCGCCGTCGAACCCCGGCTCGGCAGGATGCGACGTCAGCTACCGCAAGGCCGGCGAGAGCGCGTACAAGAGCGGCATGTCGCTCTGGTACGACTCGCGCAATAACGAATGCCGCGGCAGCCTGGTACATCTCACGCCGGGGACAGACTATGAAGTGCGTTTCGCGCTGGCCGGCAAGACGCCGGTGGCGCAGACGACGGTCAAGACCTGGAGCGAGCAGTTCCCGATCGCGAGGACCGTGCAGGTGACAGGCGGCTCCGGCCAGCTCAACATCACCGAAGGCGGCTCGCCGAGCGGCTACGTCCTGTACACGGGCGCGGCCGGCACGGTGCGCGACGCGGCGAACGGCGCGGATTTCAACATCAAGATTTCCGCTCCGTATGTCATCGTCCGCGGCCTGACGCTGAAAGGCGCCCGCATGGACGCCATCCAGCTCGCCCAGGGCGCGCATGACGTCGTGATCGAGAACAACGACATCTCGGGTTGGGGTCGCAGCCGCGGCGGCAGCCTTGGCCTCGACATGGAGGCGGCGGTGAAGGCGCGCTGCACCAGCTCGTTCAACCTCGAGCGCGTCGTGGTGCAGAACAACCGCATGCACGATCCGCGCTACGGCTCGAACAGCTGGTCGACGGCCCATCCGGAAGGCCCGCAGGCGATCTCGTTCATCGAGTGCGGCGGCAACCACGTGTTCCGCTACAACGAGATCTGGAGCTCGTCCGGCCATTACTTCAACGACGGCATCGGCGGCGGCGAGAACTTCTCGACCAAGGGCTTTCCGAACTCGGATACCGACATCTACGGCAATCGCATCGCCAATACCTACGATGACGGCATCGAGTCCGAGGGCGCCAACAAGAACGTGCGGATCTGGGGCAACTACATCGATGACACGTACATCGCCGTGGCGAGCACCGTGACCCACACCGGACCGTTCTATGTGTTCCGCAACGTCTACAACCGCGGCGGCACGTTCGGCAAGTCGGGCCAGAAGGCGGGCTACGGCGGCGGCCGGCGCTACTTCCTGCACAACACGCTGCTGCAGCCAAGCGGCGGTGCGGGCGCCAACGAGGGCATCAAGGGCAACACCGGCGAGCCGATGACCAATACCGTGTCGCGCAACAATAACTGGAACGTATCGAGCTCGGGCGGCATGGCGATCGGCGTGATCGGCGGGTCGGAGAACAGCTTCGACTACGATCTCTCGAACGGCAGCATGACGCCGTACTCGGGCGCCGAGCAGCGCGGTTTCGTCGGCATGCCGGTCTACGCGTCGGGCAACGGCGCGACGAGCGGAGCGGGCGGGATGTACCAGCTCGCGCCGACCAGCCGCGGCTACGACACCGCGGTCCGCCTGCCGAACTTCAACGACAGCTTCCTTGGCGCCGGACCGGATGTCGGCGCGCACGAGGCGGGTGCTCCGGCGATGCGCTTCGGCGTGCGGTAAGCCGTAGGCCTGTTGCAGCAGAAGGGAACCCGGCTAGCGCCCGGTTCCCTTTTTTCTTTGGCGCCGCGCCCACGCGGACAGGAGAGCGTAGAAGACGGCGCAGTACGACAGGACGACGGTCGCCGCCGATGCCAGGTGGGCGGACGTGCTGCCGCCGCATGCGTCGTAGCCGTCGGTGCAGTCGGTGTTGGGAAGCAGATCATTGAACGCCGCAAACGGCCAGGAGAACGACCCAAACACCATCGTCACCAGCCATTTCGGAGGCCGCTCCGGATAGCGATAGGTATTGGCGACTATGCCGAAGGCAAGCACCATCAGAATGAGCAACAGCAACGTGAAGCCGAATGCGGCGAGCAGGCGCTTTGCCTTCATAGCCTGCCTAGTCTTCGGGAAGAAGCTGCGAATTCCAAGCCACTTCCCACAGGTGCTCGTCCGGATCCGAGAAGTAGCCTGAGTAGCCGCCCCAGAAGGTCTTGTGCGCCGGCTTGACGATGGTCGCGCCGGCGGCTGTTGCCTCCGCCATCACCGTATCCACCTCCGCCTGCGAGCGCACGTTGTGCGCCAGGTAGATATCAGTCGAGCTCGGCTTGCCGAGCGGCAATCCGGAATCGTGCGCGAGGCTCCTGCGCGGCCAGAGCGCCAGCTTCAAGCCATGCAACAGGTCGAAGAACGCGACCGCGCCATGCTCGAATTCCTTGCCGACGATGCCCTCGGTCTTCCAGCCCAGGCCGTCGCGGTAGAAGCGAACGGAACGCTCGAGATCGTCGACACCCAGGGTGATCAGTGTGATGCGGGGTTTCATGCATAGCCCTCCGCGTAGAGCTGCACGCAGCTGAGTCGCTCGTCGGTGAACTCGAGCGCGAGCGTCGCGCCGTCGCGCTCGAAGTCGATCCAGCGCAGCTTGCCGCCGTCGGTCGAGTCCGACGCCGGCTCGCCGAACCAGGTCTGCACGTCCAGCGGCTTTACCGCGCGCGAAAGGCGGATGTCGCCGGCGACATCGACGCTCGAGCCTTCGTCGATGTCGAATTTCACCGCGACCAGCCGGCCGCCCTTGAATTCAAGCTCAAAGGTTTCGTACTGGAGATACCCGTCGCGAAATCGGTTCGGCCGGCCGAAGGCTCTGGCGTTTTCCAGCGGATCGCCGAGGCGCAGGGGCCCGACCGCGCAACGCTGCAGGTCGAGCGTCGGAGCCTGCCCGGCGGCCGGCCAGTCGGTGGTGGGATCCTTGGCTTTGCCGAACAGCAGACTAGGTGAACGCCTGGATGCCGGTGATGGCGCGGCCGAGGATCAGCGCATGGATGTCATGCGTGCCCTCGTAGGTGTTGACCACCTCGAGGTTGACCACGTGCCTGATCACGCCGAACTCGTCGGAGATGCCGTTGCCGCCGAGCATGTCGCGCGCGACGCGGGCGATGTCGAGCGCCTTGCCGCAGGAGTTGCGCTTCATGATCGAGGTGATCTCGACCGAGTCCGTGCCTTCGTCCTTCATGCGCCCGAGGCGCAGGCAGCCCTGCAGGCCAAGGGTGATTTCGGTCTGCATGTCGGCGAGCTTTTTCTGCACCAGTTGATTCGCGGCGAGCGGACGGCCGAACTGCTTGCGATCGAGCACGTACTGCCGCGCGCGATGCCAGCAATCTTCTGCCGCGCCGAGCGCGCCCCAGGCGATGCCGTAGCGCGCGGAATTCAGGCAGGTGAACGGCCCCTTCAGGCCGCGCACCTCGGGGAAGGCGTTCTCCTCCGGGCAAAAGACGTTGTCCATCACCACTTCGCCGGTGATCGAGGCGCGCAGGCCGACCTTGCCGTGGATCGCCGGCGCGGAAAGGCCTTTCATGCCTTTGTCTAGGATGAAGCCGCGGATCGCCCCTTCATCGTCCTTCGCCCAGACGACGAACACGTCGGCGATCGGCGAGTTGGAAATCCACATCTTCGAGCCGGTAAGGCTGTAGCCACCCTTCACCGACTTGGCGCGCGTCACCATCGAGCCGGGGTCGGAGCCATGGTTCGGCTCGGTGAGGCCGAAGCAGCCGATCCATTCGCCCGTGGCGAGCTTGGGCAGGTATTTCTTGCGCTGCGCCTCGGTGCCGAAGTCGAAGATCGGCAGCATCACCAGCGAGGATTGCACGCTCATCATCGAGCGGTAGCCCGAATCGACGCGCTCGACCTCGCGTGCGATCAGGCCATAGGAGACGTAGTTCAGCTCCGGTCCGCCGTATTGCGCCGGGATGGTCGGGCCGAGCATGCCGAGCTCGCCCATCTCGCGAAAGATGGCGGGATCGGTCTTTTCGTGTCTGAAGGCATCGAGCACCCGGGGGGCGAGCTTCTTCTGGCAATAGGTGCGCGCGGCGTCGCGCACCATGCGCTCGTCTTCGGAAAGCTGCTTCTCGAGCAGCAGCGGATCGTCCCAGGCGAACTTCGCCTTCATCTCTTCGCGCTTCATTGCACGCGCTCGAGAATCACGGCGAGGCCCTGGCCGACGCCGATGCAAAGCGACACCGCCGCGTACCTGCCGCCCGACTGCTGCAGCTCGCGCGCGACGGTGAGCGCGAGGCGCGCGCCCGAGGCGCCGAGCGGATGGCCGATGGCGATCGCGCCGCCGTTCGGGTTGACGCGCGGATCCCTGAAGTCGACGTTCATCAGCTTCAGACAGCCGAGCACCTGGCTGGCGAATGCCTCGTTGATCTCGATGATGTCCATGTCCTTGAGCTGCAGCTTCGCCCGCTCCAGCGCGCGGGGAATGGCATAGGCGGGGCCGACGCCCATGATGCGAGGCTCGACGCCGGCGCTCGCCGCGGCGAGGATTTTGACCATGGGTTTTTTATTATGTTTGGAACCCCAGGCGCGCGAGCCGATCAGCAGCGCAGCGGCGCCGTCGTTGATGCCCGAGGCGTTGCCGGCGGTGACGACGCCGCCCTCGTGCAGCGGCTTCAATTTCGCCAGGGCCTCCATGGTCGCGTCGCGACGCGGGTGCTCGTCGGCGCTCATCGTGATCGTCTCCTTGCGGGAGGGGATCGTGATCGCGTGGATCTCGCCCTTGTAGAAGCCTTCCTTCTCCGCCGTGGCGTATTTCTGCTGCGAGGCGAGCGCGAACTCGTCGGCCTGCTCGCGCGAGACGCCGAAGTCCCTGGCGACGTGGTCGCCGGTCTCGGGCATGGCGTGGTTGCCATACTGCTTCACCACGCGGGGATTCGGGAAGCGCGAGCCGATCGTGGTGTCGAACATCTTCATCTCGCGGCTGTAGGGCGAGTCGGCCTTGGAGAAAACGTACGGCGCGCGGCTCATGCTCTCGACGCCGCCGGCGACGTAGAGGTCGCCTTCGCCGCAGGTGACCGCTCGCGCCGCGTCGACCACGGCCTGCAGGCCGCTCGCGCACAGACGGTTGACGGTCACGCCGGGCGTCGTGGCTGGCAGGCCCGAAAGCAGGGCGGCAAAGCGCGCGACATTGCGCGAATCCTCGCCCGCCTGGTTGACGCAGCCGAGAACGACGTCGCTGATCTCCGCGGCATCGACTTTGTTGCGCGACACCACCTCCTTGAGCACTTCGGCGACGAGATCGTCGGGGCGCAGCGGCGCGAGCTTGCCGGCGTGCCGGCCGATCGGGCTGCGCAATCCGTCGTAGATGTAGGCGTCGAGCATCTTCGTTACTCCGGGGTCAGAAGGGAAAGGCCGAGCTGTGCGCGGCGCCGCAGCCATGGGCTGGGCCGGTAGCGCGGCTCCTGGAAAATTTCGTGCATCGACTGCAGGATCTCGAAAACTCGCTTCGGGCCCAGCGCATCGCCCATCGCCAGCGGGCCCCTAGGATAGCCGAGGCCGAGCACCACCGCGCGGTCGAGATCGTCGGGCGCGGCGATGCGCATCTGCGCGATGTCGCAGCCGACGTTGACGATGTGGGCGACGACTCTCTGGGCCACGAATCCCGGCGAGTCGTTGATCACCGAGACCGGCACGCCATCGAAGGCGAGCAGGGCATGGGCGGCCGCGCGCACGTCCTTTCGCGTCGCCGGGTTGACCATCAGCGTGCGGCGCTTGGCAAAGCCGAACAGCGGGTCGACGCCGACCGTGCGCGACGGGTCCAGGCCGAGCTCGATCGCTGCGGTCGTCACGTCCTTGCCCAGCGGGGCGACGAAGCAGACCTCGGCGTCCTTGCTTTTGCCAAGGGAAATCAATTCCTGGAGCTCGGGCACGGCCCAGACCGTTTTCGGCGTCGAGGTCGGCACCGGCGCCTCGGGGATCTTCTCCGCCGCGCCGTCGCCGCCGTAGCTGTACCAGCCGCGCCGCGTCTTGCGGCCGAGGAGGCCCGCCGCGACGCGCGGCTCGGAAAGAAACGAAGGCCGGTACTTCGGCTCCTCGAAATACTGCTGGTACATCGACTTCATCACCGCGTGGGCGACGTCGAGGCCGACGAGATCCATCAGGCCGAAGGGCCCGATGCGAAAGCCCGCCGCGTCGACCAGGATGCGGTCGATGGTGGCGAAGTCGGCGACGCCCTCGGACAGCACGCGCAGCGACTCGGGGACGAAGGCGCGGCCGGCGTGGTTGACGACAAAGCCGGGCGTGTCCTTGCAGCGGATCGGCTCGTGGCCGAAGCGGCGCGCGAGCGCCGTCAGCGCATCGGTGGCCCAGGATGCGGTGAGCACGCCGTCGACGACTTCGACGATCTTCATTACCGGCACCGGATTGAAGAAGTGATAGCCGGCGACTCGCTCGGGGCGCTTGCAGGCGGCGGCCATCTCCGTCACCGACAGCGAAGAGGTATTCGAGGCGAGCACGCAACCCTCGGCGACGATTCCCTCGAGCTGCGAGAACAATGCTCTTTTTGCGCCCAGATCCTCGACGATCGCCTCGACCACCACGTGGCAGGCAGAAAAGCGCTCGAGCTTGTCGAGCACCTCGATGCGGCCCAGCGTCGCGTCGACCTCCGCCGGCTTGAAGCGTCCCTTTTCGGCGAGCTTGCCCATCGCTTCGCCGATCGCCGCCTTGCCCTTCTGCGCCGCGCCGGGCTGCGCATCGAACAGCAGGGTGCGCGCGCCGCACTGCGCCAGCACCTGCGCGATGCCGCGGCCCATCGTGCCGGCGCCGGCGACGCCGGTCACTAAGTCGGTGCGGGAAACGTCGAGCATGGGGGGAAAGTTGATATTATCCGCCGGAGGAGGAGGGCAGGAATGAAACGACTTTGTCTGGGTCTCTTGGCCGCGCTGCTGCTCGCCGCTACGGCGGCGCTCGGGCAGTCGTTCCCGTCGAAGCCCGTCACGCTGATCGTTCCCTGGCCTGCCGGCGGCACCACTGACATCTACTTCCGCAAGCTCGGCGAGGTCACCGCGAAGCACCTCGGCCAGAACCTCGTGATCGAGAACCGTCCCGGCGGCAGCGGCAACAACGGGCCGACCACGATGGCCAAGACCGCGCAGCCCGATGGCTACACGATCTCGCAGCTGACCATCTCGGCGTTCCGCGCCCCGCACATGCAGAAGGTGGACTGGAACCCGGTCACCGACTTCACCTACATCATCGGCCTCGCCGGCTACACCTTCGGCGTCGTCGTGCGCGCCGATTCGCCGCTCAAGACCTTCCGCGACGTGCTCGAATACGCGAAAGCCAATCCGGGCAAGCTGTCCTACGCCACGCCGGGGACCGGCACCTCGCTGCACCTCGCCATGGAAGAGGTGGGGGCCAAGGCGGGCGTGGAGTTCCTGCACGTGCCGTTCAAGGGCTATGCCGACGGCGCCATCGCCCTGATGGGCGGGCACGTCATGATGCAGGTCGAGTCCACGGGGTGGGCGAAGCAGGTGGATGCCGGCGCGCAGCGCCTGCTCGCGACGCTCGGCGACAAGCGCACGCGCTGGAATGCGCCGACCGTCAAGGAGCTCGGCATCGACACGGTCTCGAACTCGCCTTACGGCTTAGTGGGCCCCAAGGGAATGTCGCCGCAGGTTGTGAAGATCTTGCACGACGCGTTCAAGCGCTCGCTCGACGACCCCGACTACCTGAAGCTGCTCGCGCAGCTCGACCAGCCGGGCTGGTATCAGTCAAGCGAGGACTATGCGAAATGGGGCGCGGAAACCTTCAAGGCCGAGCGCGCCACCATCGAGCGGGTCGGGCTCCTCGGAAAATAAGGAGTTGCCATGAAGTACCGCAAAATCCTCCTCGCTTACAACGGCTCGCAGGACGGCAAGCGCGCGCTGCTCGAGTGCGCCGACCTGGCGAGCTTCCTCGGCGCCGAGACGCACCTCCTCGCCGTGGCGAGCATGCCGCCGAGCCTCTTCCTCACCGAGGGCTTCGTTCCCGAAGAGCTGCTCGAAGAGGAGAAGAAGCGCACGCAGACGGTGCTCGACGAAGGCATCCGCACGCTGCGCGAGCGCGGCTTCAACGCCACCGGCCATCTCGCCGTCGGCGAGCCGGTGGAAGAAGTGGTGCGCCTGGCGAAGGGCCTCGGCGTCGACCTGGTCGTGGTCGGCCATAACCAGCACTCCTCGTTCGCGGCGCGCTGGTGGAAAGGCTCGGTCGGCGCGACGCTGCTCGACCACGCGCCCTGCAGCATCCTGGTCGCCCTGTCGCCAAGCTGAAACGCTGGCTGCTCATCGCCGCAGTGGCGCTCCTGGCCGCGGCGGGCCTGGCGCGCACCGAGTGGCACCAGGCGCTCGAGAACGCCTACTCCGACCGCTGGCATGCGCTCGCCGGCGTGCGCTACGAGCCGAGCCACACCGCCTTTATCAGCGTCGATGACGCGACGCTGCTTGCCTACAAGGATGACCCGCTCGCGTTCTGGGCGCCTTATTGGGCTGCGGCCATGCAGACCCTGACCAAGGCGGGCGTCAAGGCGGTCGGCTTCGACTTCATCTACCAGGTGAGCGCCGAGAGCTGGCTGAAGAAGCTGAAGCTGCCGGACAGCCAGGTCTCGCGCAACTACGACGCGCCGCTGCGGGCAGCGCTCGCGAGCGGCGACAAGATCCTCATCACGCACCTCGTCGAGCTGCCGGGCGGCGAGATGGAGCTGCTGGCGCCGCCCGCGGATCAGATGCTGCTCCTGCCTGGCGGCGCAAACGATCTCGGCATCGCCAATTTGCATCCGGACGCGGACAAACGCATCCGCAGCTTCTTTCCGGTGATGATTCCGGATCCCGCCGTGCCGGGGCTCGCTTTCAACCTGCAGCTCGCGCTGCGCGCCGCCGGCCTCGACGCCGGCGCGCAGGAATGGCGGCTCGGCGGCACGACGCTCTCGCGCGAGACGCTGCGCTATCGCATCGGCTATACCGGTCCGCCGGGGACGATTCCGACCGTGTCGATGCTGACCTTGTTGCAGCCCGATGCGCTAGAGCGTCCGGAGGTCAAGGCGCTGAAGGGACGGGTGGCGATCATCGGCGCGAACAACGTCGGCGCGCACGACCGGCACTTCACGCCCTACGGCGAGCAGATGACCGGCGCGGAGGTCCACGCCAACATCGTCGAGACGATCCTTTCCGGCCGCTATCCGCGGCCTTTGCCATTGGGTCTCGAGCTCGCGTATCTGGCGGTCGTCCTGGGGATTGCGAGCTGGCTTTTCCTGCGCCTCGCCGCCTGGAAGGGATTGGCCGCCGCGCTGGCGATTGCAGCGGTCGTTGCCGCTTTTTCCTTCCTGGCGCTGCGTCACGACTGGATCCTGCCGGTAGCCGAGATGCACACCGGACTCGCTGCCGCTTTTCTCATGACGCTCGGGCTGCGCCTGACGGGCGAGGAGCGCGAGCGCGCGCGCATCCGCGACATGTTCGGCCGCTACGTCTCCGACGAGGTGGTGGACAAATTGCTCGCCGACGAGCGCCGGCCGGACCTCGCGGGCGAGTCCCTTACGGTCACGGTGCTCTTCTCCGACATCCGCGGCTTCACCACGTTGTCCGAGAAGCTCTCGGCACGCGAGGTCGTGGAGATGCTGAATGCCTACTTCACCCGGGTGTGCGAGCCGATCCTCGCCGAGGGCGGCACCGTGGACAAATACGTCGGCGACGCGGTCATGGCGGTGTTCGGCTCACCGGTGCAATACCCGGATCACGCCCGGCGCGCGCTGCGCGCGGCGCTCGGGATGGCGCGCGAGGCGGCGGCGTTCTCGCAGTGGATGGAGCACCGCTTCCCCGGGCGCGGTCTGCCGCCTTTCGGCGCCGGCATCGGCATCGCGACGGGCGAGGCCGTGATCGGCGATATCGGCACGCCGAAGCGGAAGGAGTTCACGGCGATCGGCGATACGGTCAACACGGCTTCGCGCCTGGAAGGGCTGACCAAGGACCTGAATTGCTCGATTCTGGCCGCGGAAGCGACCGTCAGGGCCGCGGGCGCCGGAGTGCGCACCGGCCGAGTGCAGAGCGTCACAGTGAGAGGGCGAACTGAGGCCATCACCGTTTACGAAGTCGTCGGCGTGGACGAGAATCCCTGAATGCGGTTCGCACTGTTCATTCTCTTCATCGCTGGGTCGACGACGGTCCTGGCGCAGGACGATGTCGGCGTCGTCAACCTGGTGAGCGGCGAGGTCACCTATGCCGCGCAGGGCGGCGCGCCGGCGAAAGTCAGCCCGTTCATGCGTGTGCGCGAGGGCGACCGCTTCGACCTAGCCAGCGGTAGTCAGCTGCGCGTCGTCTACGTGCACGGCGGGCGGCAGGAACGCTGGCAGGGGCCGGCGAGCTTCGTCGCCGGCGTCCAGGAAGGCAAGGCGCAGAAGGGCAAGCCGGCCGAGGTGACGCAGTTGCCGGCGACCGTTCCCCTGCGTATCGCCCGCGTGCCGCAGCTGATGCAGAACGCGCGGCTGGGCGGCGTGGGCCTGCGCGCCATGCGGTCCGATCGCACGGCGATGGACGACGTCATCATCCAGGACGCCCGCGCGACGTACCAGACGCTGCGCCGCGAGCTGCCGGCGGACGACCTGACGCCCGAGCTGTATCTGTATGCGACCCTCGACGAGTACCGGCTCTACGACGAGATGCGTCCCGTGGTCGACGAAATGTTGCGCAAGCAGCCGCAGAACCAGGAAATCCAGGCGCTCGCGGCGTTTGTGAAAACGCGGACCGGTCGCTAGCTCAGCGTTTAGAATCCGCGCATGTTGAAAGGCAGGCTCGAAGACGACCGCATGCTGACTGGTCGGGGACGCTATGTCTCCGACTGGAACCTGCCCGGCCAGGCGTACGGGCATTTCGTGCGCTCGGATCGCGCGCACGCGAAAATTGTTTCGATTCAAAAAGAAGAAGCCTCGAAAAGCCGCGGCGTGATCGCGGTCATTACCGGCGGCGAGCTGGTGCAGGCGGGCCTCAAGGCAATTCCGGCCGCGGCGCCCTTCAAGTGGAAGGACGGCTCCGACCAGCGCCTTGCGCAGCGCCTGTCTCTCGCCCATGAAGTGGTGCGCCACGTGGGCGAGCCGGTCGCCCTGATCGTCGCGGAGACCGCGGCGCAGGCGCAGGACGCCGCCGAGGCGCTGATCGTCGAGTACGAGGAGCTGGCCGCCGTGACCACGGCCGCGGAGGCGATGGCGCCGGGTGCTCCCCAGCTCCACCCTGGCGCGCCAGGCAATCTGGTGCTCGATTTCGTCGGCGGCGACGAAGCCGCGACCAACGCCGCGTTCGCACGCGCGGCGAAGGTCGTGAAGCTCGCCGCCTACCACTCGCGCGTGATTGGCAATCCGATGGAGCCGCGCGCGGCCATGGGGTCCTACGATGCTGGCAAAGACCTCTATTTCCTGCACGCCACCACGCAGGGCGTGGGCCCCATGCGCGGGCAGCTCTCGGCCGTCCTCGGCGTGCCGCCCGAGAAGGTCCGGGTCGTCGCCGAGGAAGTCGGCGGCGGCTTCGGCGTGCGCTTCAACGCCTATCCGGAATACGGCGCGCTCCTCTACGCCGCGAAGAAGCTCGCGCGCCCGGTGAAGTGGGTCGGCACGCGCTCGGAGGTGTTCCTCGGCGACGAGCAGGCGCGCGATATTCATCACAGCGGCGAACTGGCGCTGGACAAGGATGGCCGCATCCTCGGCATGCGCTTCGACTACCTCTCCAACATGGGCGCCTACGTCGTCTTCACCGGCGCGGTGGTCAACACGCTCGGCCTGGTCAACGTGAATTGCGGCGTCTACGACGTTCAGGCGGTCCACGTGCGAGGCCGGCTCGTTCTCACCAATACCGTTCCCACCGCCGCCTATCGCGGCGCCGGACGGCCGGTCGCCTCGTATGCGCTCGAGCGCCTCATTGACGAGGCTGCGCGCGAGCTCGGTCTCGACCCGGCGGAATTCCGCCGACGCAACATGATCCCGCCGGCGAAGATGCCCTACAAGCTGGTGGGCGGCTCCGAGTACGACTCGGGGGATTTCGAGCGCGTGATGAACAAGGCGCTCGACGCCGCCCGCTGGAATTCCTTTGCGCAAAGGAAAGAAGAGGCGAAGAAGCGCGGCAAGCTGCGCGGCCGCGGGATGGCCACTTACATCGAGATGACCGCCCCCGGCGGTTTCGCGCCCCACGATCAGGCGCTCGTCAACTGGGAACCCGACGGCACCGTTACGCTGCGCACCGCGTCCCACAACCACGGCCAGGGCCACGAGACGACCTTCGCGCAGATCGTTTCGCGCGTGCTCGGCATCCCGGTGAATCACATCCGCCTGCGCACCTCCGAGCCGGAGTACAACCTCGTTGCCAATCCCACGGGCGGCTCGCGCACGTTGCACGGCCTGGGGAGCGCGATGCACTGGGCCTCGCAGGAGATCGTCAAGACCGGAATGAACCTCGCCGCCGATCACCTCGAGAGCGCGGTGCAGGACATCGAGTTCGAGCTGGGGACCTACCGCATCAAGGGAACCGACCGCAAGGTGCGCATCGACGACCTGGCAAAAGCCTATCCGGGTCGGCTCGACCTCGATTTCACGGGCCGCCCCAAGGTGGGCGCCACCTTCCCGAACGGCTGTCACACCGCCGAGGTGGAGATCGATCCCGAGACCGGCGAATGCGACATCGTCTCTTACGTCGCCTGCGACGATGTCGGCAACATCATCAACCATCAGATCGTCGAAGGGCAGATGCAGGGCGGCGTCACCCAGGGCGCCGGACACATCTTCCTGGAGCAGGGCGTCTACGACTCGTCCGGCCAGCTCCTCACCGGCAGCTTCATGGACTACGCTATGCCGCGCGCCGGGCTGGTGGGCGGGCTCACCGTGACCGACCATGCGGTGCCGACCGCCACCAACCCGCTTGGCGCCAAGGGCGTCGGAGAGGGCGGCGTGACCGGCTCGATGCCGGCGCTCATGAACGCGGTGATGGACGCGCTGCGTTCGGCCGGCGTACAGCACTTCGACATGCCGGCCACCCCGCGCCGGGTGTGGCAGGCCTTGCGCGCCAGCCGGACTACGGGGGAACATTCTCCTCGCGGCAAAGTCGGATCACACTAAGCGCACATGGAAGCCAAGGACGACAACAAGGAAGCACCGCCGGCGTCGGATCGCTCGAGCTGGTCGGCGGCGATCGCGCAGCTTCCCGGCTATCCCGCCAAGCCCGTGCCGCCTCAGGCGCCGGGTCCGGTGCGGGAAGTTTCCATGGGCACCGACCACGAGGACGATCAGCAGCCGTAATACCATTGCTGCATGCCCAGCAGCGATGGACGTATCCTGACGACCCACGTCGGGAGCCTGATCCGCCCACCCGAGCTCCTCAAGTTCATCGCCGCGCGGCAATCCGGGCAGGCCTATGACGAAGGCGCGTATCAGTCCTGCCTCGCGCGCAGCGTCGCCGAAGTCGTGCGGCGGCAGGCGCAAGCCGGCATCGATCTGCCCAGCGACGGCGAATTCGGCAAAGCCATCAGCTGGTCGCAATATGCGCTCGAGCGCCTGAGCGGCTTCGAGCGCCGCCCGGCGCCGCCCGGCGCGAATCCCTTCCAGCGCGGCGCCGATCGCGCCCGCTTCGCCGAGTTCTACGCCGAGCTCGACCGTGCCGACGGGCCCCCGGCGAGCGCCGGCGCAGCGCCGTCGGTCGCGGTCTGCGTCGGGCCGATCAACTACACCGGCCAAAGCGAAGTGCAGCGCGACATCGCCAACTTCCAGGCGGCATTGAAGGCGGCCGGTCTCGCACAGGGATTCCTGCCAGTCGCCGCGCCGGCGAGTGTCATTCCGGACCGCAAGAACGAGTACTACGCGAGCGAGGACGAATGCCTCGGGGCCATCGCGCAGGCGATGCGCACCGAATACCGCGCCATCATCGATTCAGGGCTGCTTTTGCAGCTCGACGATGCGCGCTTCGCCGTCACCTACGATCGCATGGTGCCGCCCGCTACGCTGCAGCAGTACCGCAGCTGGGTGGCGAAGCATGTCGAAGTGATGAACGCCGCGCTGGAAGGCATCCCCGAGGAGCGCGTGCGCTACCACGTCTGCTGGGGAAGCTGGCCCGGACCGCACGTCACCGACGTGCCGTTGAAGGAAGTCGTCGACCTGGTTCTGCGCGTGCGCGCCGGCGCCTATCTCATCGAGGGCGCGAACCCGCGCCACGAGCACGAGTGGCGCGTGTGGGAAAAAGCGAAGCTGCCGCCCGGCCGCAAGCTGGTGCCGGGCGTGATCAGCCACGCCACGAATATCGTCGAGCACCCGGAGCTGGTGGCGCAGCGGCTCGCGCGCTACGCGAAGATTGTCGGCCGCGAGAACGTGATGGCCGGCACCGACTGCGGCTTTGCGCAGGGGCCGTTTCACCGGCGCGTGCACCCGTCCATCATGTGGGCGAAGCTCGAGGCGCTCGCCGAGGGCGCGCGCCTCGCCAGCCGGGAGCTGTGGAGCTAGCCTAGTAGCGGCGCTCGCCGGTGGTCGCGCCGGCGCCCGACTCGTCCTTCTGCTTGCGCTTCGCCTGCTTGCCGGCCTTCGGATTGGCCTGGTGCGAATCCGGGCTCGCGCCGTGCACCTCGTTGCCTTTTTTCTCGCTCACGGCGTTGTCGGCCGCGGTGCCCGCGCCGGGATTCGCGTCGCCGCGCACGTCCGCGCCCGCGTTAGCCGCGCCGGTGGCGCCGACCGGCGCGCCGCTTTGCGCCTTGGTCTGCGCCTCGGCATCGACGGAAGTATCTGCCGCAATCGCGCTGTAAGACAGGGCAGCGAAACCGCAAAAGAGGAAGGGAATGAATTTACGCATGGGGGAATCTCCTTTCGAGAACAGGAACCTGCAAGCGCCGTGCCGCCGCACTGCGGGAGGGCGCGGCGTGCACCGCCGCAAGGCGCAGCGAGTTCCCATTGACGGCCCCGAAAGCGAGGTTTAGCGTCATGCGCCTCAAGGGGAGAGACCAGCATGAAACTACTTGTCCTAGCCGCGGCCGCTTTCAGCTTTGCCGCGAACGCGCAGGCGCCGGCATCGAAGACGCTGAAGATGCAGTCCACCTGGCCGGCGAGCAACACCCTGCAGGAGCATTTCAAGATGTTCGGCGAGCGGGTCGACAAGCTGACCCAGGGCGGCATCAAGATCGAGGCGATGCCGGCGGGTCAGATCGTGCCGCCCTTCGAGGTCCTCGACGCGACCAACAAGAAAGTGCTCGATGGCTGGCACGCGATCTCGTATTACTGGGTGGGAAAGAGCCCCGCAGCGGCGCTTTTCGCCGGGCCTCCGGGCGGACCCTTCGGCATGGACCACATGGACTGGCTGGGCTGGCTGTACGTCGGCGGCGGCCTGCAGATGTGGCGCGACTTCTACCAGAACGACCTCAAGCTGAACGTCATCGTCTGGCCCGCGCATCCCTCGAGCCCGCAGGCGTTCGGCTGGTTCAAGAAGCCCTTGCGCAGCGTCGCCGACATCAAGGGCCTGAAGTGCCGCCAGACCGGCCTCAACGCCGAGGTCTACGCGAGGATGGGCATGAGCGTGGTCAACATGGCGGGCGGAGAGATCGTACCGGCCGCGCAGCGCGGCGTGATCGATTGCGCCGAGTGGGTCGGCGGGGTCGAGGACCTGCGCCTCGGCCTGCAGAGCGTCTTCAAGTACCACTACACGCCGGGCATGCACGAGAACAATTCGGTCGGCGAGCTCGGCTTCAACCTCGACGTGTGGAAGACTTTCACGCCGACGCAGCAGGAGGCGGTGAATTCCGCAGTGAAGGACACCTTCATCACCTGGCTCACCAAGTGGCAGAAGGACAATGCCGAGGCGATCGAAGAGCTGGTGAAGAAGCACGGCGTGCAGATCCGGCGCACGCCGCCCGACATCCTCATCGCCTCGCTCAAGGCCTGGGACGAAGTGGCGAAGGAAAACTCGGCCAAGAGCCCCACCTTCAAGAAGGTTTACGACTCGCAGCGTGAGTACGCGGCCAAGGTCGTGCCGGCCAAGCGCTACATGTTTCCGCCGTACTCGTTCGCCGCGAACTACTACTGGCCGCAGGAAGACAACACCAAGCCCGCGGCGAAGAAGAAGGCCGCGCCTTAACGCTCGATCCTGGTGCACGTCGTCGCTGGCGGCGGCGGCGACGTGCACCGTCATTGTGCGCTCGCGTGAGTGCATCGATTCTGGAATAGCTTTCCAGAACAGCTGGTTGCGGCGTCCAGGGCCATGGCATGGTCCGTGCGATGAACCCTGTGAAGTCCACACACGGGGAGAACCAATGAAACGTCGTTCATTCGTCAAAGCGCTTGCGCTTGCCGCCTCCATCACCGGGCTCGGAGCCGCGTCACAGGCCATCGCGCAGCAGAAGACAGTCAAAGTGGGCGTCCTGCATTCGCTGTCGGGAACGATGGCGATCAGCGAGACGGTGCTGAAGGACGTGGCGCTGATGGCGTTCGAGGAGATCAACGCCAAGGGAGGCGTGATGGGCATGAAGATCGAGCCGGTGGTTGTCGACCCGGCGTCGAACTGGCCCCTGTTCGCGGAGAAGGCGCGCCAGCTCATCACCCAGGAGAAAGTGGCCGCGGTGTTCGGCTGCTGGACTTCGGTCTCGCGCAAGTCGGTGCTGCCGGTGTTCGAGGAGCTGAACAGCCTGCTCTTCTATCCGGTGCAGTACGAGGGGGAGGAGATCTCGCGCAATGTGTTCTACACCGGCGCGGCCCCCAACCAGCAGGCCATCCCGGCGGTCGAGTACCTGATGTCGGCCGACGGCGGCGGTGCGAAGCGCTGGGTGCTGCTCGGAACCGACTACGTGTATCCGCGCACCACCAACAAGATCCTGCGCGCGTTCCTGAAGTCGAAGGGCGTCTCCGACGCGGACATCATGGAGGAGTACACGCCGTTCGGGCACTCCGACTACCAGACCATCATCGCCAAGATCAAGAAGTTCTCCTCGGAAGGCAAGCGCACCGCGGTGGTCTCGACCATCAACGGCGACTCGAACGTGCCCTTCTACAAGGAGCTCGGCAACCAGGGCCTGAAGGCGACGGACGTGCCGGTGGTGGCATTCTCGGTCGGTGAGGAGGAGCTGCGCGGCGTCGACACCAAGCCGCTCGTCGGCCACCTCGCGGCGTGGAACTACTTCATGTCGATCAAGGCACCCGCCAACGATGCGTTCACGAAGAAGTGGGCTGCCTACGCCAAGGCGAAGAACATCGCCGGCCACAAGGACAAGCCGCTCACCAACGATCCGATGGAAGCGACCTACATCGGCATCTACATGTGGAAGCAGGCGGTGGAGAAGGCGAAGACGTTCGATGTGGCGAAGGTCACCGCGGCCATGGCCGGCCAGACGTTCACCGCACCCTCGGGCATCACCTCCAAAATGGACGAGAAGAACCACCATCTCTACAAAGCGGTATTCATCGGCGAGGTCACGGCCGACGGCCAGTTCAACGTGGTGTGGAAGACCAAGGGCCCGGTGAAGGCGCAGCCATGGAGCCCGTTCATCGCCGGCAACGACAAGAAGAAGGACGAGCCCGCGCTGATGGCCGACAAGAAGATGTGACGTGCGCCTGAGCGCAACCAAGGCCGCCTTCGTCGCGGCCTTTTTCATATCCCTTCCGGCTCTCGCTCTCGATCGCGCCGCCGTCGACAAGCTGGTGAACGGCGAAGGCGACGAGCGCATCCAAGCGATCGCCGCGCTGCTCGCCGAAGGCGATCCGAAGGCCGCCGACCTGCTCCGGTCGGCGGCGGGAGGCGAGGTCGAGCTCGACGGCAAGAAGGTCGAGGTGATGGTCAACAACCGGCTGCGCAAGGAGATCGCCGGCGCGCTCTCCGCCTTCCGGCTGCTCTCGGCCGATCGCGCCGAGCGGCTGGAGGCGGCGAAGCAGCTCGCCACGGGTGCGGGCGAGGCGGTGCTGCCGCTGGTAAAGAAGGCGCTCGCGGCCGAGCGCGACGCCGAGATCAAGGCGACGCTCGAGGTCATCGCCGCCTCGATGGAGCTGAAGACCGGCTCGCCCGAAGCGCGCATCGCGGCGATCCGCCGCCTCGCCGATTCGCCCAGCCCGAACACGCGCACGCTGCTGATGCAAGTGACCGCTGACGAGAACGAGGACATAAGGCGCGAGGCGCAGAAAAGCCTGCGCGCCGTCGATTCGCGCCTCGCCTGGGGCGAGTGGCTCGGCGTCGCCTTCACGAGCGTCAGCCTCGGCTCGATCCTGCTCCTCGCCGCGCTCGGCCTCGCCATCACCTACGGCCTCATGGGCGTCATCAACATGGCGCACGGCGAGCTGATCATGATCGGCGCCTACACGACCTACGCCGTCCA